>QHBU01000059.1 GCA_003244045.1 Candidatus Aeolococcus gillhamiae
CTAGTGCACCGACTCAGGAATACGTAGACGGTTCGCCTTGACGAGGATGACGTCGGCCGGTTTGATCCAGGCGAAGGGCCGGGAGTTCTTGTTCCAGCCGGTGAGGAACCGACCGATGGCAGCGATCAAGGCGGGGACGCTCCGGAACACACCGCGTGCGATGGCGCGTCGCTGCAAGATCGAGAACCAGGTCTCCACCTGATTCATCCAACTGCCCCCGATTGGGGTGAAGTGGAGATGGATGCGGGAGTTCGCTTCCAGCCATTCACGAACCACCGGGTGCTTGTGGGTCCGATAGTTGTCCACGACGAGGTGGAGTTCCTGGTTGGGGTACACGTGGGCCAGCCGCTGGAGAAACCGCAAGAACTCCTCATGGCGGTGGCGTGCGTAGCAGCGTCCGGTGACCTCGCCGGTGGCGACATCGAGAGCTGCGAAGAGCGTTGTCGTGCCATGGCGAACGTAGTCGTGACTGCGCCGTTCCACCTGACCGGGGCGCATGGGCAGCAGGGGCTGGGTCCTGTCCAGCGCTTGGATTTGGCTCTTCTCATCGACGCACAAGACCACCGCCTTCTCGGGTGGGTGCAGGTACAGACCGACGATATCGGTGACCTTCTCCACGAGGTCCGGATCCGGGCTGAACTTGAAGCTGCGCGTGCGATGCGGCTGCAGACCGTGATCTCCCCAGATCCTCAGGACAGTGCTGTGGCTGATGCCGAAACGCGCACCGAGCCGGCGCGCACTCCAATGTGTGCTGCCGTCCTTCGGAGCCTCCATGGTCGCCGCGACCACGCGATTGATGAAGTCGCGCGAGAGTTGCGGCTTCTGGCCTCGGCCACCAGCTTCCTCGAGCCCCTCCACGCGGGCTTCGCTGAAGCGCCGGCGCCATCGCCGGACGGTCAGACGATTGCATCCCAAGCGCTCAGCGATGACATCGCTGGCGACACCGTCAGCCGCCAGCAGGATGATCTTCGCCCGCAGTACTTGACGATGCGGCAGCGAACGGCTACGCGTCCACGTCTCCAACGCGGTGCGTTCTTCGGACGTCGGCAATAGCGGAGGCGAAGGGTGATTTGCCATACCCGGAAGAGTGCATCATCTCGCACCCATCCGTCTACCTATTTGCCTTCCAGCGCACTAGTGTTCCGCGAGCATCTTGAGCGGACGATGGAGGTCCTAGCCACCGCGTCAAAGGAAACCATTGTCGTGGTGCTGCGAGCCCGCGACCATTGGTATCGAGTGCACGGTCCGGACTTCAGCGCGCTGGACGACCTCGACGGATCTCCTATCGAGCAAGTACTCTTTTGCGTGCCGCGTCCGGAAAACCCGAACATTGTGGATCCGTATGACTCACTCATGTGGTTGCGCATCGACACGGATCGAAGAGTCGTCGATTACAGCACCAACTTCAGGGAAGAAGCACGCCATCGCGAGGCTGTGCGCCTCGCGATGGGATACCTCGACAAGAGTTGTCGGCCCTCGCAGCTGAAACTCAACAATGGCGGGGTCCGCATCAGTTCTCAGTACCGACCAGCACCGTCGCCCCCCGGGCCGACATTCCTACGTAGAAACCAGGACCGAATCCTGGTTGGTGTGATTGTTGGTGTGATCGTCGGAGTCGCTGTGTGGTTGCTCGGATACTTCGTCCACCACTGATCGCGGGATAGGCTTCGTCGCCGCGCGTGCGGAGTCTCGACTGATGAGAGACTCCCGAGAGCAATCGGGGTGGAGGGGACGCTGCCCGCTAATGGTTCCGGCGACCACCCCGACTGAACGCATACCCGACGACACCGCCGGTGACCGGTAGGAGGTAGGGGCCTAAGGCGGTAAGGAAAGGACTCATCCGGTCGAAGTGGCCTTGGACCGCGAGGGTGGCGGCGGTGCTGACGATTATCAGGAGTGCTATAGCGGCCACGATCCCCACGCCGTACCCCAAGTGCAACTGGAGCCGATGCTGCTCGTACTCTTGCTGCTCCTCCGCGGTGAGCCCATCAAATCGGTCGCGAATTCTGTCTGGCGGCTGCGTCGTCTGCGGCACTGTTCAGCCTCCCGAAGCAGTCAGCGCGAAAATACGCTGGCCGAAGGGCGCATTTCGTGTTCTCAGAGCCTCGCAAGCTCCCGGACGCTGCCGTCCTTGCGCTCTATTAGGATCTTGGCGTTGTCACGCTCGGCGTCTTGAAGGTAAGCCTCGGTGTTGAGAGCCTTCCGGACGAGGCTCGACAGCCCTCCCGGCCCAGCCAGCTTCTTGAGCAACTGGTATTGCTCCTCTGTCATTTCGACCTGCAGCCTCTTGGCCATATCTCAGCTCCTATGCCTTGAGTAGTTATCACTCATTGTCCACTCATGCGCCTCACAAGTCAACCGCCCGGGTGAGTCGGGACGGGCGGCCCACGACCGATCGCGCCTGGAGGACACCCACAGCTCGCCATGGAAGGTACTGGGCAATGGCGGTACCCGCCGGCGGGGCGATCCGGTCGCCTGGACCTGGTAGCGCATATAGTCACGGTCGGTGAGCTCAGCAGAGCGCTTGACCCGAGAAGGCCTAGTTCTCCTACTTGCGGCTGGTGCCGATGGTCCCTACCCAGCCGACGCTGTGCGCCTCATGAAGGGCGCCTTCCTGGTGGTGGAGCGCGGCCGTCCCGAGTGGAAGCAATTGTTTGACTTCGAAGCCTACGACTACGGTCCTTTTGATCGTCGTCTCTACGACGCCCGAGACGAGTTGGTCTGTACTGGGCTCCTAGACGTGACGCCGGGACGTTACGAACAGTACACAGTCTCTGCCGCTGGCGATCAACGAGTCGCTGACCTGACGAAACACCTCGGGAGTGACGCGGAGTGGATCCGTCAGATCGGGCACTACGTCACCACGCGTTCTTTCAGTCGGCTCCTGGGTGAGATCTATTCCGCCTACCCGGAGTACCAGGAAAGGTCCGTCTTCCGCCCGTGACGCTGATCGTCGCGCATGTCAGCGCAGTGGGCGCAGTCATGGCAGCAGACAGCCATGTTGCGGAGGAGGATCACACCGGCGGCCTTGCCGACAAGATCTGGACGACGGGAACGCTGTTGTTCGGTTATAGCGGGAACATGGCTGTGCGCGACAGGTTACGACAGGCGATCGAGGCTGAACTCGCGCGGTCGCCGCTGCCCGTGCCGATTGACTGCGAGATGGCTGCTAGTCAGCTCAAGGCCAGCATGCGGCCCATTCTCCAACAAGCGTACGCCGACTTCGTCGGAGGTCCGGATGATAGCCCGGTGGAGGCACTCGGTGGCAGTCTCCTCGTCGTCGGGAGAGACAACGGACGGTACTGGCTCCTTGAGATCGACCGTAACAACACCTCTAGCCACTACACGGAGGACGGTTTCCACACGACCGGCAGCGGATCCACTGCTGCCCATGTCGGTCGCCGGCTGCTCCAGCACTACGCGCTCCCGGGGTATGAGACGAAGCACTTACGCCTACTGGCGATGCGCACCGTGAAATCATGCATTGACGTGCTCGGCGGAGCCTACGGTCTAGGTGGGCCGGTTCAACTGTGGCAAGCGACCGACAATGGTTACGAGCAAGTCCGCGGGGACGAGCTGGCGTCCGTCGTTGAGGGGGTCCAGCAGTGGGTTCAGATCGAAAAGGAGTCTTTGAGCAAGGTCTTCGCGGCGACGGTCGAGGCGCCGCCTGGGCCACTGCCCGACGCACTGCAGGGATAGCGGCGAGCGGGAACCCAA
This sequence comes from Candidatus Aeolococcus gillhamiae, assembly GCA_003244045.1. Taxonomy (GTDB): domain Bacteria; phylum Chloroflexota; class Dormibacteria; order Aeolococcales; family Aeolococcaceae; genus Aeolococcus; species Aeolococcus gillhamiae. The sequence continues at coordinate 3,718 of QHBU01000059.1, forward strand.
GCTAATCGGCCTACGCCTATTGGGGCGACCGCTGGTCCCGGATGAACGCAAGGTAGCGCACCAACTCTTCAAGTTCGGTGTCGCTAACGTCATCCTCGGAGAGGAACATCCGGCGCAAGGCGGACGCAGTAGATGGCGATGGCTCCTCCCCCGCGCTCCGTGCGATTTGGGGGCCCAGGTCGTTCGTTGGCAACGGATACCCGGCAAGCTGAAAGAGGTCCGCATACCCGACCCCGAGCACCTCGGCCAGGCGATGAAGCCGCCGAGGCGAAGGGGACTCCACTTCATCCCGCTCCAGCTTCTGCAGGTATGCGGCCGACACGCCGGCGGGCGTGGCCGCACCGCTGAGGGACAACCCCCGCAGTTGCCTCACCCGATGGATCTCGTGGCCGAGTGACTTCGCCATTCCCACACTATAGTAGATGCCATACGCTGTCCTTGACAAGGGCAATGGACCGCGCTTACACTCCGGTTGACACAGCCCACTAGAGTGTACGGAGCGACTCATGAACCCTTCCGAAGGCCACAGACCGAAGTATGAGATCAACATCGAGGGGACGCTCTATCCTTGGAGCGCGGCCTCGATAACCGTCCCACAACTCAGAGCCCTGGCGAACATCCCTTCCGACCAGCAGATGCTGGAGATCAACCTCGCAACCAACGTCGAACACACGTTGAGTGAGGACGCGGTGATCGAGTTGATGCCCGGCCAGGGATTCGCCAAGAAAGTCAAATACCAACGTGGTTGAGCGCAGCCGGCTAGATGAGGAGCTCGATCTCCTCAGAAGCAACTACCCGGGCCTGGAATACCGCCAAGAGGGCCACTGGGTGCGCTTCCCGGAGTACGTCGTTCCGGTCGAGATTTGGGGACAAAGCACGGTCGAAGTCTCGTTCCAAATCCCAGAGCGAATCCCCGGGCAGGCACCCTATGGATTCTTCGTGCGACCGCACATGACGCTCCGCAACCAGCAGCCGGTTGGCAACTACGCGTATCCGGCGCAGACCGCGTTCGGCGGGGATTGGGGTAAATTTTCCTGGCAGCTGCTGGTGTGGGAGCCATCGGCCAACGTGGTCGCCGGCACAAACATGGTCAACTTCGCCCGGTCGATAGGCGACCGCTTCAGGGAGGGTGCCTAAAAGCATGGCATCGGTCTCGTTTCCCCCCGATATTTTTGACGAACTATCGCAGCACCTGCAGATCGCGGAGGCAGTCGCTTTCATGCGAGCTAGCATGCCGGATGCGGTAGGAGTGTTCCGTGTTCAAGAGCTGCGCATGGTCCAGTCGCAAGCGTACGACAGTCGGAGCGATGACCATTGCACGGTGGACGACGAAACCCGCGCGAAGGTAATCAAGTGGGCGTGGGATTCGACGAGCTGCTTGCTTGAGGCGCATTCGCACGGTCTCCTCTTCTCGCCAGCGCGTTTCTCCCGTTTCGACCTCGTACAACTCGCGCAGTGGGTACCGCACGTCCAGTGGAGGTTGCAGGGGCGCCCGTATGTCGCGCTTGTGACCGCCTCGCGAGACATCGATGGCTTGGCGTGGGTGAATGGGCACGCCGAGGCCGTGGACTGGATTCACATCGACGAACGGGAGGATGTCGCGACGACCGGCCTGTCCTTGCCTGCTTGGGAGCGCCTCGATGGCTGATCATCCAAGATACAGTCGCAACGTTGCGCTCTTCGGCCAAGCGGGCCAAACTAGGGTCGCCGCGTCACGCGTGGCCATCGTCGGTGCCGGAGGTATCGGTAGCCACGTCGCTCAGCAACTAAGTCACCTTGGCGTTGGTGCGCTTAGCGTGGTCGATCCGGACGTGGTAACCACGTCAAGCCTAAACCGACTGGTAGGGGCCACTCCGCAGGATGCGGCCGCCGCTTCATACAAGGCCGTAATTGCGCAGCGGATGTGCGCAGCCATACTGCCGGAAATGCGCATTCGAGTGGTCACAGCTCCTCTCTTAGATCAAGGCGCGCAAGAAGCCATCCTGGCATGTACCAGCGTCATGAGCTGCCTCGACGACGACGCCGCTCGCCTCGATCTGATCGCCATCTGCTGTCGAAATGGACTACCGTTCTTCGATCTGGCTACCGATACGGGCGGCAGTAACGGCAATACGTGGTACGGCGGGCGAGTGATGTTCTCGGGCGCAGGTGAGCGGTGTCCTCTGTGCATGGACCTGATCAATCAGAGCGCCCTTCAACGAGCCGCGATGTCAGTGGATCAACTCGAGGTAGATGCCACGATTTATGGGGTTGGGCGAGACGACTTGAACGCGTCTGGGCCGTCGGTGGTCAGCCTCAACGGCGTCGTCGCATCGTTGGCCGTAACTGAATGGATGGTTTGGACGACCGGCTTGCGATCTCCGAATGCGCTCGTTGAGTACCGCGGTTCTGTTGGTGCGTCGTTTATTGGTAACGATGCACCTCGGCCTGACTGTTACTACTGCAGGATGTGGCCGACCCAGACTGCCACCGGGTTCTGACCACGCACGTCCTAGGCAAAGCCTCACGTGTAGCAAATCGTGTAGCAAGCGGGATCCGAACAAGGCGGATGCGGGCGGACATCGGCGGATAAGACGAAGCTACAGGGCAATTTGGATTGGACTGGACCGGGCACTCGCGGACGCAGGCGAAAAGCCCCCGGCCGCCTTTTAACCGGTTGATGGAGGTTCGACTCCTCCAGGGGGCAGCGTCAGCTACGCCGCCGGCGTTTGCGACGCCGAGTGGCCGCCGCTCCCGTACCCGCCGGGCGGCTGCGACGCGCCGAGCGTCGACCAGGCGACTGCACCCGCGGGGGGGGTCACCGCCGGCGTCATTCCCCATCTGCTGAATGTGGTCGTGCTCGTGGTGGTTGTTCCGGTGTCGGTCACCGTGGCGACATATGAGACGGGAAGGTTGGAGCCGGCGGCGATGTCGAGGTGCGCAGAACCGGTCGCTCCCTGCTGCGCCGGCACCGCCCCCGCGATCCTCCTGGCGCCACCGCCGAGCTGCTTGATCGACGAGGGCGTCAGCCCTGCCTCCTGGACCTGGTCCCCGACCGTGATTCCCGGCGCGACAACTCCGTAGGGAGCGTCACCGCTCGAGACAGAAACCCATCTGTCCGCCAGGCCGGGGGCGCTTGCCGCCGGCACACCGAGCTGATCCTGGAGAGCCGGACCGTTGCCCTGGAAGTACACCGTGCCGTTCATCAGCAGCAGGGTGAACTTCTCGGGACCGTACGTGGAGTCCATGGTGATCAGCTGGTTGCCGCCGTCCTGGCCGGCGTCGCCCGTGATGGTCTGGTTGCCGTTGCTGCCCTTCGATACCGCCACGTAATGGAAACCGGTGGAGCTGTTGGCGGCGCTGAGCGCCTGTTCGTACAGCGCGGTGGCGTGGGTCACGGCAGCGCTCGAGGGTGACGGGGCCAGGGTCGCCGTGCTCGACGGGGTGGCGTGGGTGCCGCGGGTCAGCAGGCCCAGGGGCACACCCACGGCCACGCCGGCGATCAGCGCGCCGGCCACCGCGGCTGCAGCAGGGAGGGAGCGCCTGGGCCGTCCCGGCAAGCCCGATGGGGGTGGTGGCGGCGGCAGCGGCGGGGCCAGCGCGCCGGGCCCGGGCGGTCCCGGAGCCAGGTCGAATCTGTCTGGTCGGACGTCGGTCATGGCTGAATATCCTGCAGGGTCAACCCTTACGGTTGCCTTTCGGCATCCCGTTCCGGGAGCCAGCGAAGCTCGCGCGGGCCAGAGACGCCGGCGTCGGCCAGGTACTCGCGCAGACCGTCGACAATGTGCACCGCGGCAACGGGATCGGCGAACGTCGCCGTGCCCACCTGGACGGCGTCTGCTCCGGCCACCAGGAAGTCGACGGCGTCGCCCGCGTCGCTGATCCCCCCGACGCCGATCACCGGGATCCTGACCACCTGGCGCACGGCGGCCACCGCGGCCAGCGCCAGCGGCTTGATGGCCGGGCCGCTCAGACCACCCGTCCCGGACCGCGGCAGCACCGGCCGGCGCAGGTGACGGTGGATCTTCATCCCCACGAAGGTGTTGACCGCCGAGACCGCGTCCGCGCCGGCGGACTCGACAGCGACGGCGACCGCTGCGATGTCGGTGACGTTGGGGCTCAGCTTCACGATCACGCACCGTCCGGTGACCGCGCGGACCGCGGCCGTGACGCGCGCAGCCTCCTGCGGGTCGCGACCGAGGTCGAGGCCGTGCGTGATGTTGGGGCAGGAGATGTTCAGCTCGTAGCCGTCGACACCGGGTGCGGCATCGAGGATGCGCACGCAGTCGACGTACTCGGCGACGCTGGCGCCGGCGACGTTGACGACCACCGCGCACGTCCACTGTGCAAACCGCGGTGCGTACTCATGCGCGACATGCTCGACGCCGGGGTTCTGCAGCCCGATGCTGTTGAGCATCCCGCCCGCGGTCTCGGCGACGCGCGGAGGTGCGTTGCCGGCGCGGGCGAGCCTGGTTGTCCCCTTCGTGTAGAGGGCACCGACACGATCGAGGTCGATGAGCTCGGCGAGCTCGAAGCCGAAGCCGGCGGTGCCGCTGGCCAGGCCCACCGGGTTGGCCAGGCGCAGCCCGCGGCCGAGGTCGACGCCCATGTCGACACTCATCTCGGTGCTCGCATCGGTCATGCGACGTGCGCCGGGGGAAGACGCATGAGCTCGTCCCAGGCCACCAGGCGGATCGGCATGACCGGTCCGTCGCTACAGCAGAGCGCCCACTGCGACGCGCCGTCCCCGCGGTGGACGGGCAGCGCGCAGCCAAGGCAGGTCCCGAAGCCGCAGCCCATCGGGGCCTCCAACGACACCTCGACAATACGCGGAGGCGTCCTGCCACCGGCGAGTGTGCGCGACAGCGCGGCGAGCATCGGGTTGGGTCCGCACGCGTACACGGCGGTGGCAGCGTCGAGGTCATCGGGGATGCCCGCGGTCACCACGCCCCGCATGCCCCGGCTGCCATCGACCGTCAGCTCGACGACATCGACATCGGGGTCGCCGCGGGCGAAACGATCCGGTGGGTAAAGAAGGTCCGCGCTGGCCGCACCGCTCACCACCGTGACCTGCTGACCGTGGCCTCGCAGGGCGCGGACCAGGAGCGGAAAGGGGGCGCAGCCGAGTCCACCGGACAGGCACAGCGATCGCGGCGCACCCGTGTCCACCGTGAAACCGACGCCGAGAGGACCCAGGGCGGTGAGTGGGTCGCCGGGCCGGAGCGAGGCGAGGATGCGAGTGCCTGCCCCTACCGGTGCGAGGATGAACGCGACCACGTCAGCCTCGCTCCACGCGACGCTGAACGGCCGGCGCAACAGCGGGCTGAAGCCATCGCCGCAGCGCAGCTGCGCGAACTGGCCGGGGAGCGCCGTGGCGGCGAGGTGCGGCAACCGCGCGCTCACCTCGACCATGCCACCACCGAGGACCTCGACGGCGACGACCTCGCCATGCTCGTCGCGCACCTCGCGCAACGAACGGCTCACGGCATCGCCCCGACGGCGCCCTCGCGATACGCCCGTACCGGGCCGATGGCGAACCACTCGCCGGCCTGCTGCCGGATCATGGCGTCGACCAGGGCTGCCGCGGTGTCCAGGGAGGTGCAGCAGGGGATGCGGCGCTGCTCGGCGGCAAGCCGGATGCGATAGCCGTCCTTCACCGTGCGTCCGGCCGCAGCGACCGACGCCGCACCGTCGGCGGAGTAGTCCAGCTCGTCGGTGGCCAGGTGCGAGACGGTGTTGATGACCAGCTGCACCTTCCCCTCGTCGATCACGTCGATGACATTGGGACGTCCGTGGCCGAGCTTGCCGACGGCGACGGCGCTGATCCCTGCGTGCGCGAGCATGCTCACCGTGCCACCTGTCGCGTACAGCGTGAAGCCGAGCGCGCTGAGCTGCGCCAGGATCGGCAGCGCCTCGGCCTTGTCGGGGTCGGCGATGCTGCACAGCACTCCACCTGACGTCGGCACCGAGCCGAGGGCGGCGAGGAAGGCCTTCTCGAGCGCGGCACCGAGGTCGACGTCGATGCCCATGACCTCTCCTGTCGACTTCATCTCCGGCCCGAGGACGGTGTCGACGTCGGTGAGCTTGACCGTGGAGAAAACCGGCGCCTTGACAGCGACCAGCGGGCGCGGCGCAACCAGGCCGGTGCTCCAACCGAGGCCGGCAAGCGTCTGCCCACCCATGACCCGCACCGCCAGCTCGACCATCGGCACTCCGCTGACCTTGCTCAGGAACGGCACGGTGCGCGACGCGCGTGGGTTGACCTCGATGACGTGGGCGCGGCCGCGGTAGACCACGAACTGGATGTTGCAGAGGCCGCGCACACGTAGGGCGATGGCGATGCGCACGGTGTCGGCGACGATCTGGTCGCGCACCGCCGGGTCGAGTCTCGGCGCCGGGTACGCGGCCATCGAGTCGCCGCTGTGCACGCCGGCACGCTCGATGTGCTCCATCAGTCCCGGCACCACCACGGTCTCGCCATCGCAGATGGCGTCGACGTCGACCTCGGTGCCGAACAGGTACTTGTCAACCAGCACCGTGCCCCGCCGCTGGGAGCCGTCCTCGGGCAGCACCGCCATGGCCGCGACCAGGTAGCGCTCGAGTGCGTCGCGACTGTGCACGACCTCCATGGCGCGCCCGCCGAGCACGTAGGAGGGCCGCACCAGCACCGGATAACCGATACGGTCGCCGATCTCGATCGCCTCTGCGAGATCCGTGGTCGCGGCCCCGCTCGGCTGCGGGATGCCCAGCGAGCGCATCAGCGCCTCGAAGGTGCGCCGATCCTCGGCGGCGTCGATGGTGTCGACGTCACTGCCCAGGATGGTCACCCCGGCGGCGTGGAGCGGCCGCGCGAGGTTGACCGCGGTCTGGCCCCCAAACTGCACCACAACTCCGCGCGGCCGTTCGGCGGCGATCACCGATAGCGCCGACTCTGCGTCGAGCGGCTCGAAGTACAGCCGGTCGCTGCAATCGAAGTCGGTGCTGACCGTCTCGGGGTTGCTGTTGATCATCACCGCCTCGAGCCCGGCGTCGCGCAAGGCCTGCGCTGCCTGGACGCTGCAGTAGTCGAACTCGATGCCCTGGCCGATGCGAATCGGCCCGCTGCCGAGAACGACGACGCAATCGGCGTTGGCGACGGCGTCCTGTCCCTCGTCCTCCATCTCGTAGGTCGAGTAGTAGTACGGCGTTTGCGCCTCGAACTCCGCCGCGCACGTGTCAACGCACTTGTACGCGGGACGCAGGCCGAGCGCTTCGCGGCGCGCACGGACGTCCACTGGTTCCTCGCCGCGCAGCTCGCCGATCCGCGCGTCACCGATGCCGAGGTGCTTGGCCTCGGCGAGCAGCTCGGTGGAGGGATCGCCCCAGCGGATCCGCTCCTCGCACTCCACGATGGTGTGCAACCTCTGCACGAACCACGGCGCGATCGTGGATCGGCGCGACACCTCGCTCACCGTTGCGCCCTCGCGCAGCGCCTCCATGACCGCGAAGGCGCGTTGGTCGTTGGCACTCTCGACGAGCACGTGATCGCGGACTGACGCGGGATCCGGCCGGCGCTGCTCGAGGGATCGGATCGCCTTGTTGAAAGCGGCCTCGAAGCTGCGCTCGATGGCCATCACCTCACCGGTCGACTTCATCTGCGTACCCAGCCGGCGGTCGGCGTCGGGGAACTTGTCGAAGGGCCAGCGCGGGATCTTCACCACGCAGTAGTCGAGAGCCGGTTCGAAGGCCGCGCAGGTGCGCCCGGTGACCGCGTTGGGAATCTCGTCGAGACGGCGCCCGGCCGCGATCTTGGCGGCCACCCGCGCGATCGGGTACCCCGTCGCCTTGGACGCCAGCGCCGAGCTCCGCGACACCCGCGGGTTCACCTCGATCACGAAGTACTGGTGGCTCTCCGGGTGCATGGCGAACTGGACGTTGCAGCCACCCTCGATGTCGAGCGCCGAGATGATCCGCAGCGCCGCGCTGCGCAGTTGTTGATGCTCGCGGTCGGTCAGGGTCTGTGCCGGCGCGACCACGATGGAGTCACCGGTGTGCACCCCCATCGGGTCGAGGTTTTCCATGTTGCAGACGGTGATACAGGTCCCGGATGCATCGCGCATCACCTCGTACTCGAGCTCGCGCCACCCTGCCAGAGAGCGCTCGATGAGCACCTGGCTGATCGGGGACGCAGCCAACCCCGCGCCGACGCGCTCGGCCAGCGTCTCATCGGTCTCGCAAAACCCCCCGCCCGTGCCACCGAGCGTGAACGCCGGTCTCACCACCAGTGGCAGCCCCACCTCGGCAGCGAAGGCCCGCGCCTCCGACAGCGACGACACCGTGAGCGACACCGGCACGGGCTCACCGATGCGGTCGAGCAGCGCCTTGAAGAGACCACGGTCCTCCGCGGTGCGAATCGACTGGAGGGAGGTGCCGAGGACGCGCAGGCCGTACCGCTCGATGACGCCCGCATCGGACAGCTCGACGGCAAGGTTGAGAGCGGTCTGGCCGCCAAGCGTGGCCAGCAAACCATCGGGACGCTCCGCAGCGATGATCCGCTCGAGAACCCCAACGGTCAGCGGCTCGACGTACACGGCGTCGGCAACGTCGTCGTCAGTCATGATCGTCGCTGGGTTGCTGTTGACCAGCACCACGCGAATTCCCTCTTCGCGCAGAGCCTTGCACGCCTGCGTCCCAGCGTAATCAAACTCGGCAGCCTGCCCGATGACGACGGGCCCACTACCGATCACAAGCACGCACTGTGGTTTGGCACCGGACGCCACGGACGCCGAAGCAGACTGTCTGAGCGAGCCGGCCTGCCGCCCGTCGCCCTCGCCGGTCCTTGCAGGGGTTTGGCACATGCGAAGGAACTCGTCGAACACCTCAGCGCGGTCCTGCGGGCCCGGCGCACCCTCGGGGTGGTACTGCACACTGAACGCCGGCAGCTCGCGATGGCGCAGTCCCTCGACGCTCTGGTCGTTGAGGTTGCGCTCGCTGACGTACCAGCCGCTGTCGGGCGGGATGCTGTCGGCATCCACCTGGAACTCGTGGTTGTGTGAGGTGACCCGAACCGTACCGCGCTCGCGGTCGCCGACGGGATGGTTGCCGCCGTGGTGCCCGAAAGGCAGCCGCGAGGTGGTCGCGCCGATGGCCCGGCCGAGAACCTGGTGACCGAGGCAGATGCCGAGCAGCGGGATCCGCAGCTCCAGCAGAGCGCGCGTCAGCGCCACAGGGCCATCGAGACGCACCGGGTCGCCCGGGCCGTTGGAGAGCAGCACCCCGTCCGGCCGCTGGGCGAGAACGCCGTCGATGCCAGCGTCGTGGCGGACAACGATGACCGTGGCGCCGCGGCTGCGCAGGGCGCGCAGCTGGTTGTACTTCACGCCCATGTCGACAACCACGATGCGTACCTCGCTGAAGAGGTCGCGTGTCCCGGCAAGCTCGACGACGCGCTCCAGCGTGGCGTCGAGTCGCTCGCCCCAGTCGATGACCGGCTGATCGTGCGCGACCGCGGCGACCAGGTCCTGGTCGGTGACGGTCGGCGCCCGGCGTGCCGCCTCGACCTGCTCGGTGGCGCTCATCGCCGCCGACGCCGCGATCACCCCGCGCAGAGTGCCATGGTCGCGCAGATGGCGCGTCAGCGCGCGGGTGTCGACACCCCGCAGGCCGGGGACGTTCCAGCGACGCAGCTCCTCGTGCAGCGTGCGCTCAGCGCGCGCGTGTCCCGCGTCGAGGGACAGCTCGCGCACCACCAGCGCGCGGCAGTGGACGCGGTAGGACTCCGCGGTGTCATCGCGGCAGCCGTAGTTGCCCATCAGCGGATGGGTCATGACCACCACCTGTCCGGCGTACGAGGGGTCAGTGATTACCTCCTGGTAGCCGGCCATGCAGGTGTTGAACACGACCTCACCGTTGCTCGCCGCCACATCGGCACCGAACAGCCAGCCGTCGAACACCGCGCCCGAGTCGAGCGCCAGCCTGCCCGCGATCGGCTCAGGCACCGGCAGCCTCCACCAGCTGCGCCGGCCAGGGCAGAAGTCTGTCGTCGTGGTGGACGATGCCGCCGTCCCTGATGGTGAGCATCACCCGGCCGCGCAGACGGGTGCCGCGCAGCGGCGTGTTCTGTGACAAAGAGAATCCCGCCGAGTCTCCGACCGTCCATTCAGCCGCGGGATCGAAGAGCACGCACGTCGCAGCCTCACCGACGCGCAGTCGCGGGGGGCGTCCTGTCACGGCGTCGCCGAGAATGCGGTGCGGCCCCGTGGTGAGACGCTCCAGAAGCACCGGGATCCAGTCACCGTGCATCCCACCGAGGGTGATGCACGCCGCCAGCGCGGTCTCCAGCCCGATCATGCCGGGTGCCGTCGTGGCAGGGTCACCGCGCTTCTGGTCGGCGCGATGCGGTGCGTGATCGGTGGCCACGGCGTCGATGACTCCTTCGCGAAGCCCCTGGATCAGCGCGTCGCGATCGCGTTCGGCTCGCAGTGGCGGGTTGACCTTGAGCAGCGCCGGGGGATCGGGGACCTCCGCCGCAGGCAGCCACATCGCCAGGTGGTGGGGCGTCGCCTCGGCGGTGACCGCGAGGCCGTCGGAGCGGGCCTGGCGCACAAGCTCGACCGAGGCGGCGGTGGAGAGGTGCTGCAGGTGGAGGCGGCCGCGCCCGGCCGTCCGCAACGCCTCGAGCGCCGCGCGCACCGCCGACGTCTCCGCGTCCTCGGGCCGGTCGACGGCGCGCGTGACCGGACCGCCGCCGTGGTTGCGCGCGGCGATCATCGCTTCGTCCTCGGGGTGGACGAGAACGGTTCGCGACACGTCGGCGGCGCGGCGCAGCAGCTCGGTCAGCACCGGGATCGGGGCGGCGTTGCGTCCGTCGTCGCTGAAGGCGACCGCACCGGCCGCGGCGCACCGCGGCACGTCGACGATCTCTGCGCCATCAAGCCCACGGGTCGCGGCGGCCACCACCATCACCTCGATGGGCGCCCCAGTGGCGCGCGCGCGCGCTTCAGCGATCCGCTCCGGCGTGTCCACCGGCGGATCGGTGTTGGCCATCGCCACGATGCGCGTGAACCCTCCGGCTGCCGCTGCCCGGGCGCCGGTCTGCACCGTCTCTGCGGGCTCGTCGCCCGGCTCGCGCAGGTGGACATGCAGGTCGGTGAAGCCGGGCGCGAGGATGCATGGCGCCTGGCCCGGCGCCCGAGTCAGGTCGATGACCGGCACCGTGCCCTCGTCGATGCTGCGATACATCGCGATGATCCGCCCCTCGCTCAGCCACACGTCCTGGCCGGTCAGGTCGATCCCGTTCGAGGGATCGATGACGCGCACACCGCGGAGGATGCAGTTCATCGTTCTGCCTCCATCATCCAAGCGCCGTCGACACCGTCGACCTCGCGCAGCCGCACCGCCACGCGCTCGCTCGGCGCGGTGGGAACATTCTTGCCGACGTAGGTGGCGCGCATCGGCAGCTCGCGGTGGCCCCGGTCGATGAGCACGAGCAGCTCGACGGTGGCCGGACGGCCCTCGTCGATGAGCGCGTCGAGCGCGGCCCGCAAAGTGCGCCCTGTGAACAGCACGTCGTCGACGAGTACCACCACGCGGCCGTCGATGCGGGGCGGCTCGGTGCCGTCGACGGCGCTGAGCGCGCCGGGGCGTGGGCGCGCGGGCCGGGGCCGATCGTCGCGATAGTCCTGGAGGGCGAGCGCCGCCAGGTCGGGCGCGGGACTGCCGAGAGCCGCCAGGGCACGCCCGATCCGTCCCGCGAGCGGGACGCCACGGGTGCGGATGCCGGCGAGGACGATCGGCTCGCCGTCGTGCCGCTCGGCGATCTCGTGCGCGAGCCTCATCACCGCTCGCGCCACGGCCATCTCGTCGAGCAGTCGCGGTCGCCCCTCGAGCGACTGAAGTGCGCCGTTCATGCCAGCAGCAGCTCGAGGAGAGCCATGCGCAGAGCGACACCGTTGGCGGCCTGACGGAAATAGGCGGCGCGCGGATCCGAATCCACCTCGGGGTCGATCTCGTCGACGCGCGGCAGCGGATGCATGACCACCGAGGTGGCCGGCAGCCGCTGCATGGTGGCCGCGTCGATTCGTATCGCACCGCGCGCCCTTTCGAACTCTGCCGGGTCGGTGAAGCGCTCCTTCTGCACCCGCGTCTGGTACACGACGTCGGCGCTCCCGATGACGTCGTCGAGGCGGGGGCTGAGCTGGTAAGGAACGTGACGGTCATCAAGGAGGGCGCGGATGTCCGGCCCCACCTGGACCACGTCCGGCGCCACGAAGCTGATCCGGACCCCGTCGTAGAGCGCGAGCAGCCGGGCCAGCGAGCGCGCTGTGCGGCCGAACCGCAGGTCGCCGCAGATGGCCACGTGCAGCCCCCCGATGCGGCCGAGCTCCCGCTCGATGGTGAAGAGGTCGAGCAATGACTGGGTAGGGTGCTCCCCCGGTCCGTCGCCGGCGTTGATGACCGGCACGGTGGCCACCACGGCCGCCTGCGCGGCGGCTCCCTCGCGATCGTGACGGAGCACGATGACGTCGGCGTAGGCGCACACCATGCGGATGGTGTCCTCGAGGGTCTCGCCTTTCATCGCGCTGGAGAAGACGTGGGCGGCCTCGGTGCCCAGGACGGAGCCGTCCAGCCGGAGCATCGCCGACTCGAAGCTCAGCCTGGTCCGCGTGCTGGGCTCGTAGAACAGCGTCGCCATGATCCGGCCGGTGAGGCTGTGGCCGCGCGTTCCCTCCAACGCGGTGGCGCGCGCGAAGAGCGCATCGAGCAGAGGGCGATCGAACTGGGCGGCACTGATGACGTGGTCCAGCGTCCCCGCTCGAACCGCCATCACGTCAACCCTCCGGGACCGCAGCCCGCGCGGAAGGCGCGCCGTCAGCAGACGACGATGCGCATCCCTTGCCGGCCTCACGGGACCTGCTTGAAGTGGATTCGTCCACGGCACTGTAGCGCAGCGGCGACGGTGGCCGTGGCGCCGGGCGGGCTGCGCTAGGCTGGCCCCATGGATGTGAGCGCGCTCGGCCGCCTCCTGCTCGTGGTCGGGATCGCGGTGGCGATCGTGGGCGGCTTCCTCGCCCTCGGCGGCCGTCTGCCCTTCGGACGTCTCCCCGGAGACATCTCCGTCCAGGGCCAGAACACGAGCTTCTTCTTCCCCATCGCGAGCTGCATCGCGCTGAGCGTGGTGCTCACCATCGTGCTCAACATCGTCTTCCGACGCTGAGCCCTCGAGCCCACCGGCGTGCAGCCGATGGGCTGACACGCTGGCTCAGGAGAGAAACGCGTCCGACTCGTACTGGTCGAGGTTGAGGATCCACGCCTCGGTGAGCTTGCCGTCGCGGAAGTGGCAGACATGGGCATACGGCTGGTCGAGGGACTTGCCGTTGCGCTCGCCGCTCGCCCGGGCCAGGGCCACGGCGTGGTCGTCGCTGGCGAGGATGTCGTGCAGCTCGACCTTGAAGGTGCCGTTGGTCAGCTCGAACTGCTTGACGAAGGTGGCGATCACCGCCTCCGGGCCGCGGTGGTCGCCCGCCAGCGGATTCTTGCCTTGGTTGTGCCAGACGATGTCCTTGTCGAAAAGCTCATCGCGGAGCATGTCGAGGTTGCCTGTCTGGAAGGCTTCGTATCCCCTGCGAAGCGCCTCTGCATTGGCGGTTGCGGTGTCAGGCATGCGCCGACCTCCGGTCGTTAGCGCTCTTCAGCCGAGCGCGGGGCACGCAGCATACCGCGGCCCGGCGGCCACCTTGATGACCTCGCCGCCGTCAGAAAACAGGGGTCTCGTGGTAGACGCCGAAGACCTCGCGGAGCGCGGCGACGATCTCCCCCTCGGTGGCGCGCGCGCGGACCGCGTCGATGATCGCCGGCATCGTGTTCTCCGTACCGGCAGCGACCTCCTTGAGCGCGTCCAGCCGCGTCGCCACGCTGGTGTTGTCCCGGCCCTCGCGAAGCTGCGCCAGCCGTTCGGCCTGCTCACGTTCAACCTCGACGTCGATGACCAGCACCTCGGGTGATTGACCGCCGGCGACCTCGGTGAACGCGTTGACCCCGACGATGACCCGCTCGCCGGAGTCGAGCTGGGACTGGTAGTGGAACGCCGCTTCGGCGATCTCGCGCTGCGGGTACCCTTCGGCGATGGCGCTGAGGATGCCTCCGCGCTCCTCGATCGCCGTGAAGTACTCCTCCACCGCCGCCTCCATCCTGTTGGTGAGGTCCTCGATGAACCAGCTGCCGGCGAGCGGGTCGGCCACCGAGGGGACGCCCGTCTCATAGGCGAGGATCTGCTGGGTGCGCAGGGCGATCTGCGCCGCCTTTTCTGTGGGCAGCGCCAGCACCTCGTCCATCGAGTTGGTGTGCAGCGATTGGGTGCCCCCGAGGACCGCGGCCATCGCCTCGAACGCGGTGCGCGCGATGTTGTTCTCGATCTGCTGGGCGGTGAGCGAGCACCCGGCGGTCTGCGTGTGGAACTTCAGCTGCAGGCTCTTCGGGTTGGAGGCTCCGTACCGCTCCCGCAGGCGCCGCGCCCAGATTCGCCGGGCGGCGCGGTACTTGGCGATCTCCTCGAAGAAGTCAATGTGGCTGTTGAAGAAGAAGCTGAGCCTCGGCGCAAAGTCGTCGACGTCGAGTCCCGCGGCGATCGCCGATTCCACGTAGGCGAACCCGTCGGCCAGAGTGAAAGCCAACTCCTGCGCGGCGGTGCTGCCCGCCTCGCGGATGTGATAACCGCTGACCGAGATGGGGTGCCAGCGCGGCACCTTCTCGGCACAGAATGTGACCACGTCGGTGACCAGACGCATCGACGGCTGGACCGGGAAGATGAACTCCTTCTGGGCGATGTACTCCTTGAGGATGTCGTTCTGGAGGGTGCCGCCGAGACGCTCGATGGGAACTCCCTGCTCCTCGGCGACGACGAGGTACTGCGCGAACACGATCGGCGCCGGCGAGTTGATGGTCATCGAGGTGGTCACACGACCGAGGTCGATGCCGTCAAAGAGGGTGCGCATATCTTCGACGGAGTCGATGGCGACGCCGCAGCGGCCCACCTCGCCGAGCGACTGGGGCGCGTCACTGTCGTGGCCCATCAGCGTGGGCATGTCGAAGGCGACAGAGAGGCCGGTCTGGCCGTGGTCGAGAAGGAAGCGGTAGCGCTCGTTGGTGTCGGCGGCGCTGCCGAAGCCGGCGAACTGGCGCATCGTCCAGAGCTTGCCGCGGTACATCGAATCGTGGATGCCGCGCGTGTAGGGAAACTCGCCCGGCACGCCGAGGTCGCGCTCGACGTCGAGGTCGGCAACGTCGTCGGGCCCGTAGCTGGGCTCCAGGGAGAGGCCTCCCAGCGTGTCCTCGGGGACCGCCGGCGCCAGCCGCCGGGGCTGGATTGTCTGTGCCATCAATGGGCTCCGCCTGTGTTGGCGTTGAGGATGCGGTCGGCGATGGCGTAGGGGTCGACGCCGCGGAGATCGCCGCTCAGCTCGGAACCCATTGTGCCCTCTTCGAGCTCCCGTCGCGCTCGGTCGGCGGCGCGTTCGACGACGATCGCCTCGATCTCTGCCTGAAGGCGCTCGCGACGGCGGCGCTCCAGCTCGCCGCTTGCGGCGATGGCCACGTGGTGCCGTTCGATGGCATCGAGCAGCTCATCGACTCCGGCGCCGCTGGTGGCGCTGGTCTGCACCACGGGCGGCTTCCAGTCGCTCGTCCCCTTGGTCTGACGGACCAGGTCGCGCAGCTCGCGGGCCACCTTGTCCGCGCCGGGCACATCGGCCTTGTTGACCACGAAGATGTCGGCGATCTCGAGGATGCCCGCCTTGAGGATCTGCACGCTGTCACCGGACACCGGCGTGGTCACCACAACGGTTGTGTCCACCGTCTGCATCACCTCGAGCTCGCTCTGGCCCACTCCGACCGTCTCGAGCAGGCAGCGGTCGCGTCCGCTGGCGTCGATGAGACGGATCGCCTCGCGGGCGGCGCTGGCCAGCCCCCCGAGATGCCCCCGGGCGGCCATGCTGCGGATGTACACGCCGTCGTCGCCGGTGTGGCGCTGCATGCGCACCCGGTCGCCGAGGATGGCGCCGCCGCTGAAGGGGCTGGACGGGTCGACGGCGATCACCCCGACGCGATGCCCGGCCTTGCGCCAGCGGGTGATCAGCTGGTCGCAGACGGTGCTCTTGCCGCTCCCGGGAGGGCCAGTGACGCCGACCACGTGGGCGGCGCCGGCGCGGCCGCGCACTCCCCGGATCACCTCCTCGGCGGCGGGATCGCGATCCTCCACCAGCCGTATGGCCCGGGCCAGGGCGCGCACGTCGCCCTCGAGAAGCCGGGTGGCGATGTCCATGCGGGCCGAGTGTAGCCGCGGGGTCCGGGCACGCCGATCGGGAGCGTCGAGGCGAGTCGGCCTTCTCGTACCATCGCCCGGTGAGCGTTCCCGAGGCGCCGTCGCGCCGGCGGCGGCAACGCAGGTCACGACGACCACGGCGGGGTCCCCGCGTCCTCGCCGTCGCCGGCATCTTGCTCAGCTTCGCCGTCGCCGGCGCCGCCGGCGCTGCCTTCTATTTCTCGCCTGCCATCGCGGCCGCCTTCCAGGACTTCGGGCACGGCATCCACCAGGGAACCGCACCGAGCACGAGCCCATCGGCAGCCGCGCCGGTCAGCCAGCCGGTCGCCGTGGCCTCCAGCGCACGCGCGTTCACGGTGCTGCTTCTCGGCTCGGACAACGACGCCAAGTTCCCGGGGGGCGCCGTGCTCACTCAGTCGATGATCCTAGCCCGGGTGGACCCGGTGACCAAGCACGTCACCATGCTCTCGATCCCGCGCGACCTCTACGTGCCCCTCTCCACCGGGGGCACTGACAAGATCGACAAGGCGTACCTCCAGGGTGGAGCCGATGCCGCGATCGCCACGGTGGAGCGCGACTTCAACGTGCATATCGACCACTTTGCCTGGATCGGTCTGCTCGGCCTGGTCCACCTCATCGACAAGGTCGGCGGCGTCGACGTGGTGGCCAGCAACCCGGTCCTCGACGACTTCTATCCCAAGGACCTCGGCGGCAACAATCCGTACGACATCGAGCGGGTGGCGGTGCTTCCTGGACCCCAGCACATGAACGGGCTCCAGGCGCTGCAGTACGTTCGCTCGCGACACGACGACCTGCGCAGTGACTTCGGGCGTTCGGCTCGCCAGCAGCAGGTGCTCCTGGCGTTTCGGGCCAAGGCCAAGCTGCTCGGCATCGCCGACGTGCCCGACATCGCCGGCGCGATGAGTGGCCAGTTCACCACCGACATGTCGGTGGCCCAGGTGGGCGACCTGTTGCCCATCGCCGGCAACGTCTCGCTCAGCAACGTGCAGCAGGTGGTGCTGCAGCCGCCTTACTCCGCGCCACAGATCATCGGCTCGCAGAGCGTGGTAGTTCCCAACTGGGACCTGATCCTGCCGCTCGTACGCAAGTACTTCCCGCAAGCGTGAGGCGTCTGCGGTTCTTCGTCGTCCTCCTGGTGCTGTGGACGGCGTTCGGGCTCGGCGTCAACCGCTTCCTCGACAGCCGCAAGTCCACATTGATCACCCATCCCAACGCAGTCGCGCCCACCGCGGAGACACCGGCGCTGAGCCTGCCCGGGACCATCTACGTGAGCCAGGCGGGGCACCTCTACCGCTTCCGTGGCGGCCAGTTCACAGACATGAACCTGTCCGCACAGGCGGGGTCGTGGATTCAACCGGCGTTGGCAACATCAGGACAGTTGCTCGTGGTGGCGCGAGCGTCGAATTTCAGCGACATCTACCTCGTCGACGCGGCCACCGGCGCGATCGTCAAGAAGCTGACGTCGAACGCCACCAAGACGCCGAAGGTCGAGCTCAATGCCTGGTCGTTCTGGCCACACCTTGCCGCCGACGGCGCCACGCTGATCTCCGGCTACGACGGTCCCAAGACCGGTACCACGTACGAGGTGCACCTGGCGGTGTGGTCGGGCCAGCTCACCGGCAAGGTGCTGACCAGGCAATGGACGCAGCCAGACGCGTACACCGGAGGCGATGTCTCGCCCGCGCCACTCCCCGGCGGCGGGGTCCTGTACTCCAAATACTCGCTCACCGACAAGGCGCAGATCATCTCGCGCATCGTCAGCGTTGCCGGGCCGGGTGCCCCGCCCGTCTATCTCACAGGGGGCGCCGATGACTGCGCGGAGCCCGCGGTCAGCCCGGACGGCAGCAAGCTCGCTGTCATCTGCACCTCCGACACGCAGACCGCCAGGCTCGAGGTCTTCCCGCTGACCAAGGGCGCCGCCGGCGTCCCGCAGGTGATGGTCAACAACTGCCTGTGCGCCTCGCCGGCCTGGTCGCCGGACGGCAGTGCTCTCCTCTACCTGGCTCCCGCGGATGCCACCGGCCACTTCCAGCTGTGGTGGATGGATCACGCCGAAACACCGACGCCAGCCGCACCGAAGAAGGTCACGACGCACCTCGACTTCGACGCCACCTCGGCGCCGGTGTGGGCGCCCTAGAAGAAGACGCCGGCGAGCTCGTACAGCTCGATGGGAACGCGCCGCTGCTCCGCGACGACGTCGCTCATGGCAGCGATCTCCACCGATCCGCCACGCACCACCGGCATCATGCCCCAGCGTCGCTCGGCGACCAGACCATACGCGGCAACCCCAACTCTGGTCGCCCACACGCGGTCGTACGCAGTCGGTGAGCCGCCGCGCTGGGTGTGGCCAAGGACGGTGACGCGTGTCTCGTGGCCGGTGCGCTGCTCGATCATCGCGGCGAGGCTCTCACCGACGCCGCGCTTGCTCAACTGGGCGTGGCCGAACGCATCGGTTGCGGCCGCCGCCTCGGCGCTGGTGACGCCGTCCATCTGCACGCCCTCGGCGACCACGATGATCGAGAAGTCGCTTCCCTGCGCCCGACGGCGGTCGAGATGAGCGACGACCTGGTCGAGGGTGAGCGGAAACTCCGGGATGATGATCAGGTCCGCGCCACCCGCCAGGCCGCCGGTGACCGCCACCCACCCGGTGTCGCGGCCCATGACCTCGACCACCATCACCCGGTGATGCGAGGCGGCGGTGGTGTGGAGGCGATCGAGCGCCTCGGTGACGATGCTCACCGCGCTGTCGAAGCCGATGCAGTAGTCGGTGACGCTGAGGTCGTTGTCCATCGTCTTGGGAACGCCGACCACTGGTGCGCACTGCTGAGCCAGCCAGGAGGCGACGCTCAGCGTGTCGTCACCGCCGATGGCGACGAGCGCGTCGAGCCGGGCGGCACGCAAGTTGCGCAGACATTCCTCGAGACCACCCTCACGCTTCATGGGGTTGACCCGCGAGCTGCCGAGGATGGTGCCACCCAGCTGCAGGATCCCCGAGAAGGCGGAGCGATCCATCTCGACGTGGTCGCCCTCGCCGGTGAGCCCTGCCCAGCCGTTGCGGACGCCGACGACCGTGTCGCCCTCTGATAGCGCCGAGCGAGCCACGGCGCGAATAGCGGCATTCAGCCCCGCAGCATCGCCGCCGCCGGTGAGGACGCCGACGCGCATCGGGGCGGCGCGGGTCAGGCGCCCACGCCGGGCGTGTTGAGGAAGGTGTTCTCCTCGTCCTGCCCGAGGATCACTACGACGCCAGCGCCGGCAGTGGGAGCCGCCGTCGTCGCCGATGCCCCCCCGGTCGCCGTCGGGCTCGGCGGCTTGGTGACGCTGACGCCGAAGAACTTGGCGAACCACGCTGCTGTGGCGGCGTCCTTGCCAGCGCTTTCGTCGATGACCTGGGTGGTCGCGGAGCGACGCACGACGCCGCCGTCCGTGGTCGTCAGGGACATGTACTTGAAGAGCTGGGCCCAGCGCGCCGAGGCGTTGAGCGCGCGGCCGCTGCCGTCCTCGATGGTGACCGCCGCGTGCCGGCCGAGCACGGCGGAGTCGACGAAGACGTTCTGCACGTAGTGGGCGATCTCAGCGTAGGTGCGGTCGTGCGCGTACATGTACGCGGCGCCGCAGTTGGCCGGGTACCCGCACTCGTACAGGAAGTTGGTGTCGTCGAAGCTGACGTGCAGGACCGACTTGGTGTCGACGTCCTTGAGAAGCGAGTACAGCGCTTCGAGGTCGTTGACGTGCAGGTCGGTGACCACGTTGTCGCCGAGGCTGTTGAGCAGGTCGGGCAGGCTCCCCAGGCCACCGAGGCTGACCACCTTCTGCTTGAGCGCGGCGACCACCAGCTGCTGGCGGCGGCTGCGCGCGAAGTCCGAGCCCTCGCCGTTGTCGTTTGAATGGCGGGAGCGGGCGAACTGGAGTGCGCGGGTTCCGTTCAGGTGCTGCGCGCCGGCGTTGAAGTCGACCGTGGTCAGCTGGCAGTTCTCGTTGGGCCCCGGGCTGCACTCGCCGGCGGGGTACGCGTAGTCGGTGAAGCTGTTGGGAGCGACGACGTCGACTCCACCGACCGCGTCCACCGCCGCCCTGAACGCCGAGAAGTCCACGCCGACCCAGTGATCGATGTGGATGCCGAGCAGATGCTCGAGCGTCGGGTTGGCGACGGCGCCACCCGCGGTCGGGTCGGTGGCCGGAACAGGGCCCTGGCCGCTCATGCCGTCGGCATACGCCTGGTTGATGCGACTCGACCCGGTCTGGCCATTGGCCAGCTGGATCGGGACGTACCAGTCACGCGGGATGCTGATCTCGGCGACCGCCGGCGGTCCGTTCAGCTTTGGCTGCACCGAGATGATCATGATCGAGTCGGTCAGATACGCGCCGTCGTGGCCGAGGCCGCCGTAGCCGTAGACGGCGAAGTTGATGCGGTGCAGGTTGGTGCTCGCCTGGTTGATGGTCGAGCTGTTCTTTCCACCGATGAGGTCGCCGATGACACCGAACGGGTTCTGCCTGGTGAGATGCGCCAGACCGACCACGGTTCTGACGGCGAAGATGCCCGCCAGGAGGACTGCCGCGGTGGCGATCAGCGCGATCACACGTCTGGTGCGCAGCCAGGGAGGCGCGAGGTTGTAGCTGGAGCGGCGTCGCCGCGTCGAAGAAGCCATATGTCTCGTGTCCAAGGATGTGTGCGGCGCGGCCGCGATGCATCGCTGCGCACTCTTGCGAGTTGCGCCCGGGCTCCCGAGTGAAACGTGGGCAGGGACGTGGGGTGACGCCGGAGTGAGGCTAGGGTAGCGCACCGCAGCGCGCCTGGGCCGCGCGCACGAGGGCGGCGCGACAGCGAACGCCTGTACGTCAAAGGTCAGTCGCGGAGCAGCGAGCGGGCAATCACCAGGCGCTGGATCTGGTTGGTTCCCTCGTAGATCTGCGTGATCTTGGCGTCGCGCATCATCCGCTCCACCGGGTATTCGTTGACGTAGCCGTAGCCACCCAGCACCTGGACCGCATCGGTGGTCACCTTCATGGCGGCGTCGCTGGCGAGCAGCTTGGCGAGCGCCGCGAAGTGGGTGACCTCGGGCGAGTGGTCGTCGATCAGCTGCGAGGCGTGGTACACGACGGCGCGAGCGGCCGCCGTTTGCGCCTCCATGTCGGCGATCATGAACTGGATCGCCTGGAACTCCGCGATCGCCTTGCCGAACTGCTTGCGTTCGCGGGCGTAGCCGACCGCATAGTCGAGCGCGCCCTGGGCGATGCCCAGCGCCTGCGCTGCGACGCCGGGCCGGGAGCGATCGAGGACGCGCATGGCGAGCCCGAAGCCGCTGCCCTCCTCACCGAGAAGGTTGGCGGCGGGCACGAGCACCTCATCGAAATGCAGCTCCGCGGTGTTGCTGCCGCGGATGCCAAGCTTGCCGTGGATCTGCGTTGCGGTGAAGCCCTTCAGCTCCCGCGCATTGTCGAGAACGAATGCGCTGACCCCGCGCGCTCCGCCCTTGGGGTCGGTCTTGGCAAACACCACGATGGTGTCGGCGACGCCGCCGTCAGTGATCCAGATCTTGCTGCCGGTGATGACGTAGTCATCGCCCTGCCGCGTGGCTCGCGTCTCCATGCCGGCGGCGTCGCTGCCCGCGCCGGGCTCGGTCAGCGCGTAGGCGGCAAGCTTCTTCCCGCTGGCGAGGTCGGGGAGGAAGTGCTGCTTCTGCTCGTCGCTGCCGCCGAGCATGATCGGGTACGCGCCGAGCGCCTGCACGGCGAGGATCAGCGCGCTGGTGGCGCAGGCCTTGGCGACCTCCTCGATAGCGAGGTTGAGTGTCAGCGCGCTCCCTGACAGGCCGCCGTACTCCGCGGGGAACGGCAACGCAAACAGATCGTGGGCGCGGAACATCTCGACGACATCCCAGGGGAACTCGCCAGTGGCGTCGATCTCGCGGGCGCGCGGTGCAATCCGGTCGCGGGCCAGCTCGCGAACGCTCTGCTGGATGAGCTGCTGCTCCTCGTTGAGGCGAACGTCCACGTGCTGCGTGCTCCAAGGGCCACGGCGGCCGGCCGGCGAGAACCCCGGGATTATGCGCGGCGCAGCAGTGAGCGCGGCCCGCTCCGCTGCAGGCTCAACCGTCGAAGACGGACCTGCTGATCACCATGCGCTGAACCTGGTTGGTGCCCTCATAGATCTGGCTGGCCTTGGCGTCGCGCAGCCTGATCGCGGCGGGGTGATCCTCGCGCCCTGAGTCGGGCGCGCACATCTCCACGGCCGCCCCGGCCGCGGCCACGCAGGTGTCGGTGGCATACAGCTTGGCGATGGAGGCGTCGCGGGTCATCGGCTGGGACAGGTCGGCGAGCCGCGCCGCGTGGGCTGTGAGCAGGCGTGCCGCGACCGTGCGCGCATGGATGTCGGCGAGCAGCGTCTCGTCGACGTCCCTCCCGTCGCGGCGCGCCGACGACACCACGTCGTCGAGGCAACCCTGGGCGATCCCCACCGCCTGGGCGCTGATGCCGATGCGCCCGCTGTCCAGCGCGGCCATGGCGACGCGGAAGCCCATGCCCTCGTCGCCCAGCCGGTCGGCGCTGCCGACGGACACGCCGTCGAGGACCAGCTCACCCGTCCACGACCCCGCCAGCCCCATCTTGTGAAGCGGCTCACCGGTGTTCAGCCCGCGGCTGTCCGCACCGACGATGAACGCACTGATGCCGCGCGGTCCCGGCGCGGTCCGGGCCATGACCACGTAGACATCCGCCGCGCGGCAGTTGGTGATGAACGCCTTGGTGCCGGTGAGCCTGTAGCCGTCGCCGTCGCGCTCGGCGCGGGTCGACAAGCCGGCCGCGTCGCTGCCGCTCCCCGGTTCGGTGAGGGCGAACGCAGCGGTGTGACGACCGGAGGCGATGGCGGGGAGATGGCGTTGCAGCTGCGCGGGCTCCCCGAACAGCAGCAGTGGCTCGCTGCCCACGCTGAGGTGGACGTCGAGGATCACCGCGCTGCTGGCACACACCCTCGCCACCGCCTCGACGAAGCGCGCGAACTCGACGTGGCCCGCGGCGGCGCCTCCATAGCGGGTGGGCAGGAGCAGCCCAGCCAGTCCCCGCTCGCCGGCGGCGCGCACCAGGGCGTCGGGTGACAAACCCTGTCCGCGCGCCATCTTCGCGGCGTAGGGACGGATGACCTCATCGACGAAACAGGCGGTGAGCTCGGCGATGGGCGGGGCGACCGGCGCCTCAGTCGACACGGACCAGCGTCGCTTCGCCCTGCGCCATGCCGCTGCAGATTCCCGCCGCACCGTAGCCGCCACCGCGGCGGCGCAGCTCGTACAGGAGCGTCATGAGGATCCGGGCACCGCTGGCGCCGATCGGGTGGCCGACGGCGATGGCTCCGCCATTGACGTTGACGCGCTCGGAGTCGACCTCGAGCATGCGCGTGCTGGTGATCGCCACCGCCGCGAAAGCCTCGTTGATCTCGATGACCTCGAGCCGGCCGGCGTCGACCTCGCCGCCGGTCCTGGCCATCGCCTTTTCGACAGCGATGGCCGGAACTGTGGCGAGGTAGGGATGCGCAGCGGCCGATTCCGCGTAGGTGATCCAGCGGCCCAGCACGGGGAGGCCGGCGGCGGCGGCGCGCTCGGCGCTCATCAACAGGACCGCGCTGGCGCCGTCGTTGATGCCCGGTGCGTTGCCGGCGGTGACCGTGCTGCCCTCGCCGAACGCTCCGCGCAGCGCCGCCAGCTTCTCGATGGTGGAGTCGGGACGGGGCTGCTCGTCGCGTGCTACGGACCTCTCTCCCACCGCCACGGGAACGATCTCATCGACGAAGCGTCCGTCCGCAAGCGCGGCCGCATACCGCTGCTGCGAGCGCAGCGCCCAGTCATCCTGCTGCTCACGTGTCACACCCAGCTCGGCGGCGATCTCGCTGCCGTGCACGCCCATGAGCACGCCGTCGGCGGGGCAGCACAGCCCGTCGCGATACACACTGTCGACCGCGGCCCGGTCGCCGAGGCGCGCACCGAAGCGCTGGTCCTCGAGCAGGTACGGCGCCCGCGACATGCTCTCCATGCCGCCGGCGACGACCACCTCGGCCTCGCCGGACGAGATCAGCAGTGCGCCCAAGTTCACCGCTTTGAGAGCGCTCGCACACACCTTGTTGATGGTGAACGACGACACGCTCGATGGCAGCCCGGCTTTCAGCCCCGCCTGGCGAGACGGCACCTGGCCCTGACCGGCGCCGATCACGTTGCCCATGATGAGCTGATCAACGTCGCCGCCCTCGGTGCCGGTGCGCTCGAGCACCTCGCGGATCACCCGGGCGCCGAGGTCGGTGGCGGCCAACGCGGCCAAGCCGCCGCCCAGCTTGCCGAACGGCGTGCGCGCCGCGGCCACGATGACCACATCCTTCATGGACGCAATCTACAGCGGCGGGACGAAGCGCAGGCCGGGCTGTTGCGCCGCCCTGTCAGATCTCCATAAGGTCCTCGAGGAGGTGGCGGGCGATGAGGATGCGCTGGACCTCACTGGTGCCCTCGCCGATCTCGTTGACCTTGACGTCACGGTAGTACCGGGCCACCGGTGACTCCTCCATGAAACCGTAGCCGCCATGGATCTGCACCGCCTGGTTGGCACAGGCCGTGGCCACCTCCGAGGCATGCAGCTTGGCCATCGACGCGTACGGGGCCGCGCTCCGACCGGCATCGATCGCGCCGGCCGCGCGCCAGGTCATCAGCCGTGACAGCTCGATCTGCGTGGCCATGTCGGCGAGCTTGAACTGGGTGGCCTGAAAGCGCGCGATCGGCTGGCCGAACTGGTGGCGCTGCACGCTGTAGGAGAGCGACGCGTCGAGACACGCCTGGGCAAGGCCCACCGACAGCGCTGCGATGGCCACCCGGCCCCCTTCAAGTATCTGGAGGAACTGGCGATAACCGCCGCCCTCGGTGCCGATCATGTTGGTCTGCGGAACATGGCAGTCCGCGAACACCAGCTCGCGCGTATCGCTGGCGTGCCAGCCGAGCTTGCGGTACTTGGCCGCCTGGCTGTACCCGGGAGTGCCGCGCTCGACCGCGATCGCGCTGATCTGCGGTTCACCGTCGGCATTCCCGGTCACCGCCGTGACCGTGACCCCGGCGCTGATCTCGGTCCCCGCGTTGGTGATGAACACCTTGCCGCCGTTGATGACCCACTCGCCGTCGCTACGCTCCGCACGCGTCCGGGTCCCGCCCGCGTCCGAGCCGGCCTCCGCCTCGGTGAGGCCGAACGCCCAGAGCTTGGTGCCGGCGAGCAGCTCGGGAAGCCACCGCTCCTGCTGCTCGGAGGTCCCGAAGCTGACGATCGGGCTGATGCCCAGGGAGACTGCAGCCTCGAGCGTGATCGCGACCGCTGCGTCGGCTCGGGCGATCTCCTCGAGCGCCAGGCAGTAGCTGAGGAAGTCGCCGCCGGCTCCGCCCACACTCTGCGGGAAGGGCAGCGCGAACAGACCGAGGTTGGCCATCCCGGCCACCAGGTCGTAGGGGAACTCGCCGGACTCGTCGTAGGCGGCAGCGCGCGGCGCGACCTCGTCCTGGGCGAATGCCCGCACGGTGCTGCGGATCTGGCGCTGCTCGTCGGTGAGGTCGAAGTTCACCGCGCGTGTGTGCCCAACTGGTCCCCGACGAGGCGGACGACGTCCTCGATGGTGTCCGCTATGGCCGCCCCCGCTTCAGTCAGCGCGTCGATCTTGCCCTGCGCGGTGCCGCTGTTCCCGCTGATGATCGCGCCGGCGTGCCCCATGCGCTTGCCGGGCGGTGCGGTGCGCCCGCTGATGAACGCCACCACCGGTTTGTCGAATCCCGAGCTGCGTAGGAACGCAGCCGCCTTCTCCTCGTCACTGCCGCCGATCTCGCCGATCATCACCACCGCGCGCGTCCGCTCGTCATCGGCGAACAGCGCCAGAACGTCGGTGAAGGTCAGGCCGAGGACCGGGTCGCCGCCGATGCCGACCGACGTGGTCTGGCCCATCCCCGCCTGGCCGAGCCCCTGGATCACCTCATATGTGAGGGTGCCGCTGCGCCCGACGATGCCGACCGGTCCGGGCGTGTTGATGTGGTTGGGGATGATGCCCACCTTGCACTGGCCGGGCGTCACAAGGCCCGGGCAGTTGGGACCGAGCAGCCGAGTCCCGGTCCTCCCCACGAACGAGCGCGCCCGGATCATGTCGTGGATGGGGATGCCCTCGGTGATGCACACCGCCAGGGGCACGGCGGCCGCGGCGGACTCCATGATCGCGTCGGCGGCAAATGGCGGGGGAACGAAGATGCCGCTGACGTTGGCCGCAGTGGCAGCGACCGCGTCGGCGACGGTGTCGAAGATGGGGACGCCATTGGCGTCCTGGCCGCCCTTGCCGGGCGACACGCC
The DNA here is from genome assembly GCA_003244045.1 of Candidatus Aeolococcus gillhamiae. Taxonomy (GTDB): domain Bacteria; phylum Chloroflexota; class Dormibacteria; order Aeolococcales; family Aeolococcaceae; genus Aeolococcus; species Aeolococcus gillhamiae. Next base: position 30,365 of record QHBU01000059.1, read on the forward strand.
GGCGACGACGTTAGTACCGAACGCGCGCATCTGCTCGGTGTGGAAACCGCCCTCGCGGCCGGTGATCCCCTGAACCAGGACGCGGCTGGTGCTGTCGACGAGGACGCTCACACGCCGCCCCTGGTGAGCGCGACGATCTTGTCGGCGGCCTCGGTCGCGCTGACGGCGGGGACGATGCCCGCCTCCTGGAGCAGCTCCCGCCCCTCTTCCTCGCGCGTTCCCGTCATGCGCACCACCAGCGGCTTGGTGATCTTCAGCTCGTCGCGGGCGGCGATGACCCCCTTGGCCACCTCGTCGCCGCGCGTAATGCCACCGAAGATGTTGATGAAGACGCCGCGAACCTTGGGATCGAGCAGCACCATCTCCAGAGAGTTGCGCACCTTCTCGGCGCTGGCGCCGCCGCCGACGTCGAGGAAGTCGGCGGGCTCGCCACCATGCTGCTTGACGAGGTCGAGCGTGTTCATGACCAGGCCGGCGCCGTTGCCGATCACCCCGATGTCGCCGTCGAGGTGGACGTAGGTGAGCCCGCGGCGCTGCGCCTCCACCTCGTAGGGGTCGTCGCCGGTACGGCCGTCATCCCCGGTTGCGTCACGGGCGAGCTCCTCGGCGAGCGGGCGGTGGCGGTAGTGGGCGTTCTCGTCGACCTCGAGCTTCCCGTCGGCCGCGAGGAAGTCGCCGTCGGGTGTCAGCACCAGCGGGTTGATCTCGCACGTCACCGCGTCCAGCGCGGTGGCGACCCCGTACAGCTTCTGCGTGAGCACGACCAACGGTGCCGCCAGCTTGGCGGCACGGTCACGCAGCCGCGGCGCATGGCGCAGCGCCGCGAAGACCATCTGGCGGATCTCGTACGCCTGCGGGCCCGCGAACGGGTCGGGCCAGAGCTTGGCGATCTTCTCGGGCGACTCCTCTGCAACCTGTTCGATCTCCATCCCGCCGGCGGCCGAGAAGATGAGCGCCAGAAGCCTGCGATCGCGGTCGAGCGTCAGTCCGAGGTAGAACTCGCTCTCGATCGAAAGACCTGTCTCACACCAGACGCTGCGGACGGGGTAGCCGCGGATGTCCATGGCCAGGATCCGCGTCGCCTCGCGCTCGGCCTGGTCGGGCGTGTCGACGACGGCGATGCCGCCGGCCTTGCCGCGGCCGCCGGTGGGCACCTGCGCCTTGACGGCGACGCGGCCGAGCTCCCGTGCCGCGGCCGCCGCTTCCGCCGGGGTGCGCGCCAGTCGCCCCTGCGGGGTGGCGATGCCGGCTGCCACGAACTGCTGCTTGGCCTGGTACTCGAGGAGCTTCATGAGCGCGCGTCAGTCTAACTTTGCGATCCGCGCCCCCGGCGTGCGAGCTCGGGCGGGCTAGTGCAGCGTCCAGCAAATA
>QHBU01000060.1 GCA_003244045.1 Candidatus Aeolococcus gillhamiae
CTCATCTACCTGGTGATCCGGCCGCCGCGGACGATCGAGGAGGACCGCAGCGTCGCGCTCGAAGAGGCCGCCTTCCTCCAACCGATCAGCGACGAGCCCGCCGCGCGACCTTGTCCAACGTGTGGCCGCGACATCGAGCAGGATTTCGTTCTGTGTCCATACTGCCGCACCCAGTTCGGACGGCGCTGCCAAACGTGCGACCGGACGCTCCGGCTGGGCTGGCCGGTATGCCCGTACTGCGCGGAGGACGTCGGCATCCGCCCCGTGGGTCGCACCCGCACCGCGGCTCAGTAGCCGAGTGCTGACCGGCGCCGTCGGGCTGGCCGGTATTCCCGGCATCCTCCTGGTCGGCGCTGCTTGGTGCTACCTCCTACCCGGCGAACGCCGACAGCTCGGCCGGCTCGTGGCTGGCCTCGCCCTCTCCGCCGCCGCTGCGCTCGCGGTCAGCCTCGCTGTTGCGGTGAGCCGCGGCGCCGTGGTCGAGGGCTCCTTCGGCGAGGTCGTGCCCGGGCTCGGCCTGCTGCTCCGCGGCGACTCTCTGGGCGTCACCGTCTCCCTGATCGCTCTCCTCGCGGGTGGCCTCAGCCTGCTGGAGACGCGGCGCCGTCCCCGCGAGGAGGCGGCCATCCTCATCTGCGTTGCGGGAAGCTGCGTCGCCGCGCTGGGCGGCAATGCCGTGCTTCTCTTCGGGGGTGCCGAGATGGGCAACATCGGAGCCCTCCTGCTCATCGCCAGCGGTCGGGGCCGGGTGGGCCGGGGAGCACTCCTCGCCTTCGTCATCGAGCATGGGGCGCTGCTTGGCCTGCTCCTCCCCGCGGCATGGCTCCAGGCGATCAGCGGCACCAGCGACTTCACCGCACTTCCCGCAGGGGTGCTTTCCTGGCCTCTCGCGTTGCCTTGGGCAGTGGCCGGTGCGGTGCGAATGCTCGCGCTCGCCATCGCTCCTGGAGCGCGCGAACCGCGGACCAGCCGTGCCTGGGTGGCGGCCGCTGCGGTTCCCACCGCTGCGGTCATCCTTCTCCGCCTCCGCGAAGCTGAGGGCATTGCCGCGCCTGCCGCCGTCACGGTGGCGCTCGCCGTGATCGGAGGGGCGACGGCGATCTGGGGTGCCCATCTCGCTTGGAGATGGGCGGGGGATCCTCGTCTCGCGGGTCGCGGCCTGCTCATCTCCGCAGCGGGGTGGCCGGTCGCACTCGCTGGCGTGGCCAATGCCGACGCAGCTGTGGCGGTGGCGTTCGTCGCGCTGGAGATCGCCGTTCTGGCCGCTCCGGCGTGGGGGCTTATCGCCGGCGCTGGCCGTTGGGGACGGATCCTCGCCGCCCTCGCTCTCCTCATCGCCGGCGGTCTGCCTCTCGGACTTGGCACCAGTGCGACGATCCTCGGGCTCGGTGTCGCTGCGTCCCAGGGTCGCGTGGCCGTCCCACTGCTCGTTGCGCTCGGGTGGGCGGCAGTGGTGGCCACAGCCGCGAGTTTGCGGGCGGCACGCGCCGTCGTCGCGGGCGGAGGACCTCGCGAGCAGCCCGTCCGTCTCGATGCTCTCGCCGCGGTGGTTCTCTCTCTTGTGGCCGCTGTCGCGCCGGGGGGGGCGGCGGTGCTGACCGTTGGCCCCTTGGTGGGTGGGGCTGCTGTTGATTCACCAGATGCGGGCACCATTCGGGGACCCGGAGCCACCTGGCCGGGAGGCTACATTGTCGTTGCCGCCCTTCTCCTCGCCCTGGCTGTGATGAGCGTCGCTCTGCTTCTTGATCGGCGCCTGCCGCGGGCAACAATCGGCGGCTCGATGCTGCGGCCCTCGCCCTGGGTGCGTGGCCTGGGGGTCCGGCGTCGCCTGGGGACGGGGCTGCGCGTCGTTCCGGGGTGGATCGAGCGAATCGACGAATGGCTGATTCCCCAGCCGCAGTTCGGGTTCGCCCTGGTGGGAGCCTTCGCCGCGCTCTTCCTTCTGCGATGAACGAGCCGCTCCTCGACCTCTTCGGGTTCTTGGGTGGCACGGTCGCTGTGCTCGTCGACCGGCGCCGGGCGGTGCTGCTCGCCTCCGCTGCCGTTGCCGTGGGCCTCATGCCGTCAGCGGTCGGCTTCGGGGGGAGCCCGGCGGCGTTCGTGCTCGCAGGCAGCGTTGTCGTGGGTGCCGCCCTGGGCGGGGTGGCCCGGCTCGCCGGAACCCGCACTCACGCCGGGGGCGGCATCGATCCCCTGGTTCCCGTGTATGCGCCGCGTCGCGAACTCTTCGGGCCGCGGAGCCTGCGGCTGGTGGCCGCGGCGCTCTCCCTGCCCGCGGCGTCTTGGATCTCGTACAACGTTCCCGTTGGCCTCATCGTTCCGATTCGTGGGATGCTCTTTCCGGTTGCCTTCCTGTGGATCTGCGGAGCACTACGCATCCTCCTTGCCCGGACCATCGAGGACCTGGCGGTTGGTACCGCGGTCATCGGCCTCGCCGCGGCGGTGGGCTGGCTGGCACGAGGCGGAGTACAGCCCATCCTCGGAGCCGTCCTCATGGCTTCTCTCGTGCCCCTGGCATCCATGGTGGCCGAGTTCCTTGGCGGGCGGCGGGCGGCGTCCGTGCGGGCGCCGGCAGCGTCTCAGCCCACGGAAGGGGTCGCATGAGCCCGCTTGTGCTCGCCGCGGCCTGGGGAGGTGCCGGCGTGGTGGCTACCCTCGGGGTCCGGCTTCTTCGGGTGCGTCGGCTGGGCCCCCTGGTCGGGGTAGGCCTCGCTATTCTCAGCATCACCGGAGCGACGGTGGGCGCAACGGGCGGCCCGCTCTCCGGCGGCGATCCCGCGCTGGCACGGGTCGGTCTCGGCCTGCTCGCGGCCGGCGGGGTCGCTCTGGCCGCCGCCCACCTGCTGCAAGGCGTGAGCGACGGATTCGAGCCGCTGATCCTCGGCGTCGTGGGGGGTACCGTGGTGCTGATCCTCGCGGCACGCTCTCCGCTTCTCTGGGGGCTTGCGGCGCTGGTGGCGATGGGCA
>QHBU01000061.1 GCA_003244045.1 Candidatus Aeolococcus gillhamiae
GTTCACGGCCGCCGATGATGCGCTGTGAGGGTGTGATGATCCTCGCCATGACTACCGCTGGGGTTGACGTGGACGGTGACGTCATCCAGCCTCGGGACGTCGTGCAGAAGACGATGATGCGCCGCGTCCGCAATGGCGTGCGCATCGACGAGATTCAGCCCAGCGTCGACGACGATGCCCGTCTCCGCGCGGATGCGGTGACCGATCCAGCGCAGCCGCAGGTCGTCGACGCCGTGGACACCCGGTGTCGAACGCAGACTGACTTCGGCGGCGCTGACAAGGTCCGGCGCGACAGCGTCCATGAGCCGTCGGTAGATGTCTACTGCAGCACTACGAAGGACGAACAGGATGGCGATCGTGATCAGCAGTCCGACGACCGGATCGGCCAGGGGGAATCCGAGAAGCACGCCAACCGCTCCCGCCACCACCGCCAGTGAGGTGAACCCGTCAGTACGGGCGTGGAGCCCATCGGCGACCAGCGCTGCCGAGCCGATGCGTCGACCCACGCGGATCCGAAAGACCGCCACCAGCTCGTTTCCGATGAAGCCGATCAGCCCGGCGACGATGACCACGCCGAGGTGGGTGACCGCCTGCGGATGTATGAGGCGGAACACGGACGCATACCCGGCGAGGACGGACGAGAGCGCAATCATCGCGACGATGAACACGCCGGCGAGGTCCTCGGCGCGCCCGTAGCCGTACGTGTAGCGGCGGGTCGCGGCGCGGCGACCCAGCGCGAAGGCGATCCACAGTGGAATTGCCGTCAGTGCGTCGGAGAAGTTGTGAATGCTGTCGGCGAGGAGCGCGACGGAGCCGGTCAGCACCACGATGACCGCCTGTGCGATCGCGGTGACGCCGAGCGCGACGAGACTGATCTTCACCGCCCGGATGCCGCCTGCGCTGGACTCGAGCGCGGAGTCCACGGACTCGGCAGCGTCGTGGCTGTGCGTGCGGAACAGCGACGAGACCCATCCCCAGCGACCATGCGCATGCTCGTGCTCGTCGTGGTGATGGCCGTGCTGCTCGTGCGCGCCGTGCTCGGCTGAATCTGCGCGCACTTGGGTGCCGACGGTCACCGGATCCGGGGGTATCGAGGTCATTCCGCGAGGCCCGCTCCGTCGGGGCAGCGGGGTATCCAGGTCACCCGGCGGGCCTGCGGCACCGCCGCAAAAACAGCCCGCTCCACCTCCGCGGTTCGCTTCTGAGCGGCGTGGAGGGCTGTGCCTCCGTCCAGGGTGCCCTGCACCTCGACGACCAGCGATCGCACACAGTGGGATCTCGACGCAATCGCGCGCAAGCTGAACACACGGCCACGGAAGACGCTTGGGTTCGCGACGCCAGCGGCTAGACTCGACGCGAGTATTGCGTCGACCGGTTGAACTCACCTCGATTTTCTTCGCGACCGAGCTCGACGGTCGACAGCCGAGATGACCACATACATCGATGCGCAGCGCCAGCGCTTTGGGATCGAGCCGATCTGCAGGGTGCTGCAGTTCGCCCCAGCCACGTACTACGCAGCCAGCGGTCGCGCTCCGTCGGCACGCCGGCTCCGCGACGAGCAGCTCATGCCCGAGATCACGCGGGTCTGGAACGAGCATCGCCAGGTGTACGGCGCCGACAAGGTCTGGCGACAGCTGAACCGGGAGGGCATTGGTGTGGCCCGTTGCACCGTGGAACGCCTGATGCAGCAACTGGGCCTTCGCGGTGTGGTGCGGGGCAAGACGGTGCGCACCACCTTCGGCGACGAGACCGCGGCACGACCCGCTGATCTGGTCGATCGGCAGTTCCGGGCTGCGGCGCCCAACCGCTTGTGGGTGGCCGATCTGACGTATGTGAAGACGCACTCAGGCTGGGTCTACGTGGCCTTCGTCATCGACGTCTTCTCACGCTCCGTGGTTGGCTGGCAGGCATCGCGTTCGCTGCGCACCGACCTCGCCCTCGATGCGCTCGAGATGGCGCTCTGGGCACGTCGTGGTGAGCGCCTCGACGGCCTCATTCATCACTCGGATCGCGGCTCGCAATATCTCGCTATTCGGTACAGCGAACGCCTCGCGGACGCCGGCGCGGTGACCTCAGTGGGCTCGCGTGGCGACTCGTACGACAACGCGCTTGCCGAATCCTTCAACGGCTTGTACAAGGCAGAGCTCATTCACCGCCGTTCGTGGACCGGGATGAACGACGTGGAGTACGAGACGCTCGCCTACGTCGACTGGTTCAATCAGCGGCGTCTACACGGGGAGATTGGGATGGTCCCGCCTGCAGAGTTCGAGGCCACCTACTACCATCAGTCAACCCTAGTCGCGGTGGCTGGGACTCAATAACCAGAGTCTCTACGAAACCCGGGGCGGTTCAGTCGGGCCCGTCGACGGGGACCGCACCGTTGCCATCAAGAAGCCGCCGCTCCGGCGCCGCGGGCCCCGAAGGTAGTGACTCAGGAATTCGTAAGTCACTACTCTCGGCAAAGTGGTCTTACCGGAGCAGGCCTTCCCGAGTCGGGCAGTGCGCGCCAAGAAAAGTGTCCGTCAAAGCGGGTCAACCCCACGTACTACATAACCCGCTAATCGGGTGTCAATCGGACGCTAACGACCCGATCCGGTTGGGACGAACCGCGGTTTGCCAGCCGCCAGCCTCGGGTCGACGGCGATCCTGCGGCCTCGGAGGTCATTGCATGGTGTCCGTGCAGCAGCGAGCGGACACCCCTGGCGTCAGGGGGGGCAGCATCCAACGCCGGCCGGGTCAGCACCCTCGACGCGGGCCACGGGCGGCGGCGATAGTGACGCGGATGAACCGGCGGTCACGGGCACCTGAACTGTGGTGGGTAGCCTCGATCCTTCTGACCCTGGCGGCGGCGGTCGTGGTCGCCCTCACCCTCGCGGCCGGAGGTTCAGCCGCGGTGGTCGACGTCTACACGGTCGTCTTCCTCATCCTCGCGCCCGTCTATGCGAGCGTCGGCATGGTCATCCTCGTGCGCGCGTCCGGCAACAGGGTTGGCTGGGTGCTCCTCGCCATCGGTCTCCTTCTCTCCGTCCAGAACATCGCCGGTGATGCGGCGGGCTATGCCCAGACCTCAGTGGGCCGCTGGGTACCGGGCGCGGACTGGCTGAACTGGGTCAGCAACTGGGCGTGGGTTCCCGGCGTCGTCGGCGCTCTGGCGCTGCTGCCTGTTCTGTTCCCCAACGGCAAGCTCCCTTCGCGGAGATGGCGCCCGCTGGTGTGGGTTGTGTGCGGGGCCACCGCGGTCGGCCTCGGCGGGTACGTACTGCTTCCCAGCGGCGTCACCGGTGCGGCGACCCCGCCCAGCCCCGCCGGCGTCGCGGCTCTCGTCCCTTTCGCGGGCGTTTTCAATGCCCTGTATGTTTTCGCCCTCCTCGCTGGGGTGGTCGGCGGCGCGTGCTCGCTCGTTGTCCGCTTCCGGCATGGAACGTACGACGAACGGGAGCAGATCAAATGGTTTGCCACGGCGTTCGTACTTCTCGCGGCGATGCTCGCCGTGTACACGATCGTCGGCGCCCTGGGGATCGCAACTCCGGGCTGGCTGATCGCCGGCCTCATCTGTCTCGGGCTGACGGCCGTCCCGTTGACGGTCGCCGTCGCCGTTCTCCGGTACCGGCTGTACGACATCGACCTGGTGATCAACCGGGCGCTCGTCTACGGCACGCTCGCACTCTTCATCACCGCCGTGTACGTCGGCATCGCGGTGGGGATCGGCGCGCTCATCGGGGGCAGCGGCAAGCCGAACCTCGCCCTCTCCATCCTCGCGACCGCGATCGTGGCAGTTGGCTTTCAACCGGTCCGTGAGAGGCTGCAACGCTTCGCCAATCGCCTTGTCTACGGAAGACGGGCGACCCCGTATGAGGTTCTCTCGCAGTTCTCGGAACGCGTCGCCGGATCCTACGCAACGGACGATGTCATGCCGCGCATGGCGCGGGTCCTGGCGGACGGCACCGGCTCGCAGCGCGCGGACGTGTGGTTGATCAGCGGAGCGGTGTGGGAGAACGTGGCGACGTGGCCGACCGCGGCTAGCGCCGCCACGCCGACGGCGGTGGGCGATGGTGGGTTGCCCCCGCTCAACGGCGCGAGTCAGCTGGTGCCGGTCCGGCATCAGGGCACGCTCCTCGGTGCGTTGAGCGTCACCAAGCGTACCGGGGAGCTTCTGACCCCGGTGGAGGAGAACCTCCTCACGCACCTCGCCGGTCAGGTCGGGCTCGTTATGAAGAACGTCGGCCTGAGAGCGGATCTCGACGCTCGCATCGTGGAACTTCGTGCATCGCGCCAGCGACTCGTGGTGGCGCAGGACGACGAACGCCGGCGGCTGGAGCGCAACCTCCATGACGGTGCCCAACAACATCTCGTCGCCCTCAAGGTGAAGCTCGGTCTCGTGGAGATGCTCATGCAGCGCGATCCGGACAAGGCAAAGCTGACCCTCGACCAGCTCAAGCACGATGCCGACGAGGCGCTCGAAACACTTCGGGATCTGGCGCGCGGCATCTATCCGCCGCTGCTTGCCGACAGGGGGTTACAGGTCGCTCTGGAGGCGCAGGCGCGCAAGGCATCGGTGCCGGTGGTGATCTACGGGGAGGGCATCAGACGATATGCGCAAGAGGTCGAGGCGGCGCTGTATTTCTGCGTGCTTGAGGCCTTACAGAATGTGCAGAAGTACGCTCAGGCGTCGAAGGTCACGGTGCATCTGGATGAGGTCGACGGCGGCCTCACCTTCGCGGTCACCGACGATGGCCACGGCTTCGATGTCGAGACCATGAAGCGCGGAGCAGGCCTGACGAACATGGCTGACCGGCTCGATGCTCTTGGCGGTACGGTCCACGTTGCCTCCATGATCGGCCACGGCACCACGGTCAGCGGTGCGCTCAGCGCCCCCGCGACCCCCCAGTCGCCGACGGCGAAGACGTCAACCGATCACGAGATCGGCACGCCAACGCCTGGCGCGTCGCGGAGCAGCGTAACGAGCGACGCTGGCTCAGGCGAGGGCGCTGTCTCTTGAAGGCTTTGGCGATCTCAGCCTGGGCCGCTTGACGAAGGCGCGCGCTCATCCCACTTCCGACAGAAGCTGTGGCCAACTTGTGCTGACTTGCTTCCGGTGGGAACACCGCCGGACCGGCGTGGAACCCCGGGGGGGTCAGCGTGGAACGCCATGGGAAATGGGGGTGAGTAGTCGTCTAGTGGCCGTTCTCAGCCCCTCTCGAATACGAATTGGAACGCTACCTTGCCACGCTTTCCGCCGCGGGGCTGATATCTGCGTCTGGCATCAGTCGGATCCTGCCGCAAGGACCTGCGCCACCGGAAAGGAGGGTCGGGCGGCGCTCGAGCCTCGGCCACCTCCGCTGGGGTGCGGACCTCACCGCCCGGGGTGTGGCCGCACCATCGACAGCGGGCGGGGGTGGCCATATCGTGCGCTTGTGAATTCGAGGAGGTTGGGGCCGCGGGCACTTCGCCTCGGTGGCGGTGTCGTCGCGCCCGAGGGCGGGTGAAGTGAGGCTGCGGGAGCTGCAATGAAGGCACGCGAACCACGGCTCCCGGTCCCGGAATGAGCATCCGCAGCCCGGACCGTTCCGACCGTCAAGTGGTCGACGCACAGCGCTCGCGGCCGGCGCTGCGGCTCGGGGTCGCCCTAGCCGCACTGGTGGTCGTCCTGATTGTCGGTCACGTCTTGTGGAACGTCGCTGTCGCCTCCCGCCTCGTGCCCGACCCGCTGCGCGAGTCCGACCTCGTCGCGAGCAACCTCCCGACCCTCGTCTTCACGGTGGCCGGGGGGGTGATCATCTGGAAGCAACCGCGGAACCGCATCGGCTGGCTGCTGTGCCTGGTCGGACCGATTGCCCTCCTGCTGGCCAATCTCCCCTTGGACTACGCCGGAGTGGGCCTGGCCATCGCTCCGGGGTCGGTACCAGCACCCGAGGTGTGGCTGTCGGTCGACGAGATTATGCCGATCGCCGTTTTCAGCTCGATCCTGTGTGTCCTGGCGGCGATCTTCCCCGATGGGCGGCTCATCCGGCCATGGCTGCGAATCGTCTGGGTACTGCTCGCAGTGCACGTGGCAGTGGTCCTGCCGGGTCTCCTTGACCCGGGCGTGCTGGATCATTTCCACCTCCACCTTCGCTCACCACTGTCGCTGCAGGGCCTGGCCGGCTACTCGAATGCCCTCCTTCCGACAGTCATTGGGCAAGCCAGCTTTGGGGCGGCCTTCGTCCTCGCCTGGGGTTCGATGATCTGGCGCTACCGCGAGTCTGACCAGGACGAGCGTCATCAGATCAAGTGGTTGCTGGCGGCCACCCTGGTGGATTTCGTTGCCTTTATGGGGGGGTCCGCGATCGCCCCCCTGCTCGGTGTCGAGATTCCCAACGCTGTCATCCCAGTGGTAGCCATGGGACTGCCGCTCGCCATCGGCATTGCCATCTTGAAGTACCGCCTCTACGCCATCGACGTGGTCCTCAGTCGCACCCTGGTGTACGGCGCGCTGGCCGTCTTCATCACCGCGGTGTACGTGGGCATCGCCGTGGGAGTTGGAACGTTGATCGGCAGCGCCGGGAAGCCCAATCTGGGGCTGTCGATCCTGGCCACTGCCGTGGTGGCCGTGGGATTCCAGCCCGTCCGCGAGCGCGTGCAAAAGGTTGTCAACCGCCTCGTGTACGGCCGGCGCGCCACCCCCTACGAGGTGCTGTCGCAGTTTTCCGAACGGGTCGCCGAATCCTATGCGACCGACGATGTGATGCCACGGATGGCGCGGGTGCTCGCGGAAGGAACCGGCGCCCAGCGCGCTGACGTCTGGCTGCGCAGCGGAACGGTGTGGCGGCAGGCTGCCGTCTGGCCGGTTGACGCAGGCGCTGCGGAGCCAGTCCAAATGACTGCAGAAACGCTGCCGCCGGTCAACGGAGCCAACCGCCTCGTCGCGGTGCGCCATCAGGGGGACCTGCTCGGCGCGCTCGGGGTGACCAAGCGCAGCGGCGAGTCGCTGACGCCTGTCGAGGAGCATCTCCTCAACGACCTGGCCGGCCAGGCGGGGCTGGTGCTCAAGAATGTCGGCCTGACCAGCGATCTCCAGGCGCGGTTGACCGAGCTGCGAGCCTCTCGCCAGCGCCTGGTCACCGCCCAGGACGAGGAGCGTCGGCGTCTGGAACGCAACCTCCACGACGGCGCTCAACAGCACCTCGTGGCGCTCAAAGTGAAGCTCGGCCTGGCCGTGATGCTCATGGGCCGGGATCCGGAGAAGGCGCAACAGACTCTCAGCCAGCTGAAGTCGGACGCCGACGAGGCGCTGGAGACGCTGCGCGATCTGGCTCGCGGCATCTACCCGCCGCTGCTCGCCGACAAGGGGCTGCAGGTGGCGCTGGAGTCCCAGGCGCGCAAGGCGACGGTTGCGGTCAGAGTTGACGCAGATGGGCTCGGCCGGTACTCACAGGAGATCGAGGCGGCTGTGTACTTCTGCGTGCTCGAGGCGTTGCAGAATATCCAAAAGTACGCACACGCATCCGCTGTGGTGATTCGCGTCCGTGAGGCCGACGGCGCGATCCACTTCGAGGTGAACGACGACGGTGACGGCTTTGACGTGGCCACGGTGACCAGAGGGGCAGGGCTGACCAACATGGCGGATCGTCTCGACGCCCTCGGTGGTGCGCTGAACATCACTTCGTCGATCGGGGAAGGGACCACGATCGCAGGTTCACTCGTCAGTACCTCGGCGAGGGTGCTCGCGGTCACCTGATAGCCGAATCGTGCTGTCGGCAGTGGTGTTGGCACTCGCGCGCGGGTCATCAGTATCCCGGAGAACCGGGCGCGCACCCTCGGCGCGCACCGGCGCCGATGCCAACGTCAGTCGCCTGACACCGAAGCAGGCGACGACCGCAAGGAGAGGGTCACCGATGCGCCCCACACAACCACCACCAGAAGTCGGCAAGGAGGCAGGCAACACTAAGCGCGGTGGTGAGCCTCCCCTTCAGCGGTCGCGTGAGCACCATCGACAGCCCTAGCGGCCGCGGGCATTGTTTTGAGCATGCGCATCGAATCGTCAGTCACGTCGATCTCGTGGATCCCCTCGGAGGCCGTCCAGGGGATGAGCAGGCTTCCCTTTGAGATGGTGGCTCACTACGACCCGCCGCTTCCGGATCGCATCGAGGACCTCGACGCGCTTGCCGCGGGGGATCGATTTCGCTTTGCCAACGAACTCCGTGCGTGGATCGAGGTGGAGCAGGGGCGCATCGTCGCGTACGGCTACAGTGGTGGCGGCCGAATTGGCTCGACCACGCTGCGATTGGCTGGCAAGACCGCGACGTTTGCCGCCGTCGCGCTGCCGGATCGGCAACAGGTGCCCGTCGTCACGGATGGCTGCGTGCGATTCGTGCAGACGGCCGGAGGGCGCACCGGCGTCCCTGCGCCGCGCCGCGTCAAGTACCCGCCCTTCGTCCAGATCTCGGCGCCCCTGGCCTGGACGACGCTCGGTTTGACAGTTCGTACCGATGGCAGTTCATCCCACGACGTCGTCGGCGCCAGCTCGTTTCCTCGGCACTGGATCTACGACGAGGAGGGCCGGCTGGTTCTCAAGTCAGGTTTGGTCGACTCCAAGAGCTGGTCGCAGCGGGCCTTCGGGAGGCACACACCGTGGGGCGACGAGGACTCCCCGGCAATGGTCACTGAGGTTGAGAGCGCCTTGGAACGTGAGCTCTCGGCTCGCATCATGCGCGGCGGCAGCAAACCCAGCATGGGCACCTTGCGCAAGGACCAGACACTTGTCTCTGAGGGGGATTCGGGCAGCGACGTGTTCCTTCTGCTTGACGGCGTTCTGACAGTGGAGGTGAAGGGCGCGGTTCTTGGGCAGTTGGGACCCGGCGCCGTCCTCGGTGAGCGGGCGGTGATCGAGGGCGGCAACCGAACCGCCACTGTGCGTGCGTTGACACCGTGCCGCGTGGCTACGATCAGCGGCAAGGACCTTGATCCGCGGGTGCTGGCTGAGCTGTCAACGGGTCATCGCCGAGAGGGCTCCGCGCGCTGATGGATGCGAAGCCGCCCCGCGAAGGTGCGCTCTCGAAGATGCTTAGTCCAGTACCTGGGCCAAGTGTGCTAACGGTCCTCTGGGCGACAGTCACCGTGAACAATGACGCTCCCGTCCGCCCGGAAGAAGACCCTGCAGCGCGCTGGAGTCGATGGCGTGCAGGCGCCGAAGGAAGGCGCACGTGTCGGCCAATCGTGCTCCAGCTCCACCTCTCGCGGCGACGGTCTGCCCGCCCACGCTCGGAATGAACGGCATTCGCAACTCGCAGGGAGTGCGGCGTTCACCGGCAGCGGCACCGACAGCAGACGATCGCCGAGGAACCACAGCACCTGCCGTTCCCTGATCCAGCTGTCGATGTTGCGGCCGTAGTGCTTGACGACCCGCGTCACCGTCCCGCCTGACGTTGTTGCCGGGACGTCGCAGGTATCCATTCGCGGCCTTCGGATGGTTCACGCACAGCGCGAGTATGTTGCGCGGTGGTGAGCCCAGAGTCGGCGTCCTCGCGGTGATCGGTCGCCCTTTCTCCCTGGGTCGCGTCCACATGGTCGAGTCCGCATACTGATCACCCCCACAGGGGCGCTCAGGGAGGCGCCCGAAGGTGGGAAGGAGGTTGGCCGTGAGCGTCCAGTTCAAACCCGACGGGTATCACACCATCACGCCGTACCTGGTGGTCGAGGGCGCCGCCAACGCGATCGCGTTCCTGTCCGAGGTGCTCGGCGCGACCGAGACACTGCGCATGGACATGCCGGACGGTCGCATCGGCCATGCCGAGCTGCTCATCGGCGACTCGCACCTCATGATCGCGGACGTGCCGGTGGGCGGAAAGGTCAAGAACGGCCTCCTGCACCTCTACGTCGAAGACTCCGAAGCCCTGTACCGCCGCGCCCTCGAGAAGGGGGCCACCTCGCTCCGCGAGCCCACCGTTGAGTTCTACGGCGACCGTGTTGCCAGCTTCGCCGACCGCTGGGGCAATGAGTGGTTCCTCGCCACCCACGTGGAGGACATCTCCGAGGAGGAGATGACCCGCCGCGCGGTGGAGAGGGCCAACACCGCCGGCGCGCAACTGTAGTCTCCCGGCGCAGCGTACTTGGGGAAGCGACAGCTGACGGCAAATCCGGGCTCGATTGCGCCGAGTTGCTCCCCGTGGGATCGCGACCCGATAGATTGGGCCGCCGACGGGCCGGCGTGGAGCCCCGTGGGAGTTGGGGGTAAGTACTCGTCTAGTGGCCATTTTCGAGCCCTCCCGAATACAGAATTAGAAGCCTACCTTGCCAAGGTAAGGGTCGCGAGTTCGAGCCTCGTCTCCCGCTCTCGCGTCCGCGGTCAATGGGTCGTTCTGCGTGGTCACTTTGCTCCGCGGGTCGAGGATTCGGAATGGTGGTGATCGGTTCGTACCGCGCGGTACGCTCCCTCACGCTCCGAGCGCTCATCTGACCCAGAGCTGATCGAGCAAGATGCCCACAGCGGGGCTGAATTGGTAATTCCCGCAGCGCCGCGAGAGCAGGTCGGCCGATGAGAAGTTGACGACGGGTAGCACCGGAGCGAGGTCGGTGATCTCGCGTCCAATGTCCGCCCACAACGCGTTGGCGTGAAGGGGATCGGTGGTCTGGAGCGCGCTGGCCTTGCTCACCTGTTGGTCGACGCCGGGGTCACAGAACTCGGAGGCGTTCGACGTATGCAACGGATCGGCCGGGACGAAGTTCGAACACCCCAGCCAGAGGGTGTAGAAGTTGGAAGGGGCCGGGTAGTCTGCGATCCAATTGTTGGTTCCCAACTGCACCTGCCGACGCGAATCGCTTACGGTGCTCACCCACTCCGACTCCTTCAGGAAGTGCACTGTGGCTGGATAGCCGAGCTGCTGCAGCACGGACGCGACATATTCCGCGGTTGGAGTCGACGGTGGATCGCCCTGGTGAGCCCAAACTGTGACGCGCTCTCCGCCGGTACCTGAAGCCGCTACCAGCGCGCGCGCGGCCGCAAGGTCGGGACCGACCCACGCTCCCGTCGGGCTCGGGTCGGCTGTGTACGGGCAATACGGCTGGTAGCCGGGCATGCTCGGCGGGAGGAGCTGACATGCTGGCTGAGCGACCAGCGGACCGCCGAAGATCTGTACGAGCCTCGATCGGTCGACGGCCAGGTTCAGGGCCCGACGAACCCGGACATCGTCGAAGGGCGCAACCCTCGTGTTCAGAAAGAGGTAGTACGTGCCTAGCCCTGCATTGATGTGGAGCTGACCCGCAAACGCCGTGGCAGCTTCCGACAGGGTGCCCGGCCCGATATCCGACGTCCAGTCGGCGGCGCCATGCTCCACGGCCGCCGCCTCCTGGCCAGGTGACATACCGAACGTCCAGTTGATCTGATCTGGGAATCCGTCCGGCTGTGCCGCAGCGGACCACTCGTGGAAGCGCGGATTCCGCACTAGGTCCAATTCGTGCCCCGGGATGAACCGCCGAATCTCGTACGGGCCTGTCGAAGGCACGGGGCTCGAGCCGACGTCGCGGGCCGGGATGTTGACAGGCACCGGGGCGGTGAACACGAACGTGAGCTTGTACAAAAAGTTTGTGTCGGTTGACGTGAGGTGGAAGGTGACCGTGTCTGTGCGTTCGTCGACCGTGATCCCCTTCGACAGGTCGCAATGCGCAGGGCGGGTTGCACAAGCACTTGCCCCTGTGATGCCCTCAAGGAAGGAACCTGCCCCGGCACCGTTCAGCTCCAGCGTGCGTTCGAAGCCGTGGCGGAAATCCTCAGGACGAACGAGCTGGCCAGTCGAGTACCGCACACCGGGGCGTAAGACAAATGTGTATGTCGTGCCGCCGTCGCTTGGGCTGGGGAGAAATACCGCCAGGTCCGGCACCAACTGCAGTCCTGAACGTCCTCCCGACCGCTGGTACGTGACCAGCGTGTCATAGGTGTAGGCCCACAGCTGGCTTGGCGCCTCCGGCCAGAGGTTTGCGGGGTCGATCGAGGCGAGCGGAAACGAAGACTCGGCGTGAAGCGTACCGCCGCGATGCTGGCCGGTCTGGGCCGCCCTCACGGCAAACCAGACGTCTGCACCATCTCCTGCGATCGCGACCGGCCGATTGCCCACGCCGATGGATGAGACGACGCGTTTCTGACCAGGATCGATTAGGGAGAGAGTCCCTGACAGAGCGTTCGCGACCCAGACCCCTCCAGCACCCGCCGCCAGGCTCGATGGGCCGTTGTCGACCGGAATGGTTGCCGCCACCGACCCGCGGCGCGGATCGATCGCAGATACGGTGCTGTCCCGGCTGTTGGCGACCCACACCGATCCATTCCCCGCCACCACAGCCGTCGGGCCGCCGCCGACGGCGATGTCCTGGGTAATGTTGCCGGTGACCGGATTCACCCGCAACACCTGATTGGCCGATTGGCTCGTCACCCACACCGCCCCCGCGAACACGGCGATGTCGAACGGCGGAGAACTGAGACTGACGGACGCGATCAGGCGGTCTGTGGCCGGATCGATCCGCTCCAGCGTTCCGCCTGTTGCATCAGCCACCCAGACCGACCCCTCCCCCACGGCAACGGCGGTGGGCGCGGACCCCACACCGATTGTGTCGACGACGCGGTTGGTGGCGAGGTCAATGCGCGAAACCGTGCCGTCAAGAGCATTGGCAACCCAGGCGGAGCCGTAACCAATTGCAATCCCATCGGCCCCCCCGCCGACCGAGATCGACTGCGTCACCCTCTGTGTCGCTGGATCGATGCGGTAGACGACATGGGCTTCTGGGCTGGTGGCCCACAACGATCCACCCCCCGCTGCCAATTGGCCGGGGGGAGCGTCGAGAGCGAGTTCCGAGGCGACTGCACGGCCATCTGCGGAGAGCATGCCCAGCCCGTTGGGTCGCACGGTCACCGTCCCGCCGTGACCCCGCAGCAGGAGAGGAGCCGCGGCGGCAATCAGCGCCAGGACAAACGCGGAGGCAACCGCCGCGAGACGCCCTCGGCGGTGCTGACGATGACGTCGTGCGGACCCGATCGCAGTCGGCGCCGACGGGGAGGGTGAGCGGAGATCGGCCTCGGCCGGAGCGGCGATCGTCGGTCCCGGCACAAAGGTCTCACTGCCGGCGGCGTGAGACACCTCCGCCGGCAGCTCCAGGTCGAGCTCCTGGTGCAGGATGGCTCGCTCCAGCTGTTGCAGCTCGGGCCCGGGTTCGATGCCGAGGTCGTCGACAAGGGTCTGTCGAGCTCGCCGGTACGCCGCGAGAGCCTCCGCCTGGCGGCGCGACCGGTACAGCGCGAGCATGAGCTGCCAGTGGAATCGCTCGTGGTACGGGTGCACGGCCAGGAGTGACTCCAGCTCTCCGCTGATCTCCCGGTGTCGTCCCAACATGAGCGCGGCGTCGACCTGGCGCTCGAGAACCAGGAGCCGACGCGCATCCAGACGCTGGCCTGCGGAAGAGCCGAGGGGGCTGTCGCCCAGGTCGGCAAGGGCTGGCCCGCGCCACATCTCCAGAGCCTCCCGGTAGAGACGCGCGGCCTCTGCCGCATCGCCCTTGACCAGAGCCGCATCGCCCTCTGCCGCGAGCCGCTCAAAGCGCAGTGCGTCCACCTGGTCAGGCTCGACGTCCATCATGTAGCCGCCGGAACGGCTCACGATGGCTCCGTCGACTCCGCTGCGTACCAAAAGGCCGCGAATCCGGGAGATATGGGCCTCGAGACTGTGGCCGGCAGAGGTTGGCGCCTGGTCGCCCCACAGATCGTCGACGAGCCGGCGCGTGGAAACAACACGCCGGGCGTTGAGAGCGAGATCGGCGATGACTGTGCGCTGCCTGGCGCCGCCCAGGGCGAGGAGCTTTCCCTCCAAGCGAGCCTCAATGCCGCCGAGCAGGAAGAACGAGAGATCCCCTCGCGCAGCCATCGTGCGCGAAGGTACCACCCCGCGAGTCAGAGGACCACGACCCCGGGGGTCTGCCTCCGCGGTCGTGTGAGCGGGTTGTGAGCGTTCCGCGACGACCAGGCGCGCCCAGCCCGCCAGGATTCCCATCGCGATGACCATGGCGGCTTCCGCCACACGCAACACCGTGCAGAAGAGAGGAGGACGGCGATGAGCCGGTTCATGTGGCCAGGCGCCGTCAGGACGGTGCTGCTCGGGTCTGCGGTGGCCGCCTCGCTGCTCAGCGGAGCCGGCAGGGCGTCAGCGAAGACGCTGGACGTCTGTCCAAGCGGCTGTCCGTATACGCACATCGGGCCCGCGATTGCTGCCGCCACCAGCGGTGACACCATCGAGGTCGGTCGCGGCACCTACGCGGGCGGCTTCGTCATCAACGTCAGTTTGAAGCTCGTGGGACAGGGCCCGGATGCAACGATCATCCGGGGCGGCGGATCGGTCATTACGATCGGCACCTTCGGGACGTCGAGCGAACCAACCGTCTCCATCAAGGGAGTAACCGTCACCGGCGGCGTCGCACGGTCGAGCCCGGAATCAACCCCGTTCGTCGGCCAGGAGGGGGTGTACGCCATGGGCGGCGGAGTCGAGATTCCGCCGAACGCGGCCTTCACCGGCGGAGCGACCGTCACGATCTCCAACAGCGAGATCACCGGCAATCGCGCGGCTCCGACGCACACAGTTCCGTCTGGGCTTCCGTTTCCATGCGGCCAGTGCCCGTTCGCGCTAGCCGCGGGCGGCGGCATTGACAACTGGGGAACGCTGACACTCACTCACACGACGGTCAGCAACAACCGCGTTGGTTCGGCCTCCGGTTTGTCGACACTCGCAAGCGACGCCGAGGGCGCGGGGATCATGAATCACCTGAATGCACTGACCATCGACGACTCACGCGTCAGCGACAACCGGGCCAGCGCCACCGCACCGAACGGACGGTTTGCCGACTCGGGCGGGATTTTCGTCGAGCGGGGTCCACTGAGCATGAATGACAGCCGGGTGACGGGTAACAGCGCCACCCTGGCAGCGTCCCTTCCGAACAGCGTCGATCTACTGGCGATCGCGGGCGGGATGCATATCGGCAGCGGGGCCTCCGCCACGATCAACAAGACCACCTTCTCCGAGAACTCTGTGAGCATGACGAATACGGTCGGCAACTCGTTCGCCGTTTCTGGTGGCCTCCATACCGACCTCGATGTTAAGGTGACCAATGCTGTCATCACCAACAACACCGTCCGTTCGGCAACGCTGCCCGGCTCGTCGGGAGACGCCGAGGGCGATTCGGGCGGGGGTGAGATCAGCGGCACGATCACCGACACGCGCTACGCGGACAACAGCGTAATGGTCAGCTCTGCGGCCGGAAGGACGGTCGCCTTGGCTGGCGCGGCGATCGTCGGCGGATCGATGACGAACAGCATCGTCAGCGACAACGATGTTCGCGGGTACAGCCCCCGGGGCTCCGTTTTCGTCGCAGGCGCCGGCCTGATAGTGGCGGTGAGCCTGGAGTTGCGCAACACGACGGTGAGCCGCAACACCGGTCACGCCCGGGGGCTAACTGGCAGCGCTGAAGGTGGCGGCATCTTCGATTCCGTCGCACCGACCGGGCCACCAGAGGGGCCGCTGAAGTTGACGGACAGCAGGGTTATCCGCAACATGCTGAGCGGCAGCGAGGGCATCACGTTGCAGGGCGGAGGCGTCTTCGCCACCAGTCCGGTGACACAGACCCGGAGTGTCATCGCTCACAACTCGCCCGACCAGTGCTACGGATGCTGACGCGACTAGGCGGAGTCGGGGTTGTGGGAGTCCTGGCGACCCTCCTTGCTGCCTGCTCGTCGCCAGGGGCTCCTCCGACCATTTCGGCGACCGGGTCTCCGGCCCCGATTTCGGTGACCTCGACGCTCGCCGGACGTTCCAGCTTGCCACCGCGCGTCCCCTGGGAGGCCATGCCCAGCGTCCCGTCGGCCCAGGTCTCAGAGGTCGATTTCCTGATCGACGGCCGGCTCGGCTGGGTGGAGCACAAGCCGCCATACGTCTACGGAAACGACGGAAACTGGCTCGTAACGTCGTTCCTGATGCCCGGTAAGCACACCTTCACGGTCCGAGCCATCAGCACCAGCGGGCAGAGCGCAGTGACCACAGTCACCGCGACCGTCGCTGCACCTCCGGCTCCGCCTGCTGTCCTGGCCGGCGCGTGGGCGCGCCGCGTCACCGCGGACGACGTGCGCAAGGCGACATCGGGTTCGCCGCCGCCTCCGGGTGACTGGCGGCTGACGATCGCCCCCGTCGGGTGGGCGACCTTCGACCCGCAGGGAGGCCAAGCGCTTTTTGACGTCGGGTATCAATCGTCGACGACCGTCGAGATGCGTCCCGAGATCGAGCAGCCGCCTTACCCCAACTCCAGCAACGGAGGGTTTTGCACAGGCACCGACCCGATCTTCAACTGGACGGTCGTGATCGGCAGCGGAGGGAAGACGCTGACGCTCCATCCCGCCGCCCATGACCCATGTGGGGACCGGGCCGCCATCCTCGAGGGCACCTGGACGCTCGCAAGCAGGTGAGGGTCGATGCAGGGCAGTGAGCGAAAGAGCTCGCCAACGGTACGAAGCCGAGGCGGCTGTAAAGGAAGAGTGCTATGCAAATGCTGACTAGGCCCTACCCAGGGTTTGTCCTACTGGCGGCCCTGTCCGGCCTCGCTGCCTGTGGCGGTTCGACGCCGGTAGCTAACGGAAGCAGCCAACATGGCCCGAGCGCTTCAGCTTCGCCGAGCGCTTTCACCTCGTCGGGCACTGGGCCGACCGCTGCCTTCCCAGAGAATGACACGGCGCTTGCGAACATGCCGTCCGATCTGCGCGCGCTTTGGACCAGTATTGGTGTCGCCACCGCCCCCTCCAGGCACATTTTCGACAATCTGCCAGGTCTTCCTGCCATCAACAACACCACGGGCGGGGTGACCTCACCCGACAATGCAACGCGCTTGGAGCAGGCATTCTGGCGCGCTGGAGCAATCGTGACTTGGTCAGCGGCGCACGCAGAACCTGGGTTGATCCTGTTCAGTGGCGCCGGCGACCCGATCACAGCAGCAGTTGCCGGCGGTAGCAGCGTCAGTGACCCTGCGTGTGACGTCTATCCGCTGTCCTTCAAGGTGGTCGCGATCACCAACCCGGCCGTCACGTGGCTCAAGCGCCAGTTCCAAAACGGTGGTGGCTCAATCGGAGTCGTCGCGAGATATCAGGGCACTCCCAGCTGCGCAGTGACCGCTAGCAAGGGTGGACAGACCTCCACCATCACGAACCTCAGCTTCACGTCGCACACTCTCTATCTCACGGGTGAGGTTATCCAAGACCCAGTTCTTGGCACCGTTTGGGAGAGAGATTCACGGGCAGATTGTGCGGCGGCGGGCGCACCTGTCGAATGCACGTAGCACGCGGAGGTGGTCACGATTGCATCGGTCGCGGACTCGCCCGATGTGCGACAAGGACCCCACGCGACGGGGGTGTCGTCCATGCCCACCTCGCCATGCTCAAGCGCCCGGTCTTGCGGCGGTGGGGAGTGGCCGCCGCCCTGCGCGGCGGCCATCGGCAAGGCGTGCGCTGGAAGATAGCGGCCAATTCGCACTCCGGACGAAGCGCCACGGCGATCCCCGCCCATCACAACCGGAGTCCCACAGGCGCCACACGCAGACGTGGAGTCTCCCTCCCAGCCCACGCGGTTGCGGTGAGTTCGGACGTGCGCGTTGCACTATTTGCTCCCTTTGGGAACGCGGTGTGGTCAGATTGGACCGCCACGGGGCCGGCGTGGAGCCCCGTGGAAATTGGGGGTAAGTAGTCGTCTTGAGGCCATTTTCACCCTCTCTCGAATACAGAATTGAGCCGCTACCTTGCCAAGGTAAGGGTCGCGAGTTCGAGCCTCGTCTCCCGCTCCAGCGGCTGATTTGAATACGGAATGGTCCGGCTTCGGTCGACGGCCGACCGCCTGAGACTCGCCGAGAGTACGTGTCTAGAAATTCCTAGACGCACTACCTGCAGAAAGTGGTGTTCGGGCCCGCGAGCCGAGGCGCGCGGCGCGAGGCGCAGGGCGCCCGCTTCTCCCGCCATGGGTGTGGTCATCACGTACTACAACACCTGCAATTCACCTGGCGGATCGGACACAACCACGTCCCAGCCACCGGACCGTTGCCCTTCGTGCACACCTGGCGCGGCGGTAGAAAGCAGACCCTGTCTTTAGCCTGGAGTTCGTCAGCCGGCTGCGTGCGTAGGCATGGCCTCGCGAGCATCGCACGCTGGATGGAGCGCGCCGCCTGAAGCATCCGCCGTCTGAAGACATACGGCCGAAACGCGACGTCCCGCTGCTTGAAATGTCTGAGCGGTCCGGAGCGCCGCGCGGCCAGTTCGAAACGCTAGCCCCCTGTGAGCTGTGGCTAGTGCACTGTCTTTTTGAAAGGTTGACGGTGCATCCCGGCGAGGATCTGCTCGGCTGACTTCACCCAGACGAAGGGCTTGCTGCTCTCGTTCCAGGCATCGAGGAAGCCCTGAATGGCGTCGATCAGGGCGCCGAGGCTCTTGAAAGCACCACGCCGGATGGCGCGCCGGCTGAGGATCGAGAACCAAGTCTCCACCTGATTGATCCAGCTCGATCCCGTCGGCGTGAAGTGCAACTGAACGCGCGGATGGAGGCGCAGCCAGCGCTTCACCTCGGGCGTCTGGTGGGAGGAGACGTTGTCGAGGACGATGTGGAGCTGCTTGCGGGGATAGACGCGGACCAGCAGGGTGAGGAAGGCGAGGAACTCTTCGTGGCGGTGGCGCTCGTAACAGGTGCCGGTGACCGCGCCGGTGGCCACCTCGAGAGCGGCAAAGAGGCTGGTGACGCCGTGGCGGACGTAGTCATGACTGCGCCGCTCCACCTGATGTGGCTTCATCGGCAGCAGTGGCTGAGTGCGATCCAGTGCCTGGATCTGGGTCTTCTCATCGACACACAGCACGATCGCGTTCTCGGGGGGATGCATGTAGAGGCCGACGATGTCGTGACCTTCTCTTCGAGCAAGGGGTCGTTGCTGTGCTTGAAGGTGCGCGTCCGGTGAGGCTGCAACCCCATGTCGCGCCAGATCGTGTTGATGGTGCCGTGGCTGACGCCCAGCTGAGCGGCCAGGCTTCGGGTGCTCCAGTGGGTCACTCCGCGCGGCGGCTTGCGCAGCGTGGTGCTGACCACCTTCTCGACGAACTTGCGCCCGTAAATCGGGCGTCGGCCCCGCCCCGCCGCGTCGTCGAGCCCATCCACGCCGGCCTCGGCGAATCGGGCGCGCCACTTCAGCACCGACGGCTTGGAGGTGTTCAGCTGCGCCGCGATCACTTCATTGGCGATGCCATCGGCGGCGAGCAGCACGATCCGTGCTCGTTGCACTTGGCGATGCGGAATCGCCTGGCTCCGAGCCCAGGTTTCTAAGACATCGCGCTGGGCGGCGGAGACGTAGAGTGGGGCAGCCGCCGATGACACGACGACATCATTCCACACCCACGACTCACCGTCAAGCTATTTGCTGGACGGTGCACTAGCCCGGTCGCACCGGGTGATTTTCGGCCGACGCGAAAGCCATCAGCGCGCTCCGACTGAGCTTGCCAATGCCGGTTCATCGCCACTGGAGTGACGCCCGTCTGCGGCAGTCTGTTGCTCGTCGACCAAGCCCAGGGCTATCTCCGCATCGCCACGGCTGCCCGCGGCGAGACAGCCGCGACATTCTCCGCCTCCGAGCCCGACGACAGCGCGCAGGCCATGAAGAACGGACCGACATAAACGCAGATGGCGCACCAACGCATCCCTCCGAGCCGTCGTTCGGTCGCCAGGACGACGAGAACGACGCCGCTGCCGAACGCTTGGACCGAGACAAGCGCCGACACACGGCGACGGTGGACGGCCCTCCCGCGCAACCTGGCATAGGCGTTCGCGGTCGTCACCGTTACGCATCCGTAGTCAGGGGAACATGGTCACCGCCCGGGCGGTGCCGAAGCTTGGTGATATGGATCACAGTCGCGCGGAAAACAATCCGCCAGCGGATTCGCGCCTCACCACGCCAGGTAGCGCGCTGCTTCCAGTCTTCAGCATTTCCGATCGGGCGACCATCGCCTATGAGGTGATCTCGCGCCCGCCGTCCGACCTCGACCCGATCGCGCTGGCGCAGCGGGCCCTGGACAGCGCGCAGCAGACGTCCCCTGCTGTGCTCTTCGTGCCCTGTCCCCAGGGAATCGCCGACAGCGGCGCCTTTCAGCCAGCGCAGCTCGCCACACGACCCGGGGTGGTGCCGTCGGAGGTCGCCTGGACCCTGCCCCGGGACGGGTCGATAGACGAGGGGTCTGCCATCGGCGATCGCGCGGCAGAGCTGCGCGCCGCCGGCTTTCTCCTCGCCCTCGAAGCAGAAGGCTGGCCGACCGTCGGGCACGAGCGCATCCTCGCCGTGCGACCGGACTATCTCCTCCTCAGAGCCGAGCTGGTCGCGGGCCTGCGTGACAGCCTCACCGCCCGCGCGGAGCTCGCCGGCCTGATCTCCTTCGCGGCGCGGCTCGACGTCCGCCTCATCGCGCGAGGGGTCGACGACCAGGCCACCGCGATGACGCTGGTCGCCTTGGGCGTGCAGTTCGGCAGCGGCGAGCACCTCAGCGCTCCTCTCGTCCTCGACGGTGCGGTCGCGGTCCCCGGCGACCAGGTGGTGGGTCCGTCGTGGTTTCGCCAGCACGAGCCCCGCAAGCTCGAGGCACCGGAGCGGGCCGCGCTGGTGGCCACCCGGGTCGCCGACCTTCCCGAACACGCGGTTGAAGCACCGGCTGACGACACCTTCGCTCATGCCTTGGGGGAGATCGCCCAACGCGTCCAGGCGGAGCACGACCCGATGCGCATCCTCAACGTCATCACCGAGCTGCTACCGCGCATCATGCCGATGAGCGCGCTGGCGATTTTCGACGCCAGCTGGGAGACGGACACGCTGCGACCCCTGGTGGTCGCAGGCCAGGACATCGAGGCCTTGCGTGACCAACCCTTTCCGATGAGCAAGGGCATCACCGGCTGGGCGTTCATGCGTGGGCTCCCGTACAACTGCGACAACACCGTGGCGCATCCCGCGGCCAGCACGGTCCCGGGGACCGAACGCGACGACGCCACCGAATCCTTGCTGGTGATCCCGCTCGTTGCGGGCGATCACCGCATCGGCGTCCTCGATGTCTGGCGCAACGGCGCCAACGCGTTCAGCACGCGCGACCTCGAGCACTGCGCGCTGGTTGCGCACGTGACCGCCGCCGCCTGGCACAACGCGCAGCTGTACCACCAGCTCGAGGACCGTGCCCGCACCGATTCGCTCACCGGCCTGCACAACACCAGGTGGTGGGATGAGATGGCGGCGCAGGAGGCGGCCCGCGTCCTACGCGGTGGTGCCGAGATCGGCGTTCTGCTGCTCGACCTGGATCACTTCAAGCGGGTGAACGACACGGGCGGGCACGCCGCAGGGGATCGCACCTTGAGAAACGTGGCCCGCACTCTCCGCGCGGCGGTCCGGACCGGTGATGAGGTGGTGCGCTTTGGCGGTGAGGAGTTCCTGATCCTGCTGCACGAGAGCGGCATGGACGGCGCGCTGCGCGTGGCGGAGACCGTCCGGCACGCCGTGGCGACCATGCCACATCCGGAGCCGGGGCCGCCGGTGACGGCGTCGGTCGGGGTTGCGGTGTTCCCCGCGAACGGCCCGACACTAGACGACGCCGTGCGCGCCGCGGATCTCGCCATGTATCGGGCCAAGGCACAGGGGCGGAACCGAGTCGCCGCCGCGGAGCCGGCACAGCCGTCGACGGCCGCAGCGTCTCCTCGTCGCGTACGCAGAACGGCCGTACCGACGCTAACGTTTGCTCTGCAGGCAGCGCCAACCTGCACGGCAGAGCACCGATCGTCCCTGTCGACTGACCTGCGTCCGCAACCTCACTCCAGTGATGTCCCGTAGTGTGGTGT
>QHBU01000062.1 GCA_003244045.1 Candidatus Aeolococcus gillhamiae
AGGTCACGTTCGCCGGGGTGCCGGGCTGGTTGTACGGGCCGGCGACCTGCCCCTTGAGATAGATGTCAACCTCGTTCCCGTAGCCCGTCTGGTCGCGGACCGTGTTGACATCCTGCAGCTGCGGAAGCGATGACGCCAGCAGCTGGTCGACCTGCGTCTGCACAGGCACGCGCGGCAGCAGCACCCAACCGATCAAGGCCACGATCACCGCCGGCACCACGGCGCCGCGCCACGCGCTGGCGATGCCCAGGGTGCGCTCGGCCTTGACGGGCGTGGCTGGCCGGGCCGATGTGGCGCGCCCCCGCCGGCCCCACAGTGCCGCGGCGGGCAGCGCGATGAACAGCGCCGCTAGCCAGGAAACGATGACGCCCGCAAAGAGCACGAGCGCGAACTCGGCGACCAGCGGGATCGCGACAAGAGGACCGGCGTCGATGCCCGCGAAGATCAGCAGCGTTCCGAAACCCGCCAGCGTCGCGACCGCGGCTGTGAACGTCGCCGGTCCGCTGCGCAGCATGGCCTCCTCGATCGCGCCGTCACGGGCGGCACCGAGTCCGCGCGCCTCGTCGTAGCGCGCCACCAGCTGCACGGCGTAGTCGACGGCGAGGCCCACGAGCACGGGCACGCCGGCGAGCACCGCCGGTGTGATGGGAATGCCCAGCCACAGCGAGACCCCCACTGTCGCTCCAACGGCGCCCGCCGCCGCCAGCAGCGGCCAGAGACGCCCCCGCACCCGGAACGTCACTACGAGGAGGATCGCCATGAGCGCCATCACAACCGGCAGCAGCACGAGCAGCGTCGTGCTCATCGAGTCGACGACGCCGTAGGTCAGCAGCGGTGCGCCCGCGATGAGGAAATGAAACGCGTGGTCGTGGTACTTCGCGTAGCAGCTGGCGTTCTGCTGCTGGCCCACTCCGCCGCAATCCGAGGGGGCCAGCGGACCCAGCTGCTTGAGCTGGGTGAACTGCGCCGCGGAGAAACCCCTGGTGAACGCGTCGGATGCGATGCCGGTGGACAGCAGGTCGCTAATTTTCTGGCGCATCGCCAGGACTGCCGCTCGATCCGCGGCTGCCGCCGTGGTCAGCCTGACGGTGATGACCTCACGGGCAACGATCGCGCCGTTGGCATTGGTGGCCGGCGTGGGCAGCACCGCCGCCCAGGCAGTCTTGGGGTTGCAGAACACTTCCTGCCCCCTGGCCCCTGCCGCCTGGACGCTGCCCTCGGTTGGGCAGTTGGGGAGGTCGAGCAGGATCCGGGCAAGGTAGATCTGGCAGGTGGGGTTGATGCCGAGGAGCTGGGCGATGGAGCTGTCGCAGTCGCCGAAGGCAGCGGTCAGCCTGTCAAAGAAGATCCGTGCGGACGCGGCGTCGACAGCGTTGCCGGGACCTGCCAGGTATTCGGCGAACAGCGGCGGCAGCGGGTCGTTGACCACCGCGGCCTCGGCTGCCTTCTCCTGGGTGTCGAGGAGCCTGTTCCCGGGGGGGATCGCCTTCTGGGAGTAGGTCTGGCGCGCCTGATGCGCGTCGGCAGCGGCTCGAGCGACGTAGAGCTCGAGTAGCTGCGTTGCACTGGTGACGTTGGTCTGGAACTGCGTCCGCAGCGTTGTGGCGTCCGTTTGGCCCTTCTGGCGGGCGTCGATGTATGCCGTCTCCGCGACGAAGGTGGGGTACTCGGTGAGGACCTTGCTGACCTCAGCCGTCGTGGCTGACAGCGCCGAATTGGCGACGGTGCCCGGACCGAGGACCTGCGCGACCCGCGGGTCGTGGGCGAGGTCCTGCTCGAGCGCGGTGAGGCGTTGTAGATTCCTCTCGAGGTAGGGGGCCGTGGGATTGCCGGCTGTCAGCACCACGACGATGGGATCGGTGCCGAAGCTCTGCGTGAACGCCTTGTTCGCCTGGCCCGCGGTGGAACTGCTGCCCACCAGCAGCGATTGGCCGGCGTCGACGCTGTAGCGCACGAAGCCGGTGGCCAGGCCGGCGCAGACGAGCAGCGCGATGAGCAGGACCATCAGCGGATGGCGCGCCGTGGGTCCGGCGACTCGTCGCAGCACTCTGCCTCCGTTCAGCGGAACTGTCTAGCGGGCGGCCATCGGCGGGCACGAACGGCGCCATGATGTACTGGGAGGGCGGAAATGTGCGGGCGCCAGATGCGTGGAGGCACGTAGCTGCCCGCGGTCAGGAGCGGATCAACGCGCCCAGGTTGGTGTACTCCCCGGCGACGACGTCCTGGCCCGGCCGGCTGCTGGAGCTGGCGACCGGCGAGCAGGGAATGGGAAGCGCGGGAAGCGGGATGATGCCGGGGAGCGGCGGGATCGGCAGCGTGCACAGGGTCTGGAGCGCTTGTGAGATGCCGGCCAGGTTGAACACCTGTACGCGCAGGTAGTAGGCCCTGCTCTGTTGGGGGCACTGGCTCAGGCTGGCGACAGTGGTCGAGCAGTCGTACGACGAGAAGGCGGACTTGATGTTCTCGATGGCGGCGATGATGCCCTGGGTGACGTCGCTCGGCTTCTGTCCCGGGGCCGCCTCTTTGCCGGTGAGGTTGGCCGCGAACAGGCTGATGAGACCGTTGAAGGTGTTCAGCTTGTCGATGGTGCCGCCGGGCTTGCCGAGCAGGTCGATGGTTTGCTTGATGTTCGAGCCCTGGCCGTTGAGCGCGGTGTCCAGCGTCGTGAGGGTGCTGTCGGCGTGGTCGAGCAGCGAGCCGAGGTGCGCCGAGTTGGCGGCGAACGCGGCCAGCGTTGTGTTGCTGCTGGCCACCAGCTGGTCGAGCGGCGTCTGCGCGAAGCTGGCGTTGAAGGCCTCGTTCTGGATGATGAAGTCGTTGAAGTTGGTGGACACGTGGTCCAGGGTGAGCAACGGGGTCTGCAGCGTCTGGGTCAGCGTCTTGGCGGCTCCCAGCAGGTGGTTGACGTCGTCGCCCTTGCCGGCCGCGGCCTTGCCCAGCTCGACGATGGCGGTGCGCAGGTTCTGAGCTTCGGGGGCCTGCAGCGCCTGGAGCACCTGGTCGAGGTCGACCGGCTGCACAGTGTTGCGCACGTTGATGGTGGCGCCATCGGCGAGTAACTGGCCGGAGTTGCTCCCCGGGGTGATCTCGATGTACTTGGGACCGAAGAGGCCGTGCGGCCGGAGCAGGACCTGTGCGTCGCTGCGGATGTCGCTGTACTGGGGATCGATGTTCAGCGTGGCCAGGGCGATGTCACCGTGCGAGGTCACGTCGTGCACCTCGCCGACCTTGACACCGGCCACGTCGACGCTGGCATGGGGAGCGAGGCCGTCCGCGTTGGCCAGCTGGACGTGCAGGACCATCGTGTGGTTCCACGGCAGCGAGATCGCCGGGCCGCCGGGAATGCCTCCGACCACCACCCCCACCATCGCCACGACCAGCACGACGGCGGCGACGAGGCCGCTCCAGAACGGGTTGACCCGCGGCTGCCGTCTCACAGCCAGCCCCATCGCGCCAGCGGCGTGGCGGTCTCGTAGCTGGCCTGCTGGCCGCAGGTGATGCCCGGCACGCACGGGAGCGGCAGGGCAGTGGGGGTGGGAAGGGGTGTCGGGGTGGCCAGGATCGGCGGCAGCGTCGGGACCGCTGGCAGTGTCGGGATCGCCGGCAGGGAGGGGCGCACGGGCAGGTTCAGGGCGGGCAGGCCCGGGCCGCTCGGCAGCGTGATGCACGGAAGCGGGGGCAGGCAGGGCAGGCCGCCGGTGCCACCCGGTATGGGCGGGGCCACCGGCAGGGTGGTGGCCACGCAGGTGGGCCCGATCAGCCCGCACGGGTCCACGCCGTTGGCGTACTGGCGGAGGAAGAACCCGGACCTGTCACTCTGGGCCGTCGCCGGGCCGATCTCGAAGACGAGGTTGAGTGCGTCCTGGTAGATGTGCTGGTGGGTGGACGGGCTCGTGTCGGTGGCGAAGTGGAAAGTCTCCGGAACGAGCGTCGTCATCAGCTGGTCGAGCTGCGTGGTGAAGGGCGCAAGCAGCTTGAGGCCGGCGTTGAAAGCCGCGTCCTTTCCCCCACTGAGCACCGCGTTGGTGTTCAGGTTGAGCGCGTCCGTGTTGGCGATGTAGCCCTCAAGCGCTCCCTGGTTGCTGGCCAAAGCCCCGGTGATCGTGTTCATGTTGTCGATCACACCGACGAGGTCGTTGCCGCTCTGGTTGAGCTGGTCGGCGGTGGTGCCGAGGTTGACGAGGATGTTGTTGATGTCCGCGTTGCGTTTGACCAGCTCGCCGGTAGGCGCGACGCTGTGAACGGAGAGGTCACGCAGGTCGGGAATGAGCTGCTGCAGCGTGCCCTCCTGGCCCTTGACTGCAGTGGCGGCGGTGCGGACCAGGCTCGTCAGCGCGTCACGGGTCGGCTTGTTGAAGGTGTTGAGGATCTGGTCGAAGTCAACGACCGGCTTGGTTGCCTTTAGCGCGATGACCGCGTTGTCGGAGAACGTGTGCGCCCAGTCGGAACCCGGGCTGAGCTGAAGGTACTTCTGGCCGAGCAGCGTTGCCAGGCGGATCGAGGCGGACGTGTCGCCGGGAAGCGGCCAGTTGCTGTTGTCGAGGTGGAACGTGACGGTGCTGTAGTTGCCCTGGGCGGTGACCGAGGTCACCTGTCCGACGGCGCGACCGGCGATGCGCACGTCACTGCCGGAGCTGATCCCGTCGACATCAGTGACCTGCGCCGTCATGGTGTGGGTCGACGCCCACGGCGCGGCGAGGTCGAGGTTGATCTTCACCAGCGTGCCGAGGAGGAGGACGATCACGGCGCTTGCGATGAAGCCGGCGATCAGCGGGTTGAAGCCTCCGCGGCGTCCGGTTCCGCTCATCAGCACGGCCCCGGGTTGTAGGGCGTGCCGCCGCACGCCTTCGCGGTCTTGCTGGTCGGCGGCAGCGACCCGTCGACGCGGAGCATGTCGAGCAGACCCCCATACGCGTTGTTGGTCGGCGGCAGGGTCTGGGTGTAACCGGTGGCGGTGAGGAACTCGTGCAGCAGGATGTCAAGGTCCGCGATGTAGGGGTCCACCCTGGAGATCAACGGGGCGAGCAGGTCAGCCGAGGTCTTGGCCTGGTTGAGCGCATTGGGGCCCTTCTGGAAAATCGCGGTGAGATTGTTCTGTTCGCCCTGCAGGCCCTGGTCGATCGAGCTCAGCGTCCCGGCCGCATGCACCAGGGTGCCCTGCAGCGACACCTGGTGGCTGGCGAGGACACCCAGAAACTGCTCGCCGTTGACGAGCAGCCCGCGCAGGTTGGCATCCTCGCGGGCGAGATCGCCGCTGATCTTGTCGAACTCGAAGTTGAGCCGGTCCAGCTCGGGAGTGCGCTGACCGAGGACCGAGGTGATCGGTATGGCTGAGGCGGTCAGTGGGTTGGCGTTGGCGATGGTCTGGTTGAAGTCGCCGATCCCGGTTCCCCCGAAAACGATGACTCCCTCCTGCAGCTGGGTGCGGATCGAGGTGCGCACGCTCGGGTCGAAGACGTTGGAGAGCTCGTCGAGGTTGACGGGGCTGCTGGTGTGGTTGATGTCGAACCGTGGGGTGTCCCCCAGCGATGGTGCGCTCGGAGAACCTGGTTCGACGTCCACGTACACGTTGCTCAGGACGCCCTTGGGCCGGACGGCCACGCTGGTTCCCTGGCGCAGCGGCCAGTGTGCGTTGTCGACCGTGAAGGTCACCCGCGCCGCCTGTTTTCCAGCCTGCGAATCGACCATCACATCCAGCGACTGGACGGTGCCCACCTCGATGCCTCCGATGCGCACCTCGTTGCCGCCGGTCAGGCCGTTGACGTTGCTGAAATCCGCCACTGCAGTGTGCGACGAGCCGCCGAAGGAGAGGCCAAGCCCCGCCACAGCACCGCTGACCACGGCAGCGGCGAAGAGAGCCTTCGACGACGCGAACAGGCGGACGATGCGCACCATCATCCGAACAGCCCCGCGAGGTATGCCGTCGTGTTCATCCCCGGCACCGAGGGACCCGACGTCGAGACGGGCAGGGCGGGGAAGGTATGTCCGGTGGCGGCCTGGCACGCCGCCTGGATCGTTGCCTGTGTGACCGGACCTGTGGTCGGGAGCTGGGCGAGGAAGCCGGCCAGGGTCTGCGCGATCGTGTCGCAGTGGAAGGAGAGAACGATGTTCAGCGTGCAGGTGCCTGACGCCTTGGCCGGGATGTTGGGCGTCGGCACGGTGGGATTGCTGCATGTGCTGGCGCCCGTGGACGTCTGCCCGGCGACCGGGCCGGCTGGACCGGGTTCGGAGAACATCGAATCCCAACGGCCGGTGACGCCTTCGCCGTTGGGAGACGTGACGTTGAGCTGGTCGTTTGGGTATGCCACCTGGCCGTTGAGGGTACCGGCGATGACGGTGTCGATCCCACACGGGTGGCCGTTGCACTTGGGCCCGACGATGTCGAAGAGGAGGTTGTTCTCGGACGCAAGCGTCGACGCGAGCTCATCAAGAGCCTGGCGCTGCTGGGCGATGGTCGGGTTCATCGCCGTGTTGAGCTCGGTGGCGACGTTGCTCGCCTCTTGGAGCGTGGACACCAGCGCCTGGTCCTTCTGGGCGATCGCCCCGAGGGCGACGTTGCCGTTCGCCAGGAAGCCGGCGAGCTGGGTGTGCTCGTCGGCGAGCGCCTGCATGATGGTGTTGAGCTGCACGAAGATCTGGTCGGTCTGCGGCTGGTCTTTCTCGTACACCCGCGCCACCGGGGTGAGGTTGGCGACCACCTGCTGGAGCTGGGGCAGGATCGCCTGGATGTCGCCGGCGCGCCCCTTGGTGGCGCTGTCGAGCGCCGCAAGCACCTGCTGCTGCTGGGCACGGGTGGTGGCGTCGAACGAGTTGAAGATCTCGTCGTTGGACACGTCCTTGCCGGTCTCGGCCACCGGCAGGTAGCCACCGGTGGCGATCGCTTCCCCGCTCGCGCTGGAGCCTACCGTGAGGTCCACGTACTTCTCGCCAAGCAGGGTCTTGGGCCGAACCTTGGCGAAGCCGTTGCTGTACACCGGGACCGAGTGCGTGTCGCTGATCTGGATGGTGACCACGCTGAAGCCCGGGCTCCTGGGATCGTGTGAGATCGCGGTGACCTTGCCGACGCCGAC
Source organism: Candidatus Aeolococcus gillhamiae (assembly GCA_003244045.1). Taxonomy (GTDB): domain Bacteria; phylum Chloroflexota; class Dormibacteria; order Aeolococcales; family Aeolococcaceae; genus Aeolococcus; species Aeolococcus gillhamiae. The sequence continues at coordinate 7,071 of QHBU01000062.1, forward strand.
GCCGCTGACCCGGACGTCGGCGGCGGTGGGAATGCCGTCGGCATCGCGGAACACCGCGTGCAGTGAGTAATTGGAGGCCAGCGGGTTGGGCTGGCCGATGTTGATCGCCAGGAACTCGAGGACGAGCGCGCAGAAGACTGCGAACACGGCGAGGATCCCGCCGTTCAGGTACACGCGCTTGCGGTCCACCGTCAGCCTCCCATCGCCGCGGCCCAGCTGGCGTTGGGGGCGCTGGAATTTGGGGTGGTCTGCGACGCGGTGCTGGTGCAGTTGCTGGCGCAGTTCACTGAGAACACCGACCAGAAGTGCTGGTTGTTGTTGTTGGGGTCGGTGTCGAAGAAGGAGCTGCCCAGGTGGGGGAAGACATCGTGGATGGCGGTGCGGTAATGGACTAGGTTGCCCAGGATGCCCGTGCTCTGGTCGAGGAAGGAGTTCAGCTGGGTGAGAGTCCCGGGCAGCTGGGTCAGCGTGGCGCGCAGGTTGCCGCCCTCGCCGGTGACGAGCAGGTCGAGGTTCTGCAGGAGTGTGTCCGCCTGCTGCAGAGTCCCGCCGATCGATTGTTCCTGGGCGGCGAGCTGACCCATCACGGCGGCCCAGGTCCCGAACTCCTGGCGCACCTGCTCACGTTGCTTGGCAAGCACGTCGTAGAACTTCTGCAGCTCGAGCACGATATCGGTGACCTGCTGCTTGCGAGCCGAAAGCTCGACGGCCGGACCGTTCAGCACCGTGACCAGGGTGTTGAGCGAGCTTGCCGAGCTGTTCATCCGGTCGCCGTTGTTGGTGGTCCCCTCACCGAGCGCGTTGATGAGCAGCCGGACGCGCTGCACCGTGGCGGGGTCGAAGATCGCCAGCACCTGGTCGATCTCGGTGATCGGCACGGTGTGCTCCACCGGGATGACCCCGCCCGACTGGATCTGGCCCGGTCCGGTGCCGCGGGTGAGGTCGATGTACGTCTCGCCGAGCAGATTCTTCTTGCGGACCTGGGCGGTGGCATCGGGGTGCAGAGGCACACCGCTCTTGTTGTCGAGGATCATCTGCACCTTCGCCTGGCCGCCGCTGACGCTCACCGCCTTGACATAGCCGACCTTGGTGCCGTTCATGAACACCTCGTTGTTGGCGAGGATGCTGCCCGCGTCCGAGAACGCGGCCGTGACCTGGTACGGGTGGCTCCACGGCACGCCGAACTCCAGCCCGCGGACGATGAACCCGAGCACGAGCAGGCAGAAGCCCGCATAGAGCAACCAGATCGGCAGGTTCCAGCGGCTGCGCATCGCTAGGCTCCCATCCAGGCGGCGAGCACGTTCATGTCGCTCTGGCCAGCGTCGAAGGATGCCGGAGTCGCGTACGCGCCGGGCGACGAGTAGCCGCTGCCGACGCACGAGGAACCGCCCATGTTCGGGTTGACCAGGCAGATGCGGAAGATCGGCTGCGGGTTGCCGCCGTTGGTGGTCTCGATCGCGCCACCGGTGGTGCTCGGTCCCTGGATGAGCCCCTGGTCGAGCGCACTCAGCACGGTGTGGTTGTTGGCCTTCGAGCCGAGGAAGGCGAGCAGGTTGGCCTCCTGGCTCGTCGCCTGGAGGAGTTGAGGCGCAATGTTGAGGGTGGTGCGCAGGGACGGCACCGCGCTGTCGATGGCGGTGTTGAGCTCGCCGAGCGCCGTCTGCGCGTCGACGAACTGCCGGCTGAACGCGGTCTGCTGCGTCTCGATGGCGTTGAGCGTCTTCTGGCCGTTGGTGATGAGCTGGCTCAGCTGGCCGAGCTGGTCACTCGTGGTGATCTTGCTCAGCACGCCGTCGAGACCCACCAGGATGCGGTCGAGGTCGGGGTCACGGTTGTTGAGCGTGGTGCCGAAGACCGCGAGGTTGGCGAGGTTCGACTTGCCGGCGGCGATGGCCTCGTTGAGGCTCTGGCCACGGCCCGCGACACCAGCGCCGAGGTCGTTGAGCAGGACGCGGGCAGCGTTGCGGGTGGGCGCGTCGAGGCTGTTGATGAACTGGTCGAGCTCCACCGGGACGGCCTGCTGGTTCTCGTGAAGGACCGTGCTGGCGTCGAACGCCGGCTTGCTGGTGCTGCCGTCATGGATGTCGACGTACTTCTCGCCGAGCAGCGACTTGGGCCGGATATCGGCTGTGAGCCCCTTGTGCAGGGGCCAGTGCTCCTCGGTGATCTGCACGGTCACCAGGGCGCTGTTGTCCTGGGTTGGCTGGATGTCGCTGATGGTGCCGATCTTCGAGCCGGCCTCGAGCACGTCGCTGCCTGCGACGAGGCCGTCCCCGGTGGGGAAGGTGATCTGGAACTGGTGATACTTCGTGCCCAGGGCGCGCGGCGACGTGATCGCGAAGCCTGCTCCTCCCACGAGGACGGCGGCGACTGCGATTCCCGCGATCGTCGACTTGGACACGCTCACCTTCCTGTCAGTCCATCCCCAGAGGCCCCTCACCAGAGGCGTTGAAGAATTGATGGACGAACTCGTCGTCCGATTCCTCGATCTCCTTCTTGTTGCCGAAGTGTCGCATCTTCCCCTTGTAGAGGATGCCAATGTTGTCCGCGAAGCGGCGGACGGCGCCGACGTCGTGGCTGACCACGATCGAGGTCGCGTTGTACTTGGCGCTGATCTCGCGAATGAGGTCGCACAGCAGGGTGGTGCGGACCGGGTCCAGCCCCGAATCGGGCTCGTCGAACAGCAGGATCTTGGGCTCCATCACCAGGGCTCGAGCGAACCCGGCGCGCTTGCGCATGCCCCCGCTGAGCTCGTTGGGCATGCGCTTCTCGGCGCCCGCCATGCCCACCTCGGTGAGCCGGTCCATGACGATCTCGCGGATCTCCCCCTCGCTCTTCTTGGTGTGCTGGCGCAGCGGGAAGGCGACGTTGTCGTAGAGGCTCATCGAGCTGAACAGGGCCCCGTCCTGAAAGAGCATGCCGATCCCCCGGCGCAGCTCGAGCAGCTCGTCCTCGTTGAGCATCGGCACGTCCCGGTCGGCCACGAATATGTCCCCGCTGTCAGGGGGCAGCAGCCCCACGATGTGACGTAGGGTGACGCTCTTGCCCGTCCCGGACGGGCCCATCAAGACGCTGATCTCGCCCTTGGGGATCCGGCAGGTCACCCCGTCCAGCACCTTGAACTGCCCGAACGCCTTGTGGACGTTGCGCAGCTCGAT
>QHBU01000063.1 GCA_003244045.1 Candidatus Aeolococcus gillhamiae
CGCCCAGGAGGAGATCTTCGGTCCCACCACAGCCATCATCCCCGTCGACTCGCTCGACGAGGCGCTGGCCGCGGCCAACAGCACGCAGTTCGGGCTCAGCCTGAGCATCTACACCAACGACCTGCGCCATGCCTTCCGCGCGATCCACGAGCTCGAGGCGGGAATCGTGTACGTCAACGCGCCCACCATCGGCGCGGAGATCCAGCTTCCGTTCGGGGGCACCAAGAACACCGGCAACGGACACCGCGAGGCCGGCGGCCACGTGCTCGATGAGTTCAGCGAGTGGAAGTCGATCTACATCGACTACAGCGGACGCCTGCAGCGGGCGCAGATCGACACCGACGAACAGTAGGTCGTGTAGGTGACGCAACTCGAGGAACGCTTCATCACCCACGCGGGCGGCAGGGTGCGGTACCTGGTCGGTGGGTCCGGGCACCCGCTGGTGCTGTGCCACGGTTTCCTGGGCTCGGCTGAGAACTTCGAGACCTGGTTCGACGAGCTCGGGCGCATCCGCACCCTGGTGGTCCCGGATCTTCCCGGTTGCGGAGCGTCGCCACCGCTGCGTGATGGCCGGCACACGGCCGGCGCGCTGGCCGCCGCTGTCGAAGCGGTATGCCGCGACGTTGAGGTCGACCGCTACGACCTGGGCGGCCTGTGCCTCGGATCCTCGGTGGCGATGGCTATGCTGAAGCGCCGTCCCGCCGCGGTCGACCGGCTCCTCCTGCACACACCGCTGCTGGCACCGGCCCTGGTGCGCCGTCGCTTCCACCTGCAGGTGCGCACCTTCATGGCTCCCGGCATCTTCCCGGCGATCTCCTGGCTGAGCCGGCAGCGCGTGGTCAGCGACCTCTACAAAAGGCTCCTCGTCGAGGGCGACAACGTCGACAGCGCCGCCGCCGAGATGAACTTCCGCAACCAGCTGCGCGCCGACCCGCGAGCGCTTCGCGAGTGGATCCTCCACGGCCTGAGGAGAGATGACGTCCAACTCCTGCGTGGGTCGAGCAGTGCCGCTCTGATCATCGTGGCCGCCGACGACCGCATCGTCGACGTCCCCGTACTGCGCCAGACCGTCGCCGGGATGGATCACGTCCATCTCGCCGGTGTCGCCGACGCCGGGCACGGCTGGACGGAAACCTACGTCCGCCGCCAGCTCGAGTTGATCCGTGCCTTCCTGCTCGATCAACCCATCCCGCAGACCGCTGCCGTCGCCCAGGTCGCCTAGTCGATGGCCGCTCTGCCGCCGAGCGCCGAGTGCGTGATCATCGGCGGCGGGGTCGTCGGCTGCAGCCTCGCGTATCACCTCGCCCGCGCGGGCGTGCAACCGCTGCTCCTCGAGCGTGGCGACTTCGGTTCCGGCTCCACCGCGCGGGGTGCCGGCGGGGTGAGGCAGCAGTTCGCCACCGAGATCAACGTGCGCATCGGCATGCTCAGCAGGCAGCTCCTCGAGAACTTCGAAGCCGAGGTCGGCGCCACCGCCGACCTGCGCCTGGTGGGCTACCTGTTCGTCGCCAGCAGCGACGAGCAGATGGAGCAGCTCGCCCGCAATGTCGCGATGCAGCACGCCGTCGGGTTGGAGGACGTGCGCCTGCTCAGCTGTGAGCAGGTGGCGGAGATCGTGCCGCAGCTCAACGTTGAGGATGTCCGGGGCGGAACGTTCTGTCCGAGCGACGGACTCGCCGGTCCCAACGAGGTCACCTCCGGCTATGTCAACGCCGCGCGCAGGCATGGTGCGCACGTTGTCGAAGGCGTGGCAGTCGAGGCCATCGAGCGCGACCGCGACAGGGTCGTCGCCGTCGTCGCCGGGGGCACGCGGGTGTCGACCCCATTGGTGGTGAACTGCGCCGGTCCGTACGCCGCCACGGTGGGGGCGATGGCAGGGGTCGAGGTACCTGTGAAGCCGTTCCGGCGCCACCTGTTCCTCACCGAGAGGTTCACCCTGGACCCTCACCCTCCGATGACCGTTGACGTGGCGACCTCCTTCTATCTGCACACTGAGGGTGACGGCCTCCTGCTCGGGATGAGCGACCCCGCCGAGCCCTCGTCGTTCGACACCACCGTCGACTGGGGTTTCCTCGAGCACCTCGTCGAGCACGCCACCCACCGCCTGCCGGCCCTGGAGCGCGCCGCCATCAAGACCGGTTGGGCGGGGCTGTACGAGGTCTCACCGGACAACCAGGCGCTCGTCGGCGAGTCCGAGCTGGCCGGCTTCTGGCTCTGCTGCGGCTTCAGCGGTCACGGCTTCATGCAGGCCCCGGCGGTGGGGCGGCTCCTTGCCACCGAGATCACCGGTGCGCAGAGTGAGATCGACCTGACGCCATTCCGGCCCGACCGCTTCGCGCGTGGCGCCAGCACGCGCGAGGATGCGGTGATCTGAGCCGTCAGCCGGTGCGGCGCCTCGCGAAGTTGGCGCCCACGAAGCAGAGGACGGCGAGCGCGGCGGAGAGGATGGCGTGCTTGTAGTGGATGACCGTGGCATCGCTCGCAAGGAGGCCGGTCTTTGTGGTGGCGTAGAAGATGGCCAGCGCGACGAAGAGCACGCCCACCAGGGCGAGGAGGATGGCGAGCATCGGGCTGCGTGTGTTCATGAGACTCCCGTGGTGATTCAGCGAAGGATGATCAAGCCGACCACACCCAGGGCTGCACAGTAGCCCGCGAAGGGGTCCAGCCGCCCGATCTCGAAGTACCTGACCAGCAGTCGCGCGCTGGCGTAGGCGATCACTCCCGCCACCACCGCGCCCACGGTGTAGAGCCCCAGCGGAGCCCCGCTGCCACCCAGCTGGGGCACCTCGAGAAGCCCTGCCGCAAGGATGACCGGCGTGGCCAGGAGGAAGGCGAAGCGCACGGCCTCGGTGTGCCGCAGTCCCGCCACCAGGCCTCCCGCCATGGTCACCCCCGAGCGCGAGATCCCAGGTAGCAGAGCACCCGCCTGGAAGACTCCCACCAGCCCGGCCCGCAGGTAGCTGAGCTCCTCGACCGTGCCGAAGCGCTGCTCGCGGCCGGCGCGGTCGCGGCCTCCGCGGCGTCGCTCGTCGCGCCGGCGCAGCACCTCGGCCGCGGCCAGGATGACGCCGTTGACGATCAGGAAGATCGCGGCCGTGCGCGGATGCGCGAACAGGGACTTGAGCGGGGTCTCGAGGAGGAAGCCGATCACCCCTGCGGGGATGGTGCCGACCACGAGGAGGTACGCGAGGCGCTCGTCGGTGGTCTCGATGCGCCCCCGAACCGCTGCCGCGACGAAGCCGCGGATGATGCGCCACCACTGCTCGCGATACAGGATCAGGAGGGCCCCGCCGGTGCCGAGATGGAGGAGGGCGAGGAACGGCACAAAGCTCTTCGCCGCCGGGTCAACACCGAGGTTGAAGAGCGCCGGTACCACCACCGCGTGCCCGAGCGAGGACACCGGGAAGAGCTCGGTGGCCCCCTGGAGGGCGGCGAGGAAGATGACGAGGCCGGTGCTCACGCCTCCCGACCCTACCAGCGACGGGCAATGATGGGCTGATGGAAGAGCGCCGGCCGGACGGCGATCAGCAACCTTTCGTGACCGTGGCCACGCCGGCGGTCGGGCCGCTGCCGGTGGCCGGGCCGCCGCTGCGCCGCTGGCCGCCGCCCTCGCTGGCAGTGCCTGCATTCCGGTGGTACTGGATCGCGCAGTGGCCGACCCTGCTGGGCACCTGGATGCAAGTGGTCGCGCTGGGATTCCTCGTCTTCGACCTCACCCACAGCACCGCCGCCGTGGCCGCGGTCGCGGCTGCCGACGGTGTGCCCGCGGTGTTCCTCTCGCTCGCCGGCGGGCTGCTCGCTGACCGACTGCCGCGGCGGCGCATCCTGCTGGTCACACAGTCGGTCCTGGGGATCAGCTCAGGCGTACTCGCCGTCCTGGCCCTGACCGGGCACGCCGGCTTTTGGTCGATCGTCGCGGTCGCCGTGGTGTACGGCTCGGCCGACTCCGTCGACCTGCCGACGCGCCAGGCGATGGTCGCCGACCTGGTGAAGCGCGACCTGATCGTCAACGCGGTGGCGCTCAGCTCCACCGCCATGAGCGCGACCCGCATCATCGGGCCGTCGCTGGCCGGGCTGCTCATCGCCACGGCCGGTCCCGGCGCCTGCTTCGCGGTGCTGTCCCTCGCGTACATCGCGCCGCTGGCCGTGCTGCTCACTGTCATCCCCGATGTCCCGCCCCTACCCCGCGCCGCCGGCGCCACGGCCGTCGGCGAGCTCTTCGAAGGCGTCCGCACGGTGCGGCGGGACCCTCTGGTGCGCGGCATCGTGATCGTGTGCGCGGCGTTGGCCTTCTTCGGAGTCTCATACATGCCGTATCTGCCGGTTCTGGCACGAACTCAACTGCACGGTGGCGCCGCCGTGCTCGGGTTGCTCTACTCGATCGGCGGCATCGGCGGCGTGGTTGGTGGCATTGTCATCGCCACCGTCGGCGACACCTCACGGCGGCGTCAGCTGCTCACCGTCGGCGGCGCTGTCTACGCCGTGAGCCTGTTCATCGTCGCACACTCCGCGGCGCTGCCGATCACCATGGTGGCCCTGGTGGGCATCAGCTTCTCGTTCCTGGCGATGAACACCTCGATGACGACGCTGCTGCAGACTGACGCCGATCCCGCCCTGCGCGGACGTCTGCTGGGCATCTACGCGATGCTCTTCGCAGGCCTGCAACCACTCGGCACGGTCATGTATGCGGGGGCAGGTCACGTCTTTGGCCTGTTCAACGCCATCGGGATCGGCGCGATCGTGGTGGGTGTGGTGGCCGTCGCGGTGGCGGCGACACCCGGCTTTCGCGCGCGCTTCCTGCCCGCCGCAACGCCGCAGAGCCGCGCGACGAGTGGCGCTGACTAGACTGAGGCACGTGCGTCGTCCCATCGTCCTTGCAGCCGCTCTGCTGTCCGCGGCATGTGGCAGCGGTCCCTCGTCGTCATCGTCAACGTCCGCACCGCAGGTCATCGCGCGGGTCGGAACCACCGCCATCACTGCCGACGCCTTCGCGGTGCGCCTCCGGAGCACTCTAACGGCGGTGGGCCAGGCGGGCGGCCCTTCGAACAACGCCGCGATGACGGCGCAGGTGCGCGCGTCCGTGCTGCGCAGCATGCTCATCGACACCGTCATCGCCCAGGAGGCGGCAGCAGCGGGGGTGGCCGCGACGGACGCGGAGGTCCAGGCTCAGGTGGACGCCGACGCGCAGACTGCCGGCGGCCAGAGCCAGCTGCAGGCCCAGCTCGCCTCCATCGGTGGGTCACTCGTGCAGCTGCGCGATGAGATCCGCTCCTCGCTCAACGAGCAGAAACTGGAGGACGTGTTCGCAAGGCAGCGTGCGGTGGAGATCGAGCAGAAGCTGGCGAGCGGTTCGGCTTTTGCAGCCCTGGCCATGCAGTACTCCGATGACAGCACGACGGCGCCGAACGGAGGCACTCTCGGCGCAGTCCCGCGCAGCCAGGTCCAGGGCGACGACCCCACCTATGCCGCGGCCGTCATGGCCCTGAAGCAGGGACAGCACACCGACCCGCCCGTGCACGACGCCCAGGGCTACGACGTCGTCGGGCTCGATGCGTCGACGGCCACCACCCTGACGCTGCGCCACATCATCGTCAACGCGCCGACGCCGTACACCGTCAAGGAGCGTCCGCGATGGTTCGCCGCTGCCATCTTCGAATCGCTGGCCCAGGTCTGTTCGGCCGGCCAGATCCACATTTACATCGCCAATGTCGGTGACGATCCCTGCGCCGCGGCGGCGGGGACAGCGTCACCGGGCGTCACGGCGACGCCGAGCCCGACACCGACCCCGTGAGAGCGTTCCTCGCCATCCCGGTGCAGCCCCCGGCGCTGGCGGCGTTCCAGGCCCTTCGCGAACGCCTCGTCACCGAGGTCGCGGCCGTGCGCTGGACACCGGCCGAAAGCCCGCACATCACGCTGCACTTCTTCGGGGCCATCAGTGCGTCTGACGGCGGTCGCGCGCTCGGCGTGCTGCGGCCCGCGGTCGCCGTGCTGCCGCCGATGACGCTCCGCCTGTGCGGACTGGGTGTCTTTCCGTCGATGGCGCGTCCGCGGGTCCTCTGGTGCGGGGTCGACGGTGAGGAGGATGCGTTGAAGGAATGCGCACGGGCGTGCAGTGCGGCGCTGCACGTTGCCGGCTTTCCGGTCGAGCGGCGTCCCTATCGCGCCCACTGCACGCTCGGACGCCCACGCAAGCTGTGGCCGGCTAACGCGCGTGAGCCGTGGGCGCGACTCGTGGACGAGGAGCCGACCACCCCGGCATTCACGGCGGCTCACGCGGTGCTGTACGAGTCCGTGCCGGGACCGGCGGGTATCCGGCACGTGCCCCGTGAGATCCTGCCTCTCGACACCGTCACAGCAGCCGCGGTTCGAGGCCCTCGGTCCTGATCTGATACTGCTCGAGCGCCGCGGTGACCACATGGCGAGGCACGCGCTCCTCGTCCGCCAGGGCGTCGAGCGCGGCGACGGTGATGTGCGGTGCGTCCACCTCGAAGTGGCTGCGCAGCGCGGCTCGCGTGTCGCTGCGCCCGTAGCCGTCAGTGCCCAGCGGGATGAACCGCTGCGGGACGAACCGGGCCACCTGCTCCGCGACCGTCTTTTGGTAGTCACTCACGGCGATCACCGGCCCCGGCAGGCCGCGGAGCTGCTCGTCGAGATACGACGTGCGGTGGGGGCCCTCCGGATGCAGCCGGTTCCAGCGCTCGACGGCGAGGGCGTCGTTGCGCAGGGCGAGGTAGCTGGGCACGCTCCAGATGTCGGCAGCCACGTCGTGCTCGAGGAGCAGGCGCTGCGCCTCCAGCGCCGCCTGCATCGCGGTGCCGCTGGCGAAGAGCTGGATGGTGTGTGGCCGCTCCTCGGGAGCCGCCTGGAACCGGTAGAGACCGCGCAGGACGCCTTCCTCGACGCCCTCGGGCATCGGCGGCATCGGGTAGTTCTCGTTGTACAGGGTGAGGTAGTAGAAGACATCCTCGCCGCGCTCGTACATGCGACGCATACCTTCGCGGATGATCACGGCCACCTCGAACGCGTACGCCGGGTCGTACACCTCGCAGTTGGGCACGACCGAGAAGAGCAGCGGCGAATGCCCGTCCTGGTGCTGCAGGCCCTCGCCGTTGAGCGTGGTGCGCCCCGCTGTTCCGCCGAGCATGAAGCCGCGGCCGCGTGCGTCTCCGAAGGCCCAGACCAGGTCGCCGACACGCTGGTAGCCAAACATCGAGTAGTAGATGTAGAAGGG
>QHBU01000064.1 GCA_003244045.1 Candidatus Aeolococcus gillhamiae
TGCAACCGCGGCGGCGGCGCCGGCGGGTCCCGCCCAGCGCGGCAGGCGGTCCGCCGGGAAGGCCGCCTTGGCGAACAGCAGCTGCACGTCGGAGATGCGCCGCTCGGTGAAGCCCGCCTCACAGAGCGAGAGGTACAGCACCCAGAAGCGCCGGAAGCGCTCGTCGAAGCGGGGATCGAGGCGGCCTGCGTTGCCGAGGAAGTTGGCCCGCCAGGCGGCCAGCGTCAGCGGGTAGCTCGAGGTGATGTCCTCGAGGTCGACAAGCTGGAGGTCGCTCTTCTCGGCGGCGTCGATGAGCGACTCCAGGGAGGGGCAGATCCCGCCAGGAAAGACGTGCGCGTTGATGAATGTCGAGGTGCCTCGCGTCGCCAGGAAGGAGCGGTGCGGCTGGCAGATCGCCTGGATGGCGGCCAGGCCGTCGGCCGTCAGCAGCCGGTTGCAGACCTCGAAGTAGGTGCCGAAGTAGCGCCAGCCGATGGCCTCGATCATCTCCACGGACACCAGCTTGGTGAACCTGCCGCGGAGGTCGCGGTAGTCCTCGAGGAGCACAGTCACGCGGTCCTCGACGCCGTGCCGGCGCACCCGCTCGCGAGCGAGCCGGTGCTGCTCGGTGCTGATCGTTGTGGTGGTGACCCGGCAGCCGTACGTCTGCGCCGCGTACACCGCGAGTCCGCCCCAGCCCGAGCCGATCTCCACGAGGTGATCGGACGGCCCCAACTGCAGCTTGCGGCAGAGCCGGTCGATCTTGGCGATCGACGCCTCCTGCAGGGTGGAGTGCGCGCTCTCGAAGATGCCGCTGGAGTACGACATGGTGTCGTCGAGCATCAGCTCGAACAGGTCGTTGCCGATGTCGTAGTGCTGTCCGATGTTCTCCCGGCTGCGCTCGCGCGTGTTGCGATGGAGCCACTCGCCGGCGTTGCGCAGCGGCCGCAGCAGCGGGTTGATGGCGGCTTGGACGCGGTCGAGGGTGTCGAGGTTGCGGATCGCCAGCCGTACCACCGCGACGAGGTCGTCGCAATCCCAGGCGCCCTCGGCATAGCTGCGCGCGGCGCCGATGCTGCCGCGCAACAGCGAGCGGTAGAAGCTCGCCCGGTGCACGCGCAGCACCGCCCGGACAGGGAAGGTCGCCATCGACCCAAAGCGATGGCGGAGGCCGCCGTCTTCGACGATCTCGAGCTCGCCGTTGCGTATCGACGAGAAGACGCGCAGCGCGACGGCGCGCACCGCAGCGTCGATCCGGGGGAGCTCACTGAGGGTCGGTGCCGAACGCAGGCTCGGCGCGACTGCGGTCATGCGGCGGCGTGCTCCTCGGAGATGTGGTGAGGATGGGGATGGTAGGGAACTCGCTTGCGCCACAGGTGGAGCGCCTGCCAGTAGATGCCTCCGAGCACTCGCAGTGACATGGGCGGATTGCGGAGCAGGAGCCCGGCCATGGTGGCGCGAGTGAGCGGGCGCCGGCGTAGGGCGATGCCCGTCTGCAGGACGAGCTCCGCGCCGTCGGCCACGTCGATGGCCACAGCGACGCCCGCCCGCGGCCGGCTCAGCCGCCAGCGGTACTCGAGCGCCATGGGCAGGAAAGGCGAGACGTGGAGCTCCTTGGGCAACCGTCCGGCATGGACGCGCTCGTCGCCGCGCATGTCGAGCACGTAGTGGGTGCGCTCACGCCACGGGGTGCTGGTCACCTCGAGTACCGCCCACTGCAGCGTCTCGCCGTCGCTGTCGAAGCAGTAGTACACAGAGATGGGGTTGAACCCCTTGCCCAGGTACCTGCAGTGGGTGAGCAGGCGCACCGGGCCCGTGGGCCGGGAGCCGGTGCGTTCGGCGACCAGCTCGCGCACCCAGGCGTCGAGCGGTTGCGACGGATCGCCCGGGTAGTCGCTCCGTCGCCAGCGCGCCAACGCGGGACGTGTGGTCGACCACAAGAGGCGGTGCGAGAACACCTCGTCGAGCTCGTCAAGGTCGAGATAGAGCATGAAGACGCTATACCGGAACGAGTGCTCCACCGGCGTGCGGCGACGGTGGTGCACAGATCCCTGATAGATGCAGCTGTGCCGGATCACGAGAGGCTGGCACCGAAGTGCGCGGCGACGCGGAGCGCCGAGTCCACGCCGTCCTCGTGGAATCCATACCCCCAGTACGCGCCGCAGAAATACGTTCGATTGGCGCCGAGAACCGACTCATGGCGATCCTGTGCGCTGACGCTGCGATGGGTGAACACGGGGTGGTGGTAGCTCAGCCGCTTGACGATCTTGGTCTCGTCGATGCCCTGGAGGTTGTTGAGGGTGACGCAGAACTGCTCGGGTGCGGTGATCGCCTGCAGCCTGTTCATGTGGTAGGTCACCGCACTGCTGCCGGTGTCGCGATCGACGACCTGGTAGTTCCAGCTCGCCCAGGCGCGGCGCCGGCGCGGCAGCACGCGCAGGTCGGTGTGCAGAGCTACCTCGTTGGTCTGGTACTCGAAGGCGCTGAGCAGCTCGCGTTCGCGTGGCGTCGCATCGCTGAGCATGCGCAGCGCCTGGTCGGAGTGGGTGGCGATGATCACGCGGTCGAATGACTCCGCCTCGCCGTGGCGCGGGCGGATCTCGACCGCGTCCTCGCTGCGCTCGATGGACATGATCGGCGCCTGCAGGCGGACCTTGCGCCGGAAGGTGCTGGTCATCGCCTCCACGTACCGCGCCGACCCGCCCGGCACCGTCGACCACCGCGGGTGGTTGCCGACCTGGAGCAGCCCGTGGTTGTCGAGGAAGCGCGCCAGGTACTTGGCGGGGAACGCGCGCGCCTCCTCCTCGGGGGCGGACCACACCGCCGCCACCTGGGGAACGATGAGCCGATCGATGAAGGTGCGCGAGTAGCGCCGTGAGTCGAGGAACTCGCCGAGGGTGGGGCCCTCGCCGAGCTGCTCGAGCAGGCGGCGCGCCTCGCGGTGGAAGCGGACCTTGTCGGCGAGCATCCGGTAGAAGCGTGGGCGCACCAGGTGCGAGCGCTTGGCGAAGATGGCGTTGGCGCTCTGGCT
>QHBU01000065.1 GCA_003244045.1 Candidatus Aeolococcus gillhamiae
ACGATCAGGTCGTCGTCGGCGTACTTGCGGTTGTTGAAGTGAAAGCCCCCGAGCCGTCCCTGTCGGCCGAGGAGCGCGACGATCTGCTCAACGTTGACGCCTTGCGCATGATGGCCCAGGTCGACGAGCACACGCGCGCGCTCGCCGGTCCGCTGACAGAGCAGCAGCGCCGAGCCCCAGTCGGCGATGTCGGTTGCATAGAACGCGGGCTCGAAGAACTTGTATTCCACCAGCAGCTCTTGGGCCTCGGGGAACGCTGCGTAGAGCTCGGCGAGCGCCGCCTCGAGCCGCTCGCGGCGAGCCGTCAGGTCGTCCTGCCCCGGGTAGTTGGTTCCGTCGGCCAGCCACAGCGACTGCGCGGTGGCGCCTAGCCGGGTCGCGATGGCGACGCAGTCCAGCAGGTGGTCGAGGGCTTTGCGGCGGATGCCGCTGTCCGGATTGGTGATCGAGCCGAGCTTGTAGTCAGGATCCTGAAAGAGGTTGGGGTTCACCGCACCGACGCGCAGACCGCGCTCGTGCACGTGATTCGAAAGCTCATCCGGGTTCTCCACGGAATCCCAGGGGAAATGCAAGGCCACAGCCGGGGCGGTGCCGGTCAGGCGGTGCACCTCAGCCGCGTCGTCGATGCGCTCGAAGATGTCGCGGGGTCGTCCCGGCTGCGGGAAGACACCGAAGCGGGTGCCGGAGTCACCATAGCCCCATGAGGGTGTCTCGACCGCAAAGCCGGCCAGGGCACACTGGACGGCGGCCACATCCCGGCCGCTGTCGGTCAGCCGTTGGACGAGCGAGTGATATGCGGATTGGGTGTCGATCAACGAGTCTCCTTCTCAGGTCAGGCGGGCGTCCGAACTGCGCGGTTGGCGACCAGTCCGGTCACGGCGAGGAAGCGTTGGTAGGTGTCCTGCGCGGAGTGCGAGGAATCGGGCTCAAAGCGCCGCGGCGACACCGAGCGCGCTGCGACCCGGCGCAGATCGGCCAGATTGGCCAGCTCGCCGACGGCCAGGGCCTGGACCAGCACGTTGCCCAGGGCGGTCGCCTCGACCGGGCCGGCCAAGACCGGCCGATCGAGCAGGTCAGCGGTGAGCTGGCACAGCAGCTCGTTGCGAGCACCACCGCCGACCGCGTGGACGGTGTCGATGCGGCGATCGGCCACCTGTTCCAGCTGTTCGATCACCAACCGGTATTTGCAGGCCAGCGATATCAGAATCGATCGCAACAGCTCGCCGCTGTCAGCCGGAGCCGGCTGGCCGGTGGCCGCCAGCACCTCAGCGATGCGCGCCGGCATGTCACCGCTCCGCAGCAGGGTGGGGTGGTCAGGATCGAACACCGGCACGTTGGGTGACGCCCGGCGCGCAAGCGTCTGCAGCTCATCGTAATCACGGTCGGTCCCGGCGGCGCGCCAGGCGCGCCGGCACTCCTGGACCAGCCATAGGCCCATCACGTTCCGTAGCAGTCGCGTTGTGCCGTTGATCCCACTCTCGTTGGTCAGATTGAACGCGGCAGCTTCGGGCCCCAACTCGGGCTCGGAGAGCTCCACGCCAAGCAGCGACCATGTGCCGGACGACAGGACGGCGCCGTGGCTGCCGGACAGGGGCGCGGCGGCGAACGCCGACGCGGTGTCGTGCCCGGCGACGGTGCGTACCGGGGCCCCCGTGGCTGCCCCCGCTGCGTTGCCATGAGCTTCGATAACGGACCCGAGCTCGACTCCCGGCGGCGTCACTTCACCGGCAAACG
>QHBU01000066.1 GCA_003244045.1 Candidatus Aeolococcus gillhamiae
GGCGCCAAGGGCGGCTTCGTCGTGAAGCGTCCCCCGGCGGGCGGCAGCCGAGAGGAGCAAGCGGAGGAGGTCGTCACCTGCTACCGGACCTTCATATCGGGCCTGCTCGACCTCACCGACAACATCGTCGGCGACGACATCGTCCACCCGCCCGACACCGTCCGCTACGACGGCGACGACCCGTACTTGGTCGTCGCGGCGGACAAGGGCACGGCGACGTTCTCCGACGTCGCCAACGCGATCTCGCTCGAAAGAGGCTTCTGGCTTGGCGACGCCTTCGCCTCCGGGGGATCGTCGGGCTACGACCACAAGAAGATGGGCATCACCGCCCGCGGAGCCTGGGAGTCGGTCAAAAGACACTTCTACGAGCTCGGCGTCGAGACGGCCACGAACGACTTCACGGTGGTCGGCGTCGGCGACATGTCAGGCGACGTGTTCGGCAACGGGATGCTGCTGTCGGATCACATCAAGCTCGTGGCTGCTTTTGACCACCGCCACATCTTCGTTGACCCGGACCCCGATCCCGTCGCCAGCTTGGCCGAACGCCGCCGGCTCTTCGAGCTCCCCCGCAGCTCGTGGGCCGACTACAACAGCGACCTTCTGTCGGAGGGCGGCGGTGTCTACCCGCGCAGCGCGAAGTCCATCACGCTCTCACCCGAGACCCAAGACGTCCTCGGCGTGGCCGAGGTCAGGATGGCGCCCAACGACGTCATACGGGCCATGCTCCGCGCGCCGGTCGACCTGTTCTGGAACGGAGGGATCGGTACCTACGTCAAGGCTTCGACCGAATCGCACGCCGACGCCCATGACAGGTCGAGCGACGCGCTGAGGGTGGACGCCACCGAGCTGCGCTTCCGGGTGGTGGGAGAGGGCGGCAACCTGGGACTGACCCAGCGGGCGCGCATCGAGCTGGCCCTGGCCGGCAGCCAGGTCAACACCGACGCGGTCGACAACTCGGCAGGAGTCGACTGCTCGGACCACGAGGTCAACTTGAAGATCGTCCTCAACCGGGCGGTCGGCGACGGTGACCTCACGGTCAAGCAACGGGACGCTCTCCTCGCCGAGATGACCGAGGAGGTCGCCGCCCAGGTGCTGCGCGACAACATCGACCAGACCCAGGCGCTGAGCAACGCCAAGGCGGGCGCGCTCGCGATGGTCGACGTCCATGCGCGCTACCTCCGCCGGTTGGTGGCGGCCGGACGCCTGGACCGCGATCTCGAGGCGTTGCCTACCGACGAGGAGCTGTCGAACAGGGCTGCGGACGGCCATGGCCTCACGGCGCCGGAGCTCGCCGTGGTGCTGGCCTACACCAAGATCCAGACCTACGACGAGCTGCTGGCCTCCGAGGTGCCCGCCGACTCCTACCTGCACAAGGAGCTGCTCGGGTACTTCCCATCCCTGATGAGGGAGCGCTTCGGCGACCAGATAGCCGGCCACCCCTTGCGGCGCGAGATCATCGCGACCGCGTTGGCCAACGCCACCGTCAACCGCGCGGGCATCTCGTTCCTGTTCAGGATGGGCGAGGAAACCGGCGCCGGTGTCCCCGACGTCGTAAAAGCCCACCTGGTGGCGAAGGAGGTGTTCGGCCTCGACCGGCTGTGGGCGGAGGTCGAGGCGGCGCAGGACCAGGTCGCAGCCCTGACGCAGACGTCGATGTTCCTCGAAGCCCGAAAGCTGATCGAGCGCGCCACCCGGTGGCTGCTGCGAAACCGGCGTCAGCCGATGGACATCGAGAGCACGGTCGAGTTCTTCTCTCCCGGGGTCCAGCAGCTGGCCGACCAGATGCCCCGGTACCTGTCCGAGATCGACCGCGAGACGCTCGCACGCAGCGTCGCCGAGCTCGAGCTCGCGGGTGTCGAGGGGGATCTGGCGGGGCGAATCGCGGCTCTCGACAGCATGTTCTCGGCCCTCGACATCGTCGACGTGGCGGCGCAGCTCGGCGCTGCAGTCGACCGGGTGGCACAGGTCTACTTCGCCATCGGAGAGCGCCTCGAGCTCGACTGGCTGCAGGTTCAGATAGTCCAGCTCCCACGCGGAGACCGTTGGCAGGCCTTGGCGCGCGGCGCACTGCGCGACGACCTCTATCACCAGCACGCCTCGCTCACAGCAGATGTGCTGAGGAGAGGCTCCGGCGACGCTGAGGAGCAACATGGCGCGCCGCGCACCCTCGTCGAGGCGTGGGCGAGCAGGAACCAGTCCGCCCTGGCCAGGTCGTTGACCCTCCTGGCCGACATCAAGTCCGCGGGCAGCAGCGATCTGGCCACGCTTTGCGTGGCACTTCGCGAGGTGCGCGACCTGGTCGAGGTCCGCCACCAGCACTAGCGGCCGCGACCCCCACGGCCGCCCGCGCCCACCCCGGCCGGGGTTGCGCCCACCGGCGGTAGGGTCGCCGCTATGCGCGCCCTGGGCGATCAACCCCTGCTGCGTGACGCCCCCAAGGACGAGATTCGACGCCTGGGGGAGCGGATGGAGCACTTCGACGCGCCCGCCGGCGCCGTGTTGATCAAGGAGGGAGATCCCGGATCCAGGTTCCTGCTCGTCGAGCGGGGCCGGGTGGCCATCCGCCACGCGCACCACCCCCGCGATGTGGCGGTCCTCGGTCCGGGAAGCCTCGTCGGTGAGCTGTCGGTGCTTCGCCGGGCACCTCGCACCGCCACCGCGGTGGCTCTCGACGAGGTTCGAGGCTTCAGCGGGGACCGGGATGCGCTCCTGGCGCTGTTCGCCGCGGCTCCGGACGCGGCGATCGAGGTGGCCAGGCTTGCAGCTGGGCGGCTGGCGGCGTTCGCGTCGCCGGTAGCGGTCACCTTGGACTCGGGGCTGCGCCTGCACGTCAGGCCGATCCTTCCCGACGATCGTGCCCGCGCCGCCGAGGCCATGGCGGCGCTCTCCGAACGCTCCAGGTACATGCGGTTCTTCACTCCCGGCGGGATCCCCGAACCGCTGCTAGACCAGCTGGTCGGCGTCGACTACAGCCACCACTTCGCGTGGGTGGCGCTGGCCTCCGACGAGCCCGGCGAGTCCTACCTCGGCTCTTGCCGCTATATCCGCTCCGAGGACGAGCCGGACCTGGCCGAGGTGGCTTTTGGCGTGGCGGATCGCCACCAGGGTGAGGGCATAGGCAAGCTCCTGATGGGGGCGTTGATAGTGGTGGCCCGCGTCCAAGGCATCAGGCGCTTCAAGGCGGACGTGCTTTCGGACAACCGGCCCATGATCGCCATCTTGGAGCGCGCGGGCGCTTCGAAGTGGCAGCTCGGACCTGTGACGTCGACCACCTTCGACGTCCCGCCGGTCGGGACCCTGCTGCCTCCTGGGAGCGTCGCCGAGCAGTTGCGCGCCGCCGCCGAGTTGGTAGCCAGCGCCGCGCCGGCCGTCGCGCTCTGAGCCACGCGAGGTTGGTAGGCGCCCCCATGCAGGGTAAGGAACTCCCATGGACGATCCCTCCGATGAACGAAGCGACGACGAGTTGGTCCGAGACCTGAAGGAGGACCTTCGGGAGACGTCGGCGACGCCGCTCAAGGACGAGTCCGCCGTCGACCTGGAGCTACTCACCGCCGAGCCCGCCGAGCACTCTGCAGAGCACACCTAGCGGTAACGGCGGACCGGGCGTGGCCGGCGCGCCCTATGGTGGCGCGCCACGCCATGGGAGGAGACCAATCGTGACGACCACCGCCGACTTCGTGCGCCAGTGGGCCACCGAGCGCCCCGACCACGTGGCGCTTCGCTGGGGAGACCGCCAGATGACCTACGCGGAGCTGGACCAACGTTCAAGCCGCGTGGCGCAGGCGTTGCGCGCTTCAGGTGTGGGCGCAGGCGAGCGGGTCGCCTACCTCGACAAGAACAGCCCCGAGCAGATCGAGCTCTTCTTCGGCGCAGCCAAGCTCAACGCCGTTCCCACGCCCGTCAACTTCCGCCTCGCCCCTCCCGAGGTGGCGGGGATCGTGGCCGACTCTGAGGCCAAGGTGTTCGCCGTGGGCGCGGAGTTCGAGCCGCTGCTCGACAAGATCGCGGGTGACCTGCCGGATGTCCAATTCGTGATCATCGGTGGCGAGGAAGCCGCCGATGGCGCCCAGGCCCCCAGCCCGCAGCCCTTTGCCGTCCAGCCATTCGATGTCTGGCGTGACTCCCAGCCCGCCGAAGACCCCAAGGAGGCGCAAGGCCCCGACGACGTCGCGTATCAGCTGTACTCCTCGGGGACGACGGGTCGCCCCAAAGGCGTGCAGCTCACCAACTCCAACTTCTCCGCCGGCCTGGCGTTGTACCCCGAGCTGCTGGAGTTCGGACCGGAGTCGGTGAGCATGGTGGCCATGCCGCTTTTTCACATAGGGGGAGGCGGCTGGGCCCTGGCCGGCTTGGCGGTGGGCGTCACCAACGTGTTGGTCCGCGACATCGACCCCACCGAGCTTGTCGGCCTGATCGAGCGCGAGAAGATCACCCACGCCTTCCTCGTGCCCGCCGTCCTGCAGTTCATGCTGGCCGTCCCGGGCGTCCGAGAGCGCGATTTCACCAACCTGAAGTGCTTCTTGTACGGAGCCTCGCCGATATCGGAACAGGTGCTGGCGGAGTCGATCCGGACCTTCCGCTGCAAGTTCCTCCAGGCATACGGGCTCACCGAGACCACGGGCACCGTCGTGCTGC
>QHBU01000067.1 GCA_003244045.1 Candidatus Aeolococcus gillhamiae
ACCGTCACCGGCAGCCTGATGGCGTTCGGCAAGCTGCAGGAGATCATCCAGGGACGACCTGTCGTCTACCGCGGCCAGAACGTCGTCAACCTGTCCATCCTGGCGATCGCGCTGGCCGGCATCGCCTGGCTGGCGATCGATCCGAGCAATGCGGTGGTGTTCGCGGTGGTGGTCGCGGCCGCGGTCGTCTTCGGCGTGCTGCTGATCATCCCCATCGGCGGCGCGGACATGCCCACCGTGATCGCTCTGCTCAACTCCTACGCGGGACTCTCGGCGGTGGCGATGGGTTTCGCCCTCGACAACAAGGTTCTCGAGATCGCCGGTGCGCTCGACGGCTCCTCCGGTTTCATCCTGGCGGTGGTGATGTCCAAGGCGATGAACCGCAACTTCCGCAACATCCTCTTCGGCGCGTTCGGACAGGTCACCATGTCGGCGAAGGCCGAGGGCGAAGACGACCGGCCGGTGCGCAGCGGCACCAGCGTTGACGGCGCCGCCATCCTCGACGGAGCGCGCCTGGTGGTCATCATCCCCGGATACGGCATGGCGGTTGCCCAGGCGCAGCACAAGGTCCGCGAGCTGTCCGATGCGCTCGAGCGCAACGGCACCCAGGTGCGCTTCGCCATTCACCCCGTCGCGGGGCGGATGCCGGGGCACATGAACGTTCTCCTGGCCGAGGCGGACGTGCCGTACGACCACATGGTCGAACTCGACGAGGCCAACGAGCTGCTCTCCCGCGCCGACGTGGCCATCGTCATCGGCGCCAACGACGTCACCAACCCCGCCGCCAAGAACGAGCCGGGCAGCCCCGTCTACGGCATGCCGATCCTCGACGTCGACAACGCGGGAAGCGTTCTGGTGATCAAGCGGAGCATGGGCCCCGGTTTCGCCGGCATCGGCAACGAGCTCTACCACCTTCCCAACACCACCATGCTGTTCGGCGACGCCAAGCAGGTGGTGGGGTCATTGGTCAGCGACCTGGGCGAGTCACGCTAGTCGGGGTACGGGGCGCCTGGATGGCCGTCCGGCGCCGCCCCGTGACCGCCGCCAGACCCATCCCGAGAATAGTGAGAACCGCACCTCCGGCGAACGGCCCTGCGAGGGCCGTCCCGGTCTGCGGTGTCGAGAGCGTGGCCGGCGGCGCCGCGGCAGAGGGCGAGTCCGAGCTGGACAGGGGTGAGCCGGCAGGCGCCGGCTGATCGCCGACGGTGAGCTCACCGTTGACCGGGGCGGCCGCGTAGTACGTCCAGAGGTCGAGACCCTTGGTGTCGCCGAAGTTTCCGAGGCAGGGCACGTTGGCGTTGCCGCCGACGGGGGTGCCGAAGGCACGCTGGTTCGAGGTCGTGTCATAGCCGAGCACGGGGTCGCTGAACGCCACCGTCGGTGGGTTCAGACCGCACAGAACGGTGCCCGCTGTGCCAACGGTCTGTCCCGTCGTCGTCGAGTAGCCGCGGTCGTCGTAGAAGGCGCCGGAGCAGCCGCCGTTGAGCGCGGGACACACGCCGTTGGGTGGGTTGAGCAAGGTGATCGATGGGCCACCCTGGATGTTGTTCTCGACGTCGACGAAGGGGAGGTGGTACTCACCGCCATGGATGCCCACGCGGTACGGGTATGCGGCGCTCTTGATCGGCAGGTACGCGCCGGAGTTGTCCTTGCCGTCCCAGGCCACCTTCTGGGGCCCCGCCACCGCGGAGCCGCGCAGCACGCGGTTCTGCGGGTTGGTGGGGTCGAAGTTGACACCATCGTGGCTGATCACGATCTGGTAGACGCCCGTGACCGACGACGTGAAGGAGAATGACCCGCCGGACTGGGGCGACGCGACAGCGGGCCGCTTGATGCCGCGGAAGGTGAGCGAGCTAACCTGCGGAGCGGTGGGAGCGAGCGGAATGCCGAGCGCGGTCAGCGCCGCGGGGGCGGGCGGCTCGAAGAACATCGGGAACTCAGGCCTGGCGAAGATGACTCCACCCTGGATGCTGGTGAGCTGCGCGGGATGCCCGCTGTTCACCGCCACCGCGTCGTGGTACAGCGGCGTCTTGCCGTCCGGGTCCAGGAAGCCGAGCCTGTTCGCGTACTGGATCCATCCGTTCGGATCCATCCCATGGTCGTCGACCTTATAGCGGTACCCGTCAGGCGTGACCACGTAGTTGATGAGATCGGCGGGGCGGCCGTTGCCGCCGGTGAAGAGTGCCAGCGTAAACGTGTACAGGCGGCCGGGTCGGGTGGTGGTGGCATCGGCGAGGCTGTCCCGCACAGTCACGTCCCAGCCGGCCACCGAGGTGAGCTGGCTGGCGTTGAAGTCACTGGCACTGGCGAGCCCTACATCCGCAGCCACCCCGCCATCCGCGTCGCTGCTGGGTCCGGACGGTCCGATCATCGCGATGCTGTAGATGCCCGTGCTGGGGACTTGGTAGTAGCAGGGTGTGTACCCGTTGGGCACGCTAGAGGGCACCGTGTCGGGCCCGGCGAGCTCCTCGCCACGGCTGACGATCTTTCCCTGAGCGGCGACACCGCTCGTGGATCGCTGCGCTGCACAGCTGTATGAGGTCGTCGTCGGCACCGACTCCAGGCCCACGGTGCCGGCGACCAGGCCGGGATCCCAGACCATGACGTCGGCCGCACCGACACCGATAGCTGTCGAACCCATGAGCAGGTACTCGCCAGCGGTGGCATAGGCGTGGAGCAGGGTCCGCCGGAACACCGCGCCGCCGCCGTACGTGCTGGTCCGCCACTCCGTGTTGGCACGCGTGCCGGCGACCCCATTGGGGTAGAGGGTCGCTGACCCGGCGGCCAGCGCGGCCGGAACGGACAACAGAGCGACCACGGAAGCGACGAGCGCGGCGATGACTGTCCGCCGCCCGCTCTGCTTGCTGACTGGGCGCATACGTGTGTGAGGACCTCGCAAGTCCGGGCCTGGATCGGGGCGCCCGGAGGGCCGAGCGTGAACCACCGCGGGCACGCGGACGTCCGATGTTCGTGGCCTGACACGACATCGTGACCCCGCCTCGACAGGCCGAACCCGCCTATCCGGGGCCTAGTCGCATCGGTGTGTGGGCGATACCGTCCTCGACGAAGTCAGGGCCACACCGCTCGAATCCCATGCCCGCGTACCACGGGGTCAGCCGCTCCTGGGCGGCGATCCGCACCGGCCGGGGCACGCGGTCGAGCGCATGGTGCATGAGGAGGGTGCTCAGACCCCGGCCGCGGTGGGCGGGGGCGGTGACCACCCGGCCGATCCAGGTTGCGGCCTCTGGACCGGGATAGGTACGCAGATAGGAGACCGGCTCTCCGTCGATCTCGACCCAGAGGTGCTCTGTGCTGTCGAGCAGGTCCCGGCCGTCGAGCTCGTGATATGGGGCGTCCTGCTCCACGATGAAGGTGTCCAGGCGAAGCCGCACGATGTCGTGGAAGGTGCGGGCGCTCAGCTCGTGGAAGCGTGCGATATGGATGGGCGGGGTGGTCACGGCGGCCAGACTAGGCGGTCGGGCCGCTGGCGCGGAGACGGTTGTTGATAGCCCGCCTGCTGAATGGTGACGGTCCATGGGGGGTCTGGCCCCCGCCGCCGAGAATCGATACCATCCACGGGCCCATGAAGACCCAGGATGGAGTTGGACGGCGGACGATGCCGGGCGCCCACACGTTCAACCAGGCGACCGCCGCGGCGCTCATCCCGGAGCTGGTCGAGGACTTCAACTCCGCGCCTCCTGGCGAGTCGCTGATCGCGCGCGTCCTCCACCGTGCGGTCCTGGAGACGCGCTCCGACCGTGGGGTGATCTCCTGGATCGACGGCGACGAGATGATCGTGGCCGGCTGTCACGATCCGTTCGGCGAGAGCGTCCCGACCGGCAGCAGGTGGCCGCTGGGAGGCGAGCAGCTGAGTCGCCTGGCGCTCGCCGCCGGGCGTCCGGAGGCCGGCACGCTCGATGAGGCGGTCGCGTCCATCGCGGGGATCAGCGCCGCTCTGCGCGCGACCTACGACGGCCTCAGCCACCTCCTGGTGGCACCGATCTCGGCAGGCGGGGAGCACATCGCCATCCTCTGCGTCAGCAGGCGGCGATCCGACGGGTTCACCGCCGACGACAGCCAGGTCCTCGACGCCATCGCCCGGACGGCCGCTCAGCCGCTCCGCTCCGTGCACCTCGACGAGGTGCTCATCGAGGCCCGTGCGGAGCTGGCCGAGCGCGCCGCCGGGATGGAATCCGTGGAGCGCGTCAAGACCGATCTGCTCCGCCTCGCGTCACACGAGCTGCGCAGCCCGCTCACAGTCCTTCACGGCTACCTCTCGCTGATCCGCGGCGGGTTCTTCGGCGACATCGCCGGGCCGCTCGACGAGGTCATGAAGATCCTCGAACGCCGCACCGACGAGATGAACGGGCTGGTCAACGACATGCTGGTCGCTGCTCGCGTCGAGGACATTCCCGTCCGCGCGCAGACCGAGACGGTCGACGTGCGCGCGCTGGTCCGCGAAGCCGCCGAGTCGGTGGCGCCACGCGCCTCGGCGCAGCACCAGCTGCATGTCGAGCTGCCCGACGAGCCGGTCCTCGCGCGGGTCGACTCGGAGCGCGTGGTGCTCGCTCTGCGCAACATTATCGACAACGCCGTCAAGTACTCGCCGAACGGCGGCGAGGTGGTCTGTCGCGTCACGGACGACGCGGAGACCGCCCGCATTCGCGTTGCCGACCATGGTCTGGGGATCGCACCTGAGGACCGCGACAAGCTCTTCACCCGCTTCGGCCGCGTGGTGACCGCCGCCAACTCGCACATCCCCGGCATCGGGCTGGGTCTCTACTTCACGCGCGAGGTGGCGCGACGCCACGGTGGGGACGTCGCCCTGGTTGATGGGGATGACCACGCCACGGTCTTCGAGCTGACCCTGCCGCTGGCCCGCTGAAGCGCGGCTCAGACGCGGCGCAGCACCACCAGCGAGCGCGCCGTGACGTGCAGGGTCGCCGACGATTCGATCGTCCGCGGTGCGTCCGTGACGGCGTCGTCGGTGGTGTCGAGCAGAACCTCCCAGTGGTCGCCCCACCCTCGGGGCAGGTTCCAGGACATGTCCTTGTGCAGCGAGTGGAAGATGATCAGCAGCGTGTCACCGCGGATATGGCGCCCATCCTCGGTGTGGTCGGGGATCTCGTCGCCGTTGAGGAGCATCGCCAGGCTGCGTCGCGATTCGTCATCCCAGTCCGCCTCGGTCATCTCCGTGCCCTCGTCGTCGAACCAGGCGACGTCCTTGCGGCGCTGCCCCCGTCCGACCTGACCCTCGAAGAAGCGCTGCCGGCGCAGCACCGGTTGCTCGGCGCGCAGCGCGATCAGGCGGCGCGTGAACTGGAACAGCGGTTCGTCGACCTTGGACCAGTCCAGCCATGAGATCTCGTTGGCCTGGCAGTACGCGTTGTTATTGCCGCGCTGGGTGCGACCGATGTCGTCACCCGCCACCAACATCGGGCATCCCTGCGACAGCAGAACCGTGGCGATGAGGTTGCGCTGCTGGCGCGCGCGCAGGGCCAGTACCTCGGCGTCGTCGGTCTCACCCTCAGCCCCGCAGTTCCAGGAGCGGTTGTCGTCGGCGCCGTCGCGGTTGTCCTCGCCGTTGGCCCCATTGTGCTTCTCGTTGTACGAGACCAGGTCGCGGAGGGTGAAGCCATCGTGCGCGGTGACGAAGTTGATGCTGCTGAAGGGGGAGCGGCCGTCGTCCTGATAGAGGTCGCTGCTGCCGGTGAGACGGTTGGCCAGCGCGCCGACGCCCGCGACCTGGCCGCGCCAGTAGTCGCGTACACAGTCGCGGTACTTGCCGTTCCACTCCGCCCAGCGCACCGGGAAGTTGCCCACCTGGTAACCGCCCTCGCCGACATCCCACGGTTCTGCGATCAGCTTGACGTGGGCCAGGGTGGGGTCCTGATGGATGATGTCGAAAAAGGCGGAGAGGCGATCGACGTCGTAGAACTGCCGCGCCAGGGCGGATGCGAGATCGAATCGGAAGCCGTCGACGTGCATCTCGTTCACCCAGTAGCGAAGCGAGTCCATGATCATCTGCAGCGTTGCCGGGGAGCCCGCGTTGAGGCTGTTGCCGGTGCCGGTCACGTCGTAATAGAAGCGAGGGTTGTCCTCGACGAGCCGGTAATATGAGCGGTTGTCGATGCCCTTGAAGCAGAGGGTGGGGCCGAGCTCATTTCCCTCAGCGGTGTGGTTGTACACCACGTCGAGGATGATCTCGAGTCCGGCGGCGTGCAGCGCCTTGACCATGGCCTGGAACTCGGCGACCTGTTCGCCGTTCTCGCCAGCGGAGGCGTAGCGTCGCTCCGGGGCGAAGTACCCGATGCTGTCGTACCCCCAGTAGTTGGTCAGCCCTTGGTCGACCAGATGCTGCGGATCGACGAAGTGGTGCACCGGCATCAGCTCGACGGAGGTGATGCCGAGAGAGGTGAAGTGCTCGATGGCGGCGGGATGGGCCAGCCCCGCGTAGGTGCCCCGCAGGTTGTCGGGAACGCCCGGGTGACGCATGGTGAAGCCGCGCACGTGTGTCTCGTAGATGATCGTGTCGCTCCAGGCAACGTCAGGACGCCTCTCGCCGCTCCAGTCGAAGCTGGTGTCGATGACCACGCTGTGGGGCATCTGTTCCGCCGAATCGAGGTCGCTCACCTCGTCGTCGCTCGCGCCCCACGGGTACCCGAACACCTCGGGTCCCCACTTCACAGGCCCGGCGATCGCGCGCGCGTATGGATCGAGGAGCAGTTTGTAGGGGTTGTGACGCAGCCCCAGGTTGGCGTCGTAGGCGCCGTGGACGCGATACCCGTACCGGGCTCCCGCACCGACGCGCGGAACGAAGCCGTGCCAGACGAGGTCGGTCTGCTCGAGAAGGTCGTAGGCGGCGAGCATGCCACCGGATTCGTCGAGAAGCACGAGCTCCACCGCGTCGGCCTCGGACGCGAACAGCGCAAAGTTGGTGCCGTCCTCGTGGACCGTCGCCCCCAGCGGGTAGGGGCGGCCCGGCCAGGCGGGGATGTTGCCCACCGTCACCCGGCCCGCTCCAGGAGGGCCACAGGGAAGTCGGCGAGCAGGTCGGCGAGGCGCGCACCGCGGGAGACCGTGGCACCGTCGCAGAGATTGCGCCAGTCACCGTTGGGCAGCGGGATCATGGTGTCTCCCCATTGCCCTCTCCGCGTGAGAGAGCGGCGTTGTGCGATCGCGATCACCGCTGCGGGGACACCCCGGATGAAGGCGATGACATCATCGGAGAAGTCGCCCTCGGCCCGCATGGGCGTGTACGCGCCCCGCGCATCGAAGGCCTCGGGACGACGCACACGCAGTGCCAGCGCATCGCGGACAAGGAGGAGCTTGGCGGCGCCGCTGTCCCGATCGGCCTCCCAGGCGGCGGCGGCGCTGCGGCCGCGCCCGGCCGCCAGCAGCGAACGACGGAGCTGGTAGTCGACCGGACGGCGGTTGTCGGGGTCGACGAGGCTCAAGTCCCACAACTCGCAGCCCTGGTAGATGTCGGGGATCCCCGGCGACGACAGCTTGAGGAGAGTGGTGCCCAGGGAGTTGACGCGGCCCCAGTCGACCAGCGTGTTCACGAAGCCCTCGAGGTCGGCGACGAAGCGCGGGTCCGCCAGCACCGCGGTGACGAAGGCGCGCAGAGCCGCGTCGTACGCCTCGTCCGGCTGTAGCCAGCTGGTCTGTCGCTTGGCCTCGTGGGCTGCCTTGTCCATGTACGTCACCGCGCGGTCCGGGCTCAGCGGCCAGGCGCCCACGAGGGTCTGGTACAGCAGGTATTCCATCGCCGAGTCCACGAGGCCTTGCCTTCGGAGCGCGCTGTTCATCGCCATCCAGCGGTGCACCGCCGCACCCCATTCCTCGGGAACCTCGCTGAGCAGGTCGAGGCGACAGCGGACGTCCTCGCTGCGCTTGGTGTCGTGGGTGGAGGTGGCCAGAAGTGCCAGCGGGCGTGCCTCCTGGGTGCGCTCGTTGCGCGCGTGGAAGTCGGTGAGCTCCAGGCCGAAGTGCGCGGGCGAATCGCCGACCTCGTTGAGCGAGACGAGCACCAGGTGGCGGTAGCAAGCCGTGTCCTCCACACCCTTGGCGGTGGTGGCGGCGCAGAGCTGTTGGAGGCGCAGCACGAGGTCGTTCTGGGCGAGGTGCATGTCTTCCTCCGCGGTGACGATGTCCTTCGCCTCGCCGAGCACGAACAGGTCGGCGATGAAATCGAGCAGCCGTTCGTCCACCTCTGGTGCGTTGCCATGCGCGGCGCGGGCTGCGCGGCGGATCCTGGCCGCGTCGACTTCCGACGGCGGGGGAGTGCGCGGGTCGATGTAGGTTCTGTAGACGGGGACGGCCGCGACGAGCTCGACGATCGCTTCGCGGATCTCGCTGTGGGTGTGGTCGCGCTGGGCGGGATAGGCGTCGCAGATGGTGGCGAGCAGTCCGGTCAGTCGCTCGACGTCACTGACCAGCGTGGTGCGCAGGATCTCGCGCTTGCCGTCGAGCGCGAAGGAGCGGAAGCCGGATGGCTGGCCGGTGATCTCCTCGTGGATCGCGACGAGCGCTTCATGCCCGGCACGGTCGACGAAGATGCCATTGACGGCCGCGAGGAAGTCGTAGCCGCTGGTGCCGTCGAGCGCCCACGGCGGCGGCTGCTCGTCGTGCTCGAGGATCTTCTCGGCGAGCAGCCAGGTGCTCGGTGTGGTGGTGTCGCGCAGCCGCTGCGCGTACTGGATGGGCCGGCGCAGCCCATCGATGTGGTCGACGCGCAGTCCGTCGACGTCTCCGCTGTGAACGAGCTGAGCGATCAGCGCGGTGCTCTCCGCGAAGACCTCCGGATCCTCCATGCGCAGCGCGACCAGGTTGTTGATGTCGAAGAAGCGCCGGTAGTTCACCTCCTCGACGGCCGTCTTCCACCGCGCCAGGCGGTGGTGTTGCTCGTTGAGGATGCGGTCGAGCGCGCCGACATCGAGGTTGATCTCGCTGAGCAGCGCTTCGACGGCCGGCCCCGCCACTGTGGCATCGAGGACCCGAGCCACGCTCTCGCCGACGGCGTGGCGCGCGGTGAAGCGCTCTCGCCGGCTCAGCTCGTCGGCTCCCATCGGTAGCTGGGCGACCATGGCGACGACCTCGACCACCCGCGGCTCGCGAGCGGCCGCCAGCAGCTCGGCGGTGGTCTCGACGGACAGTGGGTAGCGATTGTCGTGGTACGCGACGAGCAGCGCGCCCTGCTCGCTGACCAGCCGAATCAGGCCGTCCTCGAGAACCCGGCCGATCTGGTCATCGAGCACAGGAAGGAGGATGCGGTGCCGCAGCCTGGGCTCATCAACCTCCCAGTCGATGTCGAAGAACGAGGCGTACGGCGAGCCCTGGCCGTCGGCGAGGACGTCCCACCACCAGCGGTTGCGCGGGTCGGCGATCGACATGTGGTTGGGCACGATGTCGAGCAGCTGGCTGAGACCGTGCGCGCGAAGCGTGTCCGTCATCGCGCGGTGACCATTCTCACCGCCGAGGTCATCGCTGATGCGCGTCGCGTCGACGACGTCGTACCCGTGCGTGCTGCCCGCCGCGGCCTGCGTGTACGGGGAGCAGTAGACGTGGCTGATTCCCAGCTCGGCGAGGTAATCCGCCTGCGCAGCGGTCGCTGCAAAGTCGAACTCGGCGCGCAGCTGGACGCGGTAGGTCGCCCGGCGTTGAGGTTGCCCGGAGCCGTCCTCGGGGGTCGTCACGTCACAATCGCTTCTCGCGTTGGCTGCTGTTGAACTGTCGGATTATGCGGGGGGAGTCACCGTGAACCGCTGCGCCGTGTGGGCCCCCAACGCGTCGCGCGTTGAGGTCGACTCGCGTGGTGCGCGCCGCGCCATGACGGCGGTGGGGTGGGGGTGGTTCGAGCTGCAGGACGCTGCCCTCGAAGCAGGGGACGACTACTCGTTCGTGCTCGACGGCGGTGCGGCGCGGCCGGACCCGCGCTCCCTCTGGCAGCCGCACGGCGTCCACAGTCCGTCCCGGGCGGTTGATCACGATGCCTTCCTGTGGACCGACCAGGGCTGGCGAGGCCGGTCGCTCCGTGACTGCGTCGTGTACGAGCTGCACGTCGGCACCTTCA
>QHBU01000068.1 GCA_003244045.1 Candidatus Aeolococcus gillhamiae
ACCACGATCGCGGAGGCCCTGGGCGAGAACACCGGGACCACCAGCTACCACCTGCGGGTCCTCGCCGGCGCCGGGCATCGTCTCCGCCACGACCCTCGGGCGGTGGCCATCCTCCTCGGCTGGATGGACAGGCAGGAGTAGCTGCGACAGGCGGGACGTGGATCACCGTCGGCCACGGCACCATCCGCGCCGGCGAGGCGTCTAGGCGGTGACGTCGCCTGCCTTGGCGGCGGCCTTGCGTTGCTGCTTGTACGCCCGCACCCGACCCAGCGACTCTGAGTCGGTGATGTCGGCCACCGACATGTGTGTGCCGGGCTGACCAAATGCCCCCGCAGCCTCGCGCCATCCCGATGGACGCACCCCGAGCTGCTTGCCGAGAAGGCCGACGAAGATGCGCGCCTTTTGCTCGCCGAAGCCCGGTAGGGCCTTGATCCGGCGGAGCAGCTCCTCGCCGGTCTTGGCGGTCGTCCAGACGTCGGCTGCCTTGCCCCCGTAGTCGTCGACGACGATCCGGCAGAGCTGCTGCACCCGCTTGGCGTTGGCGGCCGGGAACCGGTGCAGCGCCGGGCGTTGGCAGAAGACGGCCGCGAGCTGATCTGGGTCCATCGCCGCCAGCTCGCGGGCGTCGAGGTTCCTGCCGAGGCGTTGCTTCAGGTCTCGGGGGGCGCTGAACGCCCGCTCGAGGGGGACCTGCTGGTCGAGGACCATTCCGATCAGGAGCGCCAGGGGGTCCCGAGAGAGCAGCTTGTCCGCCTCGGGCTCCTGGGCCAGGGAGAGCTTCGCGTCCGGCACGCTCGCTGAGCCTAGGTCCCCGCCACCGGGTCCTTGTGACCCAGCGCGCTTGCGACCTCCCGAGCGACGGCTCAGATGGTCGGCGCGGTGTTGGGCACTACTCGGCCTAAGCCGTGCGCGGGTCGGGGAGGTCGGGATCGATCTGATATCGCTTGATGGCGTCCTGGACCTCCTCGGCCTTGCCCTCGCCGGTGGCCCGCAGCCCGTCGAGGACCGCCACCACGACATGGGCGGCGTCGGTTTCGAAATGCCGGCGCAGTGCCTCCCTGGTGTCGCTGCGCCCGAAGCCGTCGGTGCCGAGCGGGATGAAGTGCCCCGGAACCCAGCGCGCGATCTGGTCAGGCACCGCCTTCATGAAGTCGGTGACCGCGACGACCGGCCCCTCCGCCTGGCCCAGGGCCTCGGTCACATACGGGGTATGGGGTGCCTCGCCGGGGTGCAGGCGGTTCCAGCGCTCGGCGGAGAGGGCGTCTTCCCGAAGGGCCTTGTAGCTGGTCGCCGACCACAACTCGGCGGCCACCTCGTGGTCGGCAGCGAGCAGGCGCTGTGCTTCCAGGGCCGCCTGTGAGGCGCTGCCCGAGAACAGGATGGTGGCCCGCCTGGGGGACCCGCTGTCGGCCGCCGGCGCCGGCGCGAAGCGATAGAGCCCAGCGAGTATCCCCTCGTCGGCGCCATCGGGTTTCGGCGGCATCGGGTAGTTCTCGTTGTAAAGGGTGAGGTAGTAGAAGACGTCCTCGGGCGACTCCCCGTACATGCGGCGGATGCCGGCGCCGATGATCGTGGAGACCTCGTAGGCGAACGCAGGGTCGTAGGCCATGACGTTGGGAACCGTCGAGGCAAGGACTAGGGAGTGGCCGTCGTCGTGTTGCAGTCCCTCGCCGAGGAGCGTGGTGCGCCCGGCGGTGGCGCCCAGCAGGAACCCGCG
>QHBU01000069.1 GCA_003244045.1 Candidatus Aeolococcus gillhamiae
GCGCACTGGATGCAGCGCTCCCGATCGAGGTAGACGAGGTCCGAGATCGGGGTCGGCTTGTCCCAGTGGCGCTTCTCCTCGACGAAGCGGGTCTCTCCGGGCCCGAAGGCGAGGGTCTGATCCTGGAGCGGGCACTCCCCACCCTTGTCGCACACGGGGCAGTCGAGGGGATGGTTGATGAGAAGGAACTCGAGTATCCCGTCCTGCGCCTTCTTGGCCTTGGGGCTGGCCGTGGCGATCTTCTGGCCACTGGTCACCGGGTTGAAGCACGCCGGCACGAGCGTGGCGCCCCGGGGGCCCTCCACCTCGACCAGGCACATCCGGCACATGCCGACCGGCTTCATCCGGGGGTGGTAGCAAAACCTCGGTATGTAGACCCCCGCGCGGTCGGCTGCCGCGATGATCATCTCGCCCTTTGTGGCTTTCACCTCGCGCCCATCGAGGATGATGGTGACGGGGACTTGGTCAGACACGGGCCATCCTCGCCTTCAACCGATCGGGCGGGAAGGGGCAGCGACCCTCGCGGATGTGGGCCAGGAACTCGTCGCGGAACATCCGGATCCCCGAAGCCACCGACGACGGGATCGATGGCCCCAGCACGCAGATCGTGGTCTGCGCCGGCGGCCAGCTCACTCCGGGCACGATGTTGTCGCACACGTCCATGAGCAGGTCGAGGTCGCTATCGCGGCCGTGGCCCTCCTCGATGCGGCGCATGATCTTCTCGATCCAGCCGGATCCCTCCCGGCACGGCGTGCACTGGCCGCACGACTCCCGGTGAAAGAACTTCGTGATCCGCCACGCTGCTCTCACCATGCAGGTGGTGTGGTCCATCACCGTGATCGCGCCCGAGCCCGCCATGGTGCCCACCTCGGCGATCTTCTCGTTGGCCAGCAACACGTCGAGGTGCCCAGGGCCGAGCCACGGTGCCGACACCCCGCCAGGTATGAAAGCCTTCAGCTCGTTGCCGTCCCGGACCCCCGCGCCGAGGGCTGGGTCGTAGATGAGGTCCCGGAAGCTGGCTTTGGCGAACTCGAGCTCGTAGTTGCCCGGGCGCCTCACGTGCCCCGACAACGCGAGCAGCTTGGTGCCCTTCGAGCGGCCCTCCCCGAGAGCTGCGAAGGCCTCGCCGCCGTGGGTCACCACCCAGGGGAGGTTGGCCACCGTCTCCACGTTGTTGACGATGGTCGGCGCGCCGTATAGCCCGATCGCAGCCGGGAAAAACGGCGGCTTGATCCGCGGGTACCCCCTCTTTCCCTCCAGGCTCTCGAGCAGAGCGGTCTCTTCGCCGCAGATGTAAGCGCCTGCTCCTGGGTGCACCACGACGTCGATGGACCATCCGCTGCCAAAGATGTCGGCCCCGACTGCGCCGTACTCGTAGGCCTCGTTGAGCGCGGCCTGGAGCCGTTCGATGGCGAGCGGGAACTCGCCCCTTATGAACAGGAAGACCTGATCGGCGCCGATCGCGTAGGCGCAGATAAGCGACCCCTCGATCAGCAGGTGCGGGTCGGCCTCGATCA
>QHBU01000070.1 GCA_003244045.1 Candidatus Aeolococcus gillhamiae
AGCTACCCATCGTCGCCTTGGTAGGCCGTTACCCCACCAACAAGCTAATAGGCCGCGAGCCCGTCATCGAGCGGCTTGCGCCTTTTTTCACATCGGGATGTCCCGTTGTGACCACATCCGGTATTAATCCTGGTTTCCCAGGGCTATCCCGAACTCGAAGGTAGGTTGCTCACGTGTTACTCACCCGTGCGCCGCTAGATACGTGACCGAAGCCACGTACCGCGCTCGACTTGCATGTTTCATGCACGCCGCCAGCGTTAATCCTGAGCCAGGATCAAACTCTCCGAAAAAACGTCTGGCCGGGCGAACCCAGCCTACGACGAATTCAGACGAGGTACCTCACCAACCCACGGCGAACCGTGAGCCCTAGGCCCTTTGCGGAAAGTCGTCTCCACTCTTCAATTGTCAAGGTTCTCGACGCGCGCGAATCCCAACGTAGGGGAAAACGCAGCACTTCCCGGGCAGCAACGGCCGACCGGGCAAGAGGGGGATCATACTCGCGGGCGGGCTCGGCGTCAAGTTGGCCGGGCACGGTCTGTCGCGGTTATCCACCCCTTCCGGCGCGTGTCACACCATACATCGGCGCGACGGTTGTGCAGCCGGATCTTCCGCGTTGTTCAGAGGGCACGGCGACCGGCGAAGGCACGTGCCACGGTCACCTCGTCCGCGTACTGCAGGTCCGCGCCGGCAGGCAGGCCATGGGCCAGGCGGGAGACTGGGATCCCTCGTGGCGCCAGGCGATCGCCGAGATAATGGGCGGTCGCCTCTCCTTCCACGTCAGGGTCGGTGGCAATCACCACCTCGCGCACATCTCCCCCGTCGAGGCGGCGCTCGAGCGCGTCAATGGTGAGCTGGTCCGGCCCCACCCCGTCGATCGGGGACAGCGCGCCTCCGAGCACGTGGTACACGCCGCCGAACTCTCCGCTGCGTTCCACCGCCAGAACGTCGAGCGGTTCCTCCACCACGCACATCACCGTCTGGTCACGGCTGGGGTTGGCGCAGATCGCGCAGAGGTCGCCTTCGGCGATGAAGAAGCAGCGAGTGCAGGGTCGCACCCCGTCGTGGAGGTCACGCAGCGCCGCGGCGAGGCGCTCGGTGCTCTCCGGCGTCGCCGCCATCGAGTGGAAGGTCAGACGCTGCGCGGTCTTGGGACCGATGCCGGGCAGGCGACCGAACTCCGCGGCGAGCCGCTCCACCGCAGCCGGGATGAGGCCCATCGCGTCAGATGAGGCCCGGTGGAAGGCCCAGACCGGCGGTCAGCTGACCCATGTGCTGAGCGGCGGCCTCGCGTGCCTTGTCGAGGGCGTCGTTGGCGGCGGCGAGGACCATGTCCGAGAGGAGCTCAGCCCCCTCCTCAAGCGCCTCTGGCTCGATGCTCACAGAGAGGATCTTCTGCTCCGCATTGGCGGTGACGGTCACGGCCCCGCCCCCGGCGGTGCCGGTGACGGTCATCTCGCCGAGTTCCGCCTGCAGCTTCGCCATGCGTGTCTGCATCTGCTGCAGCTGCTTCATCATGTTGCTGTTCACCGGGGCCTCCTCGAGTTTGTGGGCAGTCTACGCAGCGCCGCCGTTCGGGGGGCGGTCGGCGTCGTCGCGGAGCCGCGTCGACGTGACCCGGCTGCCAGCGAACGCATCGAGGACGGCCTGTGTGGTCTCGCCCGTGGTTCCGGGGCGGCGAGCCGGGGCCTCATCCTGCCCGACGTAGGTGGTGTCGACCGTCCGCGGCGAGCCCGCCACCTCGCCGGCGGCCTCGGTGAGCGCAAGCAGGCGCGCCGGCTCACGCAGGCGTTCGAGGTGAAACCTGTAGGGCACGCCGACTGTCAGAGACTCATCGCCGGCGGCGACGGGCCGGCAGTCTCGCAGGACGCCAGCCAGCGCCCGGTCGCGCCGGTTCACCGCCTCGAGCAGGCTGACCCAGTTCTCCTGCCATGACTCAACGGACGCGAAGGAGCCGTCGGGTGTTGCCGGCGCCGGTGGCTCGGCGCGCACCTGCTCGGTGTCCGGCGCGACCGCCTTGTCCGCCTCTGCCCCGGCGGCCGGAGCGTCGGAAGGAGGGCTCACGGAACGCGGGGGCGGGACGGCCGATGCGGGTGGTTGGGGGGGTGCGGCGACCGCGGGAGCGATCGAGGCCGAGGCTCGGGGCTGGACCGTGGGGCCCGGCCGCTCCCTTTTCGGCGGCGCATTCTCACCTTCGAGGCGGGCCACACGATCTTCGAGGGCGGCAAGCTGGGCCTGGCCGAGCGTCGTCTCGCGCACCAGGCGCATCACGCAGAACTCCACCTGAAGGCGCGCGTCGACGGGCTGGCGAAGCTCGAGCTCGGTGGCCTGCAGCAGCTCGAGGGCACGCAGCCAGAAACCGGACGGTGCCACGCGCGCGAGCGTGGCGGCGAGGCCGCCCTCCTCCTCGCTGACATCCGCGCCGGCACCATGTCCCAAAGCCGCGAACTCCGCAGCGCGCGCCAGCCGTGCCGCCTCGCGGAGGAGCTGCCGCGGGTCGGCGCCGGCTTCGCATGCGGCGGCCACGGCCCGCAGCGCGCCGGCACCGTCGCCGCCGGCAAGAGATTCGAGCAGGCCATGGAGCGTGGCCGGGTCGGCCAGACCCAGGGCGCGGCGCACATTGTCCGCTGACAGCGGTCGCTCACCCCCGGCGAGCGCCTGGTCGAGCATCGACAGCGCATCACGCAGGCTGCCTTGGCCAGCGCGGGCCAGCAGCGCCAGGGCTTGCGGGTCGGCCGCGGTGTTCTCGGCGTCGAGAATGCGCGCCAGGTGCGCGGTGGTGTCCGCGGACGACACACGGCGGAAGTCGAAGCGCTGCACGCGCGACCTGACTGTCTCCGGCACCTTGTGCGGCTCGGTGGTGGCGAGGACGAAGAGCACGTGCGCCGGCGGTTCCTCGAGGGTCTTGAGAAACGCGTTCCACGCCTCGGAGGTGAGCATGTGCGCCTCGTCGATGATGTACACCTTGCGACGCAGGGATGCGGGCAGGTACTTGACCTTGTCGCGAAGATCGCGCATCTCGTCGATTCCGCGGTTGCTGGCGGCGTCGATCTCGAGCACGTCGACAGAGCTGCCGTCGAGGATCTCGTGACAGGCGCTGCACTCATTGCACGGCTCCCCGTCCTGCGGCGCCAGGCAGTTGACGGCGCGCGCCAGGATACGCGCCGTCGACGTCTTGCCGGTGCCACGGATCCCTGTGAAGAGGTACGCGTGCGCCAGGGAGCCGGTACGCACCTCGTTGCGCAGCGTGGTGGCGATGACGTCCTGCCCAACCAGGTCGGCGAATCGCGCGGATCGGTACCGTCGATACAGAGCGGTGGCCACGGTACTGAGAGTAGCGGGGCGAGAGGACGCCCGGGAGTCGCGCCGTGTCCGTCGCGGAAGGCGACAGCGGCGCACGAGGTGCGCCGAGGGCAGGGGTGTTCGCGGTCGGATTCACTCCGACCGCGAGAGGGGCGGGATCTGCCCGCCCCTGTAAGTCACTACGACCCCCAGCGCGGCATTGCCGCGCTGGGGGCAGTCGCGCACCCCACGTCGTTGGCGCGACGCCGGCGCTCACCCGATCGTTCAGCTCGGACCAGGTTGGCTACGGCACCCCCGGGGGACCGTTTACCGCTGCTTCCTTCCGGACCTGACGGGATTCACAGACCCGGGCTGCGTAGGACCCGATCGTCAACGCCAATGCGCTCGGAGCAGACCCAACGCCACGCCCCCTCGGTGGGGAATTCGACCCCGCTATAGCGGATTGCGGGTACAGGGCACCGCTAACGCCCCATCTAGCGCGACCGCGCTCATTGTACCGGCACGGCGGGCGACTCAGAGCGCTTCCGGGGTGCGGGTTTGGGACGGTCGTCGACCACCGCGCGCGCCTCGCCCGCAGCCGCCTCCGGCGACGCCGGCCAGCTGAGGATGACCCGCGTCCCCTCGCCGAGGGTGCTCTCCACATCCACTCGTGCGCCGTGGGCTGACACCATCCTCTTCACTAGGGCCAGGCCCATGCCGGTGCCCCCGTACTTGCGAGTGGGGCTGTTGTCCACCTGGAAGAAACGGTCGAAGACGCGCTGCAGGTCATCGGAGGGGATGCCGATCCCCTGGTCGGCGACCTCGATGCGCACCTCGCGCGCGACCTCGTCGGGGGCGAAGCTGACGGTCACCCGGCCGCGACCATCGCTGAACTTCACGGCGTTGTCGAGGACGGCGCGGAGCACTTGGACCAGCCGCTCGGGGTCCGCAAAGGCGGTGACCGCCTCGTCACCCTCGATGTCGACGGGGACCGGAAGACCACCCCGATACCGCTCACCCACCAGCCCGAGCGTGTTCACGATCGTCTCGCGCAGCGGCACCTCGGCGGGGGTGAGCTCGAGGTTCTCGTCCTCCATCACCGCGTAGTCGATGATCGTCTCGACGATGTCGTAGAGGTTCTTGGCGGCCACCTGGATGTCACGCACCGCCTCCAGCTTCGGACCTTCCGCCCACATGCCCCAGCACATCTCGAGCAGGTCGGCGAGACCCACGATGGCGGTGAGCGGGGTGCGCAGCTCGTGCTGCACCGTGGCCAGGAAATCTGTCTTGAGCGAGTCGAGCTCGAGGAGCCGGCGCACCGTGTCGCGCTCCTGCTCGAACAACCGCGCGTTCTCCATCGCGATCGCGGCGTTGTTGGCGAGCACCGCGAGCACGTCGACGTCCGAGTCGTCGACCGTGACGCCGCCCTTCGCGGCCGTCACGATGACCAGCGTTCCCACCACCCGATCCTGGTAGAACATCGGCACAGCGACCAGCGATCCGTGCTTGGCGCTGTCGAGCCGCAGCGTCTGGCCGGCCAGCACCTCGGCCAACCCCGGCCAGTCGGACAGCGGCGGAGGGTCGCCGTCGGTGGCAACGGCCTCGAGAGTGTCGGTGTCTCCCTGGCGTACCGCCAGCACCGCCGACCTCGGGCCGCCGCCGATCGACGCCGCGGTGCGCACCACCGCCTGCTGCAGGGTGGGAACCCCTGCGGTTGTCGTGGTGAGGGCACGCGACACACCGCTCACCTGCTCGAGCGCGTGGTCGAGTCGCCCACGCGCGTCCTCGATCTGGCGCACGTAGCCGGCGATCGCGTCGCGCATCGTGTTGACGTTGGTCGCCAGCCTGCCCAGCTCGTCCTGTGAACGCACCGGGATGCCCGTCGTGTAGTCGCCACCGGCGATGCGCGCGACGCCACCCTCGAGACGCGCGATCGGTCGCTTGACGAACCGTTCCACGAAGACGATCACGGTGAATGCCACCACCAACACCAGGAAGATGGAGATGAGGGCGAGCACCAGGATGTCGGTGCGCTCATCGCCGACGAACTGCGACAGTGGCACCTCGACCCCGATGTACCCGGTCAGCTTGCCGGCGGATCCGTACACAGGAACGAAGCTCCCCGCCACCGCCTCGGTCGTGCCGGCACCCACGGGAGCGTCGTAGATCGCGCGATACGTCCCACCGGGCTGCCCCAGCGCCGTGCGCAGACCGGGGTCGGTGGGGGCGCTCCCGCCCATCGTCGGGCGGAGCTCGACGTCGGTGCGGGAGGCGGGGATGAACGCCGTCGGGAAGTTGAAGAGAGCCTGGAACCGGCTCAGCTGGAACGTCAGCGGCGCCACGTACGCCACCACGCCGACGACGCGGCCGCTGTGGGCCACCGGCAGCGCGACAACGTACGCTGGGATCTGCCCGCTGACCAGCTCCACACCGCACCCGCCGGGCACCGGACTCTGCCCCCCGCGCGCGCACTGCCCATGGCTGAGCGCCGTCTGCACCGCCGGCGGTGCCGCCATGGCGGGCACCGAGCTGCCCAGGCTCGGGGAGGTGCGGTTGTAGATAACATTGCCGCTCGCGTCGCTGAGCAGGAGTACTTCGCCGTCGAGGTCCACGGGCGTGCTCGCCGCGAAGACCGCCTGCACCGCGGACGACGGGTGCCGGGCCGCGAGCGCGCTGCCGAGCACCCGCTGAGAGGCGAGCCCGGTGGCGGCGCTGAGCGACTGCACGCCGGTGAACCGATTGAGGACCTCGGCCATCACCCCGACGCGGTTGTCGGCATTGCTCTGGGCGGCGGCACGCGTCTGCTGCGCGCGGCTGTAGATGAGGTAGCTGGCGACCCCGCCCACCACGATGAGCGCCAACAGGCAACCCGCCACGATCAGCTTCGTGGCGAATGACCGGCGCAGAGACTTGACCACCCCGCCTGCCTCGACGACGCGGGTCAGTCGGCGCCGGACGTCGCTGACCAGGTCCTGCGCACCAGCACCACGACGGCGCCGGCGGCGATGAGGTCGAGAAGCAGGAACAGAGGCCAGAGGTAGGGCGCCCGACCGAAGGAGATCCCCGCCAGCGGCGTCAGCTCGGCCACCGGCGGTGGCCCCGTCATCGACAGGCCGGCGGCCTCCGGCGAGCCGAGGGTGGTACCCGCCGAGGACGTGGCAGCGCCGCCGCCCACACCCACCCCTGACGCGGTCACGAACGACGAGCTGGAGGTGGGGGCGCTGCGCGACGCCGACCCCGTGTTGCCGGGGGTCTTCGTGGTGCCGGTGGTGGTGCCCGTGGTGCCGTTGTTCGGGGTGCTCGGGCACGTCGTCGTCGGCGGACAGAGCGGCGGGACCGAGCCTCTGCTGTTCAGGCCGGGAGACGTCGAGGGCGGCGTCGGCGTGGCGGTGGGCAGCCCCGGAAGCGGTGGCAGAGACGGCAGAGACGGCAGTCCGCTGAGGTTGTTCGAGCCCAGGTTCAGGGTCACGTTGAGGTCCGCGGCCGAGGCTGGCCCGGAGGCCGTCGCCGCAACCGCCGCTGCCAGCCCACCCAGGACGGCTGCGGCCAGCAACCGTCGAACCGAGCCTGTGAGTGGGTGCGGGCGAGGCCGGCGCATGGGGCGATCATACGCGGCTGGTCTCCGACCGATCCTCGTCGTGTCGTTACGGACGGACGACAACCGCGTCAGCGCCCGCGGCGCGGCAGGCTGACTCGCGGCTCAACACCACGGGCGAGCCGGCGCAGGTTGTCGGTGTGGCGGATGGCGATCAGCGCGCTGGCGAGCCCCGCGAAGACAAGCGGCGTGCGCCTCCCCCCCCGAGCTGCCGACACCCCCGCGCCGATGGTGGCGGACGCGGCTGCAACCATCGAGCCAACCGACACGATCCGGGTGCCCACCAGGGCGCTGAGCCCCCCGGCGACAGCCCACGCCGATGCCTCGGGCGAGATCGCCAACAGCCCACCGAACGCGGTGGCGACGCTCTTACCCCCACGAAAGCCGGCGAAGACCGGCCAGGAGTGGCCCACCATCGCCGCCAGACCGGCGCCGACCTCCCCGGCAGGGTGGGCCCCGAGAGCGCGCGCGCAAAGCACGGCGGCGGTTCCCTTGCCGACGTCGAGCGTGAAGGTCGCCCCGGCGGCGGCCGGCCCAGCGACGCGGAGCACGTTCGTTGAGCCCATGCTCCCGCTGCCCGTCTCGCGGACGTCGAGGCCCCGCGTGGCGCGGCCGAGCAGCAAACCGAACGGGATGGACCCGATCGCGTACCCCGCGGCGGCGGCGCCGACGTCACTGACCAGCCCGCTCATGCGCGAGCGAGTGTACGGCGGCTCGTCCGGGTGTTGGCCACCCTCCGCGGACCCTCACGCCTCGTCGGTGTAGATGGGGTTGAACGGGTACCACTGCTCGGGCACCCGGAGCAGGTCCGGCTCCAGGACGGTCGCGATCCGCTGGGTGATCACCTGCTCGTCGTCGTCCCTGTTGGCGTGGAACGGCTCACGGACGTGGACGTGGTAGCCGGCGTCCGACCTCCAGCAGCTGATCGGGACCAGCGGCGACCCGGTGAGACGGGCAAGGGATGCCGGGCCCGTGCTGAACTGGACCGGTCCGTTGCAGAAGCGCACCTCAGTCGTCGGCCCGCCCTCGGGGATGTCGGTGAGGATGGCCACCCATCGCCCTTGGCGCAGCGCCCTGATCAGCCCGCGCGCCGCCGCCTCCGGGGCGAACAGCTCCATCTGCTTGACCTTTCGCGACCACGCCAGCAGCGCGGTGATGGACGGTGTCCCGACCGGCGCCATCACCGTGGTCACGGGATGGCCGGCGGCGAGCGCCATGCTGGCCGCGATGTCCCAGCTCCCGAAATGGGCGAGGACAAGGATGCCACCGCGACCGGCGTCGCGGGTCTTGTGCAGGTTCTCCACGCCGACGATGTGGCCGTACTCGAACATCTCGTCGAGCCCGATGGCGTGGATCCAGATGGTGTCGATGATCATGCGCGAGTAGTTGCGGTAGCTGGCGCGCGCGCGCCGCCGAGCCTCCGCTGCGGGCAGGCCGCCGGCGGCACGGCTGTGCAGGTGCGCGCACAGGCGTCGCTTGCGCGGCGGTTGGAGCGCGTAGGTGATCACGCCGGCGGCGTCGGCGATCGCGTAGCGCCGCCGGCCGATGGCGCGCAGCCCGCGCGCCGTCGCCTCGAACGCCACCTCCATCCATCTCGGTGGCCTGGTGATGACGGTGCTGGTGTCAGCCACCGCCCGCTTTCTGCACCGCCGCGGCGAGGCCGGTCACCCCGTCGAGGCCGGCGCCCGCGTAAACGATCTTGCCATTCTTGACCAGGTATACCGTGGGCACTGCATTGACGCTGTAGGCGGCTCCCGCGGTCAGATTGGGGTCGAGCAGAAGCGGGTAGCCGCAGTGGGGCGCGTACTGCTTGTGGTACGAGGCCACTGTCTGCGCGGAGTCCTTCGCCGCATCGACGGCGAACACCTGCGTGTTGAGCCCGCACAGCTGCGCTGCCACCTGCTGGCAGTGCGCGCAGCCCGCCTCGAAGAATTCGACGACGTAAGGCTTGCCGGCTGCCGCCGAGGCAACGGTGACGTGCGCGCCACCCACCGCCTCGAGGCTGATCGCCGGCGCGGTTGTGCCGAGGGGAAGAAGGCGCGCCTGGGGCTTGATGAACGTCACCACCAGCACCAGCCCGACCGTGCCCACCGCGAAGAAGATGATCGCTCGACGCCACTCACGCCGCGTCGGCCGCCGGGTGATCCCGAGGTAGCCGGTTGGGGGGACGCGGCGATCGGGCATCAGTGCAGCGCGCTGGCGCCGCCGCCGGCCAGTGAGATCAGTGGGCCCGCGAAGGCCGCGAAGAGGAGCCCGAGCGCGGCAGTGGAGATCGCGGCGATGCGGGCGATCCGCGGCGTGGTGGTCACCGCGAACGGGGCCTCACCGTTGTCGTCCGCGTACATCACCGCCAGCCAACGCACCACCGCGACGCCGCAGAGCACCAGCGCCATCGCCGCGATGCCCACGGCCCAACCCCGGCCGGCATCGAGCGCCGACTCAGCAGCGAGAAGGCGGCCGAAGAATCCTGCCAGCGGCGGCAGCCCGGCCAGCCCGAGAAGTGCGAGTGAGAGGAAGGCGGCCGTGGTCGGCGCGCGCCGACCCGCGCCGCGGTACGCGTCAATGCCTGTGCCGAGGCCGGCCGCGTCGAAGACGCCGGCGAGGAGGAGCGACGCCAGCAGCGCGGCGGCTGCGCCGAGCAGCGAGAAGAGCAGTGCGGTGCTGCCGCCGGCCGTCGACCCGGCGATGCCGCGGCCGGTCGAGGCGAGCGCCAGCAGCAGGAAGCCCGCCTGCGCGATGGACAGGTCGGCGATGAGCCGCCGGATGGTCGTGGCACGCACCGCCAGGATTGCGCCGGAGAGCATCCCGGCCGCGGCAAGAATGTCGACGAGGATGGTCCAGCGTGTGCTCCCGGGACCGAAGCCCTCGACGGCGAAGCGAGCCAGCACAAGGGTGCCGACGACGGCGCCCAGGGCCGAGCTGAACCCCGCGATGGCCCCAGGGGTGGCCTCCTGGACAAGCCTGGTCCACGCCTGCAGCGGAGGCGCGCCGACCGCCACCAGCAAACCGATCACCACTAGGGCGATGCCCACCACCTCGAGTGGGCCG
This sequence comes from Candidatus Aeolococcus gillhamiae, assembly GCA_003244045.1. GTDB lineage: Bacteria > Chloroflexota > Dormibacteria > Aeolococcales > Aeolococcaceae > Aeolococcus > Aeolococcus gillhamiae. Next base: position 9,923 of record QHBU01000070.1, read on the forward strand.
TCGATCGGAGCGCCGGTGACACGCGCCCCGGTTGCCAGCCGAGCCAGGTCGGTGGTGCCGACGGCGGCGTAGAGGAGCGTCATCCCGTACACGGTGGTCGCCATCGCCACGCCACCGGCGAGAAGCTGGCGGAACGCTGCCTCCGCGGTCTGCCCCGACGTTTTGGTCATAGCTGTCAGAAGCGCGAGCGCCACCAGGAGGACCGCGAACGCGACGACGAAAGCGGCCATCTCGCGCTGCGCCAGGAGAATCATCGCCGCGCCCGAGCTCACCTGGAGAAGCGCGCAAAACGCGCCCGCCCGTGCCGGGGCGCGGCGTGTGTACGCCTCAGAACCGAGCACGGTCAGCACCAGGGCCAGGAGCACCAGCACCGACCCGAAGACGTGGAAGCGATCGACCATCAGTCCCCCGCTGTACGCCGCCAGGCCGACACCCGCGGAGCTGGGGCGCATCGCCTGCAGCTCGATCATCGATGCGGTGAAGGCACCGACCGCCGCGAGCAGGGTGACCCACCGGTACAGTGACGGCCGTGTGCGAGGCCGCGCGGCGGCCACGGCCGCGCACACCAGGGCGCCAAAGCCGAGCATGACCGCGGGCAGGATCCCGAGCAGCACACCGAGACCGAAATTGCTGATCACTGGGTGCCACCGAGAGACGCCGCAATGCGGACGAGACCGGTGCCGATGACCGGTACCACGCGGCCGGCGAGAAGTCCGAACGCCACCAGGAAGATGACCAGGGGCCACAGATAGCCGAGCTCGAGAGCCGTCGTGTCACGGACGCGCGCGAACTCCTCACGCACCGGGCCGAGGAACACCCGTTGCGCGGACCAGATCAGGGCTGCCGTGCTGACCGCGGTGCTCGCCATCACGAAGACGGTGGCGTAGGGGTGGACCGAGAACACCCCGCTGAACAGCATCAGCTCCGCGCTGAACCCCGCAAGCAGCGGCGCCCCCAGGGCGGCGAGGCAGGCAAAGATCCAGAACCCTCCGAGCCGCGGCGCCTGCGCCGCCAGACCACCGAGCCGGTCCAACGGCGCGCTGCGCGTCCGTCCCTCGATGGCCCCGCAGAGCAGCAGCAACAGCGCGCTGCTCAACCCGCCGGCGACCAGCTGCAGAACGGCGCCGTCCAGCGAGATGCTGTTGGGCGCGGCCACGGCGAGGAGCACCAGCGACATCTGGCCGATGCTCACCGCGGCGACCATGCGCCGCAGCGTGGTCTGCGCGAGCGTCAGCAGGACCCCCCACAGCGCGCTGAGCACCGCGAGCACCATCAGCGCACTGCCGAAGCGCTGTGCCTGCGCCGGGAACAGCCCGAGCGCGAACCGGATCATCCCGTACCCGGAGAGCCGCACCAGCACGCCCGCGACCACAGCGGCAACGCCGGAGCTGGCGGTTGCGGTGGTGTCGAGCATCCAGGTGTGCACCGGCACGATGACGAAACCGATCGCAAACGCGGTGAACACGAGCCAGAATCCCGCCGCCGCCACCGGACCGGTGAGCGCTCCGGCGTTGCCAAGGTCGGTCAGGTCGGAGCTGTGCGCGCTGCTGTGCACCACCACAAGGAGGAAGCCGGTGAGGAGCAGCGCCCCGCTGATGAGCACGGCCACGCCGGCGCGCGTTGCCGTGCGCTCCCGGCCGGCTCCTCCGAAGCACCTGATCAGGAGGAAGAGCGGCGCCGCCTGCATGGCGAAGAACATCACGAACAGGACCAGGTCGGTGGCACAGAGGGCTCCGTTGACCGCCGTCTCGAGCAGCAGCAGCAGCCCGCAGTACAGGCGCAGCCGCTGCTGGCGCTTCCACGCCGCCAGGAACACCGATGTGAACACAAGGGTGCTGAGCACCAGCAGGCTCAGGGTCACCCCGTCGGCGCTCATGTGGTAGTGGATCGCGAAGGCGAAGTGGCTGATCCAGGTGGTGTTCTCCTCATGGAGCTGGTCCGGGGTGGCGGCAACCCCCAGCGAGATGGCCGTGAGGAGCGTGAAGAGGGTCAGCACCAGCGCTGCTGCCGCCGCGAACAGCGCGACCGAACGGATACGGCTGCGCTGCTCCGCGGTGCGTTCGGGCAGGAACACGATCACCAGGGCCGCGACAGTGGTGATGAACACCACGGTGCTGAGCAGGACAGACGGCAGATCGAGGCCGGTGTTGGTGGGGGTCGTCGGCGTGGTCGCCGGGGCCGGCCTGGCCGCGGCGGGCGGCGGCAGCGAGAACGCCGCAGTGGGTGGCGCGGCGACGACCGGTGCGGTGGCGGCGCTGATCGACGGTGAGACCGCCGCGATGAGCGGGTGGAACGCGGCCGCCAAGCGTGGGGCCTGCTGCGCGGCCGTCGCGGCCGACCACAGTGTCTGCAGCGTCGCGCTCACTGGATGGTCACCGGGAAATGGCCGGTCACGGCCAGAACCGACGCCGCCAGCAGGATGGCCACAACGACCAGGGCCGCCGCCATCGACAGCCCCACCCGGGCGCTGCGCAGGCGGCTCAGCGCCTCGCTGAGTGTGCCGACGCTCTCCCCCATCGCGGTGGGGATCGGTTCCAGCAGCTGCACGTCGAGGGTGTCCAGCGCCCGGCCGGCCGCGACGAACCCGCGCGGGAGGAGAGCCGCGACGCGCTCGGCGGGGGTGGGGCCTGCCAGCGCCGTGCTCGCCCAGGCAAGGTGATCGCGGGCAGGGGCCGGCCGGCGACGCCGATCCGCGGAGAAGAGCCACCACGCGGCAGCTGCCCCGACGACCGCGAGAACGGCCGCAAGCGCGAGCGCGACCGTGTCGAACGGCAGGTCCTCGCGGACGCGGCCGTAGAAGACGAAGCGAGTGAAGCTGAGCCCGGTGACGGCCCCGCTGCCCACGGTGAAGGGGCCGATCCCGGGAAGGCCGGCCAGCGTGGCCGCGGCCCCGCCGGCGAGCGCGACCAGCACGGTGCGACGCAACCGCGCGTCCACCTCCCGAAGCCGGCTGACGTCGAAGCCGCGGCGCCTGGTGGCTTCGCCCGTGGCCGCGACGAAGTACACGCGGAACGCGTACACGGCGGTGAGGACGATGGTCACGAGCACGGCCGCCGCGACGATCACGCGAACCACGCTGCTGGCGTGCCCTCCGCCGGGCAGCGCGCCGCGGAGCGCCGACGAGAGCACGCTGTACGTGTTCAGCGTCAGTCCGCTGATCCCCAGCGCCCAACCGCCGAGCGCTAGCGTGGTGCGGGGCATGCGCTGCCGTCCGCCGCCGCAGTCGCGGAGCTCGTGGCTCCGAAATCCGCGGCTCAGGTTTCCCGCCGTGAGGAAGTACGCCACCGCCAGGAATGAGCCGGTGAAGAGGAGGAACAGCGCCGCGCTGTAGCCGCCCACCCCGAAAGCGGCCAGCATCAGACCCGCCTGGCTGCTCACGGCGAACAGACCGATCCGGAACACGTCTCGTTGTGCCAGCGCCAGCACGGCGCCCGCCACTGCAGCGATCGCGCCGACAACGGCGACGGCGGTGAGCAGGTGAGGCGCCTCGAGCAGGAGGGGATACACCCGTGCCAGCAGCAGACCCGCGGGGATCAGCGCGGACACGGCGATCAGCGCGAGCCCGGGAACCGGGGCGTCGAGCGCGCCGCTCAGCCAGAGGTGCATGGGACCGATGGTGGCGCGGATGGAGGCGGCAACCACGAAGAGAACCGCGAGCACTACAAGGGTTCTCGCGCCCACCCCGGCCACCGCGCCGAGACGGCCGATGTGCCACTGCAGAGCCAGCTGGGAGAAGGAGAAGGGGTCGTTGCTGAGCTGGCCGTTGGTCGGTGTCCGCTGGCCGATCGAAGTGCCGAACTTGGCGAAGCTCATCACCAGGCCGAGCAACAGGGCCAGGTCGGCGCTGCGCAGTACCACGAACGTCCGCGTCGCGGCGGCCGCACTGGCCGGCCGCTGCCAGTGGTGCGCGGCCAGCATCCATGCGGCCACGCCGGCCACCTCCCACCCCAGCCAGAACTGGAACAGGTTGGGGCTGCTGACCAGCGCCAGGACACCGAAGGTCAGCAGTCCCATGACCCAGAAGAAGCGCCGGAAACCGTCGTCGCCTCTCATCGAGACGAGCGCGTGCACCTGGGTGATGACCGAGAGGAAGAGGACGGCGAACATGAACGTCACGCTCAGAGGGTCGACGCGGATGCCCCAGAAGACGCCGAAGTCGGCAGGCACCGTCGGTGGGCCGATGCCGGTGGGCGACGTCGTCTGCAGGTCCCAGAACGTCTGAGTGTTCTCGTACACCGGGATCACATGGGTGAGCCGGAACACCAGCACCACCAGGGACAGAGCCAGCGCGAGGCTTGTCAGTGCGACCCCGGCCTGGGCGGCACGCCGAGGCGACTCGGCGAGGAATGACACGGCGACCCCGACCAGCGGGAGAAGCACCACCGCCCACGTGAGGTTGAGGATGATCGCCATCTCAGGCGTCCAGCTCGGTCATCTCGTCCAGGTCAGCGGTGTCCGACCGTCGCCAGAGCAGTGCCGCAACCGCACCCCCGACGAGCAGCTCGGCGCAGAGAGCTGCCAGCGTGAAGAGCGCGAGCGCGTCGCCGAGCCGGGGCACGGAGCCGTCCCCGCTCTCGGCGAAACCCACAGCAGCCACCAACGGCGCGCTGAAGAGCACGCTCAGCGAGGCAAGCGCCGCGATGACGTTGCGCCGCGTGGTGACCCCGAAGAGTCCGATGGCGAACAGCACGGCGCTGAGCACCGCGTAGTGTGCCGGTCCTACGTTCACCGGCCCGCCCCAGCGTCGCTTCCCGCTCGCTGCGCGCGCGCCGCCGCGCGGTGCTCGCGGCGCAGCCGCGCGCGCTGCTCGCGCAGCCGGCGCTGCTCGGCGGCCCGGTCCAGGACGCGCTCGTCGTCCCCGGTTCTGCCGATCATCAGCGCACCGCCGACGGCGAGCACAGCGAGGATGGCGGCGACGCCGAGGCTGATCGGCGTTCGGTAGTGGAGAAGGGTCAGCAGGCTCTGGCCGCCGCTCGGCGTGTGCGCGGTGTCATCGACGCGAGTGTTGGTGACCCAGACTAGCAGCACCCCGATGCCACCGGCGACCGCGGCGCTCAGTGGCCACGCAGTCGCGGGGCCGGGCACATCGCCGAGCAGCGGTGCGTACCCGTAACGTCGCAGCGCGGCAGCCACCAGCAGCAGGCAGCCGCTCGGTGCCACCAGCGCGACGGCGCCGAGCAGGTAGGCACCGGCGGCGATGAGCAGGATGCCGACGAGCACGCCACCGGCGAGCACTGCGAGCAGCGCCATGCGTGTGGACGGTGCGAGCACGGCGCCGAGAGCCGCGAGGACGATCAGAATCGCGAGTACGTAGAACACCGCGGTGCTCACCCAGCCGTCTGGTGCAGGGCTGCGGCAGCGCGGACAGACGCTTTCGGGAAAGGCGCCTCGCTCACGAGGCGGCTGCCGGCGCCGGACATCGGCGGCATTGTAGGCGAAGGGCGAACTGCCTTCCCCCTTCGACCGTCAAACCGCGTCGTCGTCCTCGAGAGCCCGATGCATGAGAGGGGGCGGCCTGTCGTCCTCATCGACGACACGCTCGAAGAGCAGGATCAAGGTCACGGCGAGCAGCGTCAGGATGATGCCGCCGGCCGCAACCGGGTCGAGATGCACGCCGACCACGGGAACGGCGATCCCGGCGTCCCAGGCGCCCAGCCTGGCGCCGTCGGCCACTGTGCGCTGTCCCACGATGCCGGCGACGATGAGCAGGCCGCCGGCGGTGCCGAGGTGGTAGAGCCAGTTGCGCCCGCGGCGCGCCAGGAATGCTGACACCGACGCGATCACAGCGCCAGCGAGCACGCCAAGGACGCCGAGCGCGACCTGGCCCGGCGTCGGCGGCAGCGGCACCGCGAGGATCACGTGAGCGCCACCGTGCCGCCGCCGATCACCTCGTCGCCTTCGAAGAGGACGCCCGCCTGGCCCGGCGCCACCTGGGTCACCGGCGGATCGCAGCGCAGAAGCAGGGCGTCGTTGCCAAGCTGAACCACGGCGACCTGGGCCGGGGCCGAGTGCGCGCGAAGCTGCAACGCCAGCGGCGCGTCGTGCGCGGGGCGCTGGTCGATCCAGTGGATGTCGGTGAGGCGCACGGTGTCGCGATCCAGCGCGCTGCGCGGGCCGACGGTGACGGTGTTGGCCATCGCGTCGACAGCGGTCACGAAGAGCGGGGCCTCGTCGGGGCGTGACGGCGGCAGCCCCAGGCCGGACCGCTGGCCCACCGTGTAGAAGGGCACCCCGCGGTGCTCGCCGACCACCGCGCCGGCCTGATCGACCATGGCGCCGGGACGGAAGCGGCCCCGCAGGCGCCGCTCCAGCTCGGCGCGCACCGAGCCGTCGACGAAGCACAGCTCCTGCGAGTCTGGCTTGGCCGCCGTGATCAGGCCGAGATCGGCGGCATGGCGCCGCACCTCGTCCTTGGACGTCTCTGCGCCAAGGGGGAATACGGAGCTGAGCAGCTGCTCCTGCTCGAGGCGATGGAGCGTGTAGGCCTGGTCCTTGGCCGCCGCCCGGGCACGATGCAGAGACGCGGCGTTCCCCCGCCGACCGATGCGCGCGTAGTGGCCTGTGGCGAGGTGGGTCGCCCCGGCGGCCCGGGCCCGGTCGAGCAGCACCCCGAACTTGATCACCTGGTTGCAGCGCACGCACGGGTTGGGCGTGCGCCCGGCCGCGTACTCGTCCTCGAACGGAGCCACCACGTCGCGCTGGAACTCCGGCTCCAGGTTCCAGCTGTAGTGCGGGATGCCAATGCTGGTCGCGACGCGGCGGGCGTCCTCGACGGCGTCGATGGAGCAGCAGCCGCGGTCGCGCCGGCGCTCTCCGTCGCGCGGCCACATTGCCAGGGTGATGCCGACGGTGCGCAACCCGCGTTCCGCACAGCGCGCCGCCGCCACCGATGAATCCACCCCGCCGGACATGGCCACCGCGACGACGGCGTCACCGGGCAGCAGCTCGAAGGGGTCGTCGGGGATGCGGGCTGCCCGGCGTCCAGGCGCGGCCGGCGCGGCCGCAGCGGTCATCGCCGCCGCTTCAGCGGCCGCCGGCCACGGCGGGAACGATGGAGAGCTCGTCGCGTTCACCGACGGGCGTCTCGAGCCCCTGGCTGAAGCGGATGTCGGAGTCGTTGACGTAGATATTGATGAACTGACGGAGCTTCCCCTCCGCATCGTAGAGACGGTCATGGAAGCCCGGGTAGCGCTGCTCGAGATCGCCGAGCGCGTCGGACACCGTGGCGCCCTCGACGGTCACCTCGGCGCCGCCACCGGTGAGGCGGCGCAGCGGGCCGGGAACGCGAACTCGCACAGGCATGCGCGGAGTATACGGGTGGTTCGACGGCGCCCTCGTGTCGCATCCTCCGCCCAGGCGAATTCATTTCGCCGGAGCTGAGGCCGCTACATAGGGGTGCCCGTGGGGGAGCAGAGTTCCCCCTCGCCCGGTCAGTGCGCCGGCGGAAGCTCGACGACCAGCGGCGAGCGCTCGGCTCGCTTGGCGGCCCCACCGACGAGGTCGTCGAAGACCAGCTGTGACCACGATTCCATGCTCAGGTAGTGGCGGCGCATCGCCGCCAGCGTGAGGTTCTCCCCCTCCAGCTTGTCGAGCTCGCGGACCGCAGTGGTCGCCACCGCCGGCTCGACCAGGAACACCAGGCCGAGGTGCACCTGTGACACTGGCGTCGAGTCGTCGTTGAGCATGGCCACCAGGCTCGCGGTGGCCGGCGACGAGCACACCACCTCCTCCGCCCACTCGCGCTGGAGCCCGCCGACGAGCGGGTCGCCGCCGGCGCCGTCGCCGGGATTGACGTGGCCACCGACCCCCAGCGAGTAGAGATGGTGGAGGCGACGCTCGCTGGAGCGGCGCAGCCGCCTGGTCAGCAGGTAGGTGCCGTCCAGGGGATGGTGCACCACGCAGTAGGGGATGATCTGCTGCATCGAGGGGTCGTCCTCGACCGCATGACGGGGCCGGTACTCCGAGGCCGCCCGGATGGTTCGCAGCACCCGCTCGAGCCCGACCGTGACCAGGCCATGCCAGGCACCGTCGGGGAAGATCGTGGTGCGCGGCACACAGAGGACATCCTCGCCATCGAAGGGCACGGTTCGCCGCCGCCGTTGCGTCGCGATGCTGTTGGCCGCGGTGGCGTCGGTCATCGACCTCAAGGTCGTGGAATTCTACGTTTTGTCCACTGCGATGCTGGGACGGGCTGCGCCACTATTGGGCCATGCCCGAGCTTCCCGAGGTCACCGCCCTGTCCGCCGGGCTCACCGAGCGGATGCGTGGACAGACCATCATCGCCGTCCGGCTGCGCTCGATCGGCGCGCTCAAGACCTACGACCCTCGTCTCCAAGCACTGGTGGGCCATACCGTCGACGGCTGGGACCGGCACGGCAAGTTCCTGGACATGACCGCGGGCGAACTGCACCTGGTGGTGCACCTTGCGCGCGCCGGATGGATCCGCTGGCGGGACCGGCTCAACGAGGCGAAGTCGACCCTGCGTGGTCCTCTCGCCCTCCAGCTCGAGCTCGCCGGCGGCTGCGGCATCGACATCACCGAACAGGGAACCGAGCACCGCTTGGCCGTGTACGTGGTCCGCGCCGCCGCTGACGTGCCGGGGATCGCCCGGCTGGGGGTTGATGTGCTCGACGACGCCCTGTCCGCGGCGCGGCTCGGTGAGCTGCTGCAGCAGCGCCGCGGCCAGCTGAAGACGGTGCTCGCCGACCAGTCGCTGATCGCCGGCGTCGGCAACGCCTACTCGGACGAGATCCTCCATGCGGCCCGACTCTCGCCCTTTCGGCAGGCGAGCGCGCTCAGCGAGGAGGAGACGATGCGCCTGCACGCCGCCCTGCGCAGCGTCATGAGCGGGGCGGTGGAGCGCGCCCGCGGGGTCGAGATCGCCGACCTCAAGCCGGACAAGAAGCAGCACCTCGCCGTCCACGGGCGCACCGGTGACCCCTGCCCCGTGTGCGGTGACACCATCCGTGAGGTGTCGCTATCGACGCGCTCGTTCCAGTACTGCCCGACCTGCCAGACCGGCGGACGCGTTCTCGCCGATCGCCGGCTCAGCCGGCTGCTGCGCTGATCGGGTCCGATACTGTCGGGTCATGAGCGCCGAAGCCGGAGGTGAGGTGGAGCGCGCGCTGTGGGCGCTGCGCGCCTATGACACGACCGCGCTCGCCACGGTCAGCGACTCCGGCCCTCACGTCGCCGGAGTGTTCTTCGCGCCCGAGGTGGAGGACGGTCGCATCCAGCTTGTGCTGGCCGTGCTCGACGGGTCCCGCAAGGCCAGCGACATCGCGCTGGACCCGCGTGTCGCGTTCATGTGCTCGCCCGGCAACCCGTCACGCTGGATCCAGGGTTGGGGGTCCGCCAACCGAGCCGACGTCGACGACTCGGGGCGCCTCGAACTGTTCCGCCGCCTCCTTGCGCACGCGCCCGGCGCCAAGCAGTTCGTCGACAACCTGCCGGTTCATCCCTTCATCGTCGCAGTGCGCGAGCTGAAGGTCGTCGAGGTCCTCGGCAAGCCGCCGCTGCTCCTGACGTTCGACTGATGGCGGCCCGCGCGACCGCCAGACCCGGCGCGGTGACGGTGCTCTGGGAGAGTGTCCGGCCCCGGTCGCTGACGGTCGCCGCGGTCAGCTCGGTCGTCGGCACCGCCGCTTTGGCGCCGCAGCGCGCCGTGCAGCCGCTCATCGCCGCCGGCTGCCTGGTTCTCGCGCTGCTGCTGCAGGCCGCCACCAACGTGCTCAACGACGCGGAGGACGCGCTCACCGGCGCCGACGACTACACGGGCGCGGGAGCGTCGCTGGCGATGCGCCGCCAGTGGATCAACCCGGCCCAGGCCCGGCTCATCGCCGCCGGCCTCTTCGCCGCCGCGGCCATCCTCGGAGTGAGCATCGCGCTGGCCGTGCACCGCCCCGCGCTGCTGCTGCTCGGCCTGGCGGCCCTGGTGGTCGGCTGGGCGTACACCGCGCCTCCGCTGCGCCTCGCCTACCGGCCGCTCGGCGAGGCGGCGTCCGCGCTGCCGATGGGCCTGGGCATCGTGTGGGGGACGGCAGCGGCCCAGACGGCCGCCGTGCCATCCTCGGTGTGGTGGGCGGCGGCTGCGCTGGCCCTGCTCACCGCCGCCATCCTGCACGCCAACAACGCGCGCGACCGCAGCCACGACGCCAGCGTCGGCAAGCACACGCTGGCGACGCGGGTGTCGATGGACGCCGTCGTCCTCGAGTTCCGCCTCCTGGTCGGCGGCGCCGCCGTGGTGCTGGCCGTGGCCCTGGCGACGCGGGGCATCCCCCTGTGGTGCCTCGGCGCGGTGCTGCCGGCGGTCATGGCGCTGCTCCTGGCGGCGCGAGCGCGCCGCGACCTCGATGCCATGGGCTGGACGCGCCTGCTCATCGGCTGCGTCCAGCTCCACATGCTCACCGGCATCACCCTGGCCGCCGGGTTCGTGCTCAGCGCGATTCGGTGGTGAGCGCACCCAGGTCGTCGAAGAAGCCCGGATAGGACACGGCCACGGTGTCGGCTCCGACGATGACGCAGTCACCAGCGCTTGGATCCGTGAGGGCGGCGGCGATCGCCCACGCCATCGCCAGGCGGTGGTCACCGGCGGCGTCGAGGCGGGCCGGGCGGAGCTGGGCGGGGCCGTCAATGACCAGTCCATCGGCCGTCTCCTCAGCGGCTACCCCGAGCGAGCGCAGCCCGGCGACCAGCGCAGCGATGCGGTCGGTCTCCTTGTGGCGCAGCTCGCCCGCGCCGCGGAATTGGGTGCGCCCCTCCGCCTGGGTGGCCACCACTGCGATGGCAGGCAGCTCGTCGATGCAGCGGGGAACCATCGCCGGCTCGACGGTCACGCCGTGGAGTGGCGCCGCAGTGACGATCACCGTGCCCTGTGGCTCGACCTCGGCTGCGGGTGGCCCCTCCTCCACCTCGACGCGCGCGCCCATCTCCTCGAGCACCTCGAGGATGCCGGTGCGTCCGGGGTTGAGGCCGACTCCCGGGCAGCGCACCGTGGAGCCGATGCGGGCCGCCGCCAGCGCCATGAAGAAGGCCGCGCAGCTGATGTCACCGGGCACGCGCAGCCCGAACGGATCGAGCCGCGCGGGGCGCAAGGTGATCGACTCGCCGTCGGCGCTGAGGTCGGCTCCGCAGGCGCGCAGCAGCCGCTCCGTGTGATCGCGGGTCGGCACCGGCTCGTGCACCACCGTGGTGCCCTGCGCGCTCAACCCGGCGAGCAGGATGGCGGACTTCACCTGGGCACTGGCCACCTCCAGATGGTGCTCGAGCCCCTGCGGCGTGGCAGTGCCCTGCACCAGCAGCGGTGCATGCCCGTCGTCGGTGCGCAGCTGCGCGCCCATCGCGCGGAGCGGCACGGCGACGCGCTCCATCGGCCGGCGTTGCAACGACGCGTCGCCGGTCAGCGTGGCCACGGCCTCGTGGGCGGCGAGGACGCCAGCCATGAGCCGCATCGTGGTGCCCGAGTTGGCGCAGTCGAGCGGCCGCGCGGGGCTGCGCAGGCTCACCCCCGCGCCGGCGCCGTCGAGGGAGACGCGACCGTCGCCGAACGGGCGCACCGACCCGCCACAGTCCTGGAGCACGCGGGCGGTGGCTGCAACGTCGGCGGCGGGCGACACGTTGCCGACATAGCTGCGCCCGCGGATCAGCGCCCCGAGGATCAGGGCTCGGTGGCTGATCGACTTGTCGCCGGGAACGGTCACCTCGCCGTCGACCCTGTCCGCACCGGCGATTCGCCGCTCGCTCATGTGCTCACGCGGCGTGCAGCATGCCGTGCAGGAACATGGAGGCTGCGGCGGCGCCGTCGTCGGGGTGGCTGGACATGGCGTCGAGCAGCGCCGATCCCACCACCGCCGCCTCGCACCGACCGCGCAGGGCGACCAGGTGTTCATGCCGACTCAGGCCAAAACCGATGGCCCGCGGCAGGGGCGTGGAAGCTCGTACCCGATCGAGCAGGTCGAAGGCCTCGGCGGCGATCTCGGCGCGCGCCCCGGTGGTGCCGACCACACCCACGCAGTAGATGAAGCCCGCCGCGTTGTGGCAGGCGAGCTCGATGCGCTCGGTCGGCGTGGTCGGCGCCACCATCGGGATCAGGGCAAGGCCGTGCGCCGCACCGGCGTCGCGGAGATCCGAGGCCTCGCCGGCGGGGAGGTCGGGGACGATGATCCCGTCGGCCCCCGCGGCCGCGGCGTCGGCGCAGAAGGGGTCCAGGCCGTGGCTCAGCACCGGGTTGACGTAGGTCATCAGCGCCAGCGGGAGGGTGACGCCGGCCGCCCGTGCCGTGGCCACCTGCTCGATCGCCAGCCCCATGGTCATGCCGTTGCGCAGGGCCTGCCAGCCGGCGCGCTGCACGCTGGGGCCGTCGGCGAGCGGGTCGCTGAAGGGAATGCCGATCTCGACGGCGGCGCAGCCGGCGTCCTGCGCGGCGCGAAGCACCGCCACGGTGTCGTCTCTGCGCGGGTATCCGGCGGTGACATACGGCACCAGTGCCGGCAGGCCGCCGGCGTGGTCGCGCAGGGCGACGGTCAGTCGCTCACCCGGCGGCATCGTCACTCTCATGCTCGCGGACGGTGCCGATGTCCTTGTCGCCCCGGCCCGACAGGCACACCACCACCACCGCGTCAGCGGGCTGGGCGGCGGCGAACTGTTCGGCCGCGTGCAGCGCGTGGCTCGACTCGAGTGCGGGGATGATCCCCTCGAGTCGGCAGAGTCGGTGGAACGCCGCCAGGGCCTCGCCGTCCTCGGCGCTGACATAGCGCACTCGCCCGGTGTCGCGGAGCGCGCTGTGCTCCGGTCCGACACCGGGATAGTCGAGCCCGGCGCTGATCGAATGCGCGGTGAGCACCTGGCCGTGCTCGTCCTGCATGAGGTAGCTGTTGGAGCCGTGGAGAACGCCCGGCCGGCCGCGGCTCAGCGGTGCCGCGTGCTGGCCGCCGTCAAGGCCGCGTCCGGCTGCCTCGACACCGATCAGCTCCACGGCGTTGTCGTCGAGGAATGCCGCGAACATGCCAATGGCGTTACTGCCGCCCCCGACACAGGCCACCACCGCGGCGGGAAGGCCGCCCAGCCGGGCGAGGCACTCGGCCCTGGTCTCGTCGCCGATGACCCTCTGCAGCGTGCGCACCAGGGTTGGGTAGGGATGCGGACCGACGCTGCTGCCGATCACGTAGTGCGTGTCGCGAACATTGGCCACCCAGTCGCGGATGGCCTCGTTGGTGGCGTCCTTCAGCGTGCCCGCACCGCTGTCGACGGGCAAGACTGTGGCGCCGAGGAGCTGCATGCGGTACACGTTGAGCGCCTGGCGGCGCATGTCCTCGCGCCCCATGTACACCGTGCAGCCGAGGCCGGCGCGCGCGCACGCGGTGGCGGTGGCGACGCCGTGCTGTCCGGCGCCGGTCTCGGCGATGATGCGCCGCTTTCCCATCCGGTCTGCGAGCAGGACCTGGCCGAGCGCGTTGTTGATCTTGTGGGCGCCGGTGTGGAGGAGGTCCTCGCGCTTCAACCAGATCTGCGCGCCGCCGGACGCCTCGCTCAGCCGCGACACGTGGGTCATCGGCGTGGGACGCCCGGCGTAATCATGCAGCAACCCCCGCAGCTCCGCCTGGAAGGCGGCGTCGGCCAGAGCCTCGTCCATCGACACTTCGAGCTCGGCGAGCGCGGGCACCACGGTCTCCGGCACGTAAGCGCCGCCGTAGCTGCCGAAACGGCCTCGGGTCGTGGTCATCGCGGCACCGCGGCGGCGCGAGCCGCGCGGACATAGGCAACGACGCGCGCGGGATCCTTCACCCCCAGGCTCGTCTCCAATCCGCTGGAGGCGTCCACACCCTGTGGCTGGACGGCTTCAATGGCAGCGGCGACGTTGTCGGCGGAGAGCCCGCCGGCCAGGATCACTCGGCGGTGCCGAGAGATGGCCGCCGCCGTGACCTCGTCGACACGCGTGCCTGTGCCGCCGGGTAGCCCGTCCGCACTGGAGGGCGCGGCGTCGAGCAGCACCAGGCAGTCCGGCCACCATTGTTCGGTGAGCGCAGCCACAGCGTCGACAACGTTGATGGCGCGGATCACCGGCACAGCGGTCCGCTCAATAGTCGACGACGCCACCCTGCCGTGCATCTGCACGGCTGCGAGCCGGTAGCGGGCCGCCGCCTCCTCGCACTGCGCGGGCGTGGCGTCGAGCATCACGCCGACGAGGTCGGCGCGTCCGCGCACCGCGTCGACGACCGCCCGCGCAGCGGCGTCGTCGACATGGCGCGGGCTAGCGGCCACCAGCACCAGGCCGAGCCAGTCCGCCCCCGCCTCGATGGCCGCATCGGCGATCTCCGGGGTGCGAACGCCGCACACCTTGACGATCACGACGGGTGCCCGGCCGCAGCGCCCTCGGCGGCGGCGACCATCTCGGTGAGCAGCTCGCCCGGCCTCTCTGCTCGCATGAGCGCCTCCCCCACCAGCACGGCGTCCGCGCCCTCAGCGACCAGGCGGGCGACGTCCGCCGGTTGCCGCACGCCTGACTCGGCGACGATGACCGTGCCCGACGGCACGCGTGCCCGCAGGCGCGCGAACGTGCGCAGGTCGGTGGTGAGGGTGCGCAGGTCGCGGTTGTTGATGCCGATGCATTGCGCGCCGGCGCCGACGGCGCGGTCGAGATCCGAGTCCGTGTGCACCTCGACGAGCGCTGCCGCGCCGCACCGTCGCGCGGCGTCGATCGCGTCGTCGAGGCCGGGGTCGTCGAACACCGCAGCGATCAGGAGCACCCAGTCGGCGCCGGCGACGCGCGCCTCGGCGATCTGCACGGGCGACACCACGAAGTCCTTGCGCAGCACCGGGATCTCCACTGCCGCACGCACGGCCACGAGATCGGTCAACGAGCCACCGAAGTCGGGGCCATCGGTGAGCACGGACACCGCCGCCGCGCCTGCGGCCTCGTAGGCGGCCGCCGTGGCGACCACGTCAAGGTGCCGGCGAAGCGTCCCGCCGCTTGGGGAGCGACGCTTGAGCTCAGCGATCACCGTCCCGCCGCCGAGGATCCGTTCGATCGCCGGCGCATGCTCGAGGTTGGCGGCGTGGGCGAACATCGCCGCGCGCCCGCAATGCAGCGCCGCCGCCTCGTGGCGCTTGCGGTCGATGATCGGACCCAGCGCGCCCAGGTCGCTCACTGCGCGGAGGCCAGCGAGCGCGCCGCCTCGGCGCCGGCGAGGAGGTTGCCGAGCAGGGCGTGCCCGTCCGGGGTGCCGATTGACTCGGGGTGGAACTGCACTCCGTGCACGGGGTGATCGCGGTGCTGCACGCCCATCACCGTGCCGTCGGCGGTCCACGCGGTGAGCAGCAATGGCGGCGGCAGGCTCGCACGCTCAACCACCAGCGAGTGGTAGCGGGTCGCACGCAACGGGTTGGGCAGCCCGGTGAAGACACCGGTACCCGTGTGCTGGATGTTGCTGCTCTTGCCGTGCATGATCTGCGCCGCGTTCACCACCCGCCCGCCGAATGCGAGCCCGACTGCCTGGTGGCCGAGGCAGACGCCGAGCAGCGGGATGGACATCCGCGCTGCATCGCTAACCAGGTCGACGCAGATGCCAGCGTCCTCCGGGCGTCCCGGGCCGGGGGAGAGCACGATCGCCGCCGGTTCGCCGGCGAGGACGTCATCACTGCTGAGCGCGTCGTTGCGAATCACCACCACGTCAGCACCGAGCTCGGCGAGGTACTGAACCAGATTGAAGGTGAACGAGTCGTAGTTGTCCACCACGACGACGCGTCCACGGAGGTCCTCTGCGTGCGCGCTCACGGTCCATCGACACGCGTGATCGCGTCCAACGCGGCCGCCAGCTTGTTGTCGATCTCGCGTGCCTCCTCGTCGGGCGTTGAGTCGGCGACAATCCCAGCCGCCGCCTGCAGGTAGGCCTGTCCGTCCACCACTGCCACGGTGCGCAGAGCGATTGCCGTATCGAGCACACCGCCGCTGCCAATGTAGCCCACAGCTCCGGCGTACGGTCCGCGACCGTGCGGCTCGAGCTCAGCGATGACCTCCATCGCGCGGATCTTCGGTGCGCCGCTGACAGTGCCGGCCGGGAAGCAGGCGCGAAGCGCGTCCAAGGCGGTGCGCCCGGCCGCCAGCCGGGCGCGGATGCCGCTGACCAGGTGCATCACACGCGAGTAGCGCTCGACAACCGCCAGCTCGTGGACCTCAACGGTGCCCGTGGCAGCCACCCGGCCTACGTCGTTGCGACCGAGGTCGACGAGCATGAGGTGCTCGGCCTGCTCCTTCTCGCTGCCCTGCAGCTCGGTCTCCATGGCGGCGTCCTCGGCCTCGGTGGAGCCGCGGCGGCGTGTGCCCGCGATGGGCCGGTAGTCGACCGTATCGCCGCGAACCCGCACGAGCATCTCGGGCGACGCGCCGACAAGGACGCATCCGGGGCTGCTCACGTAGAACAGGTACGGCGTGGGGCTAGACAGCCGCAGCGCGGTGTACAGCGTGAACGGGTGGGCACCGAGTGGCACCGCGAAGCGACGCGACACCTGCACCTGGAAGACGTCACCGGCGATGACATGGTCGAGCGCGACCCGGACCGCTTCGAGGAAGTCCGCGCGCGGGAACGTCGACGCACTGTCCGGAAGCACTGGCCGCCTGAGGGTCACGTACCGGGGCCCGACCTCGACGTCGACCTCCACGGCAGCGGGGTGATCGACCGCTCCCGCCGGCTCCGGCGCTTCGATGCGCAGACGCATGCCGGCCAAGCGGGCGCACGCGTGCGCGTACCCCGTCGCGATGTCGCCGTCGTCGCGGCGCAGCTGGGTCACGAGCAGCACCTTGTCGCGCTCGTGGTCGAACACCGTCACGGTGCGATAGAGTGCGAACACGCTCATCGGCACTCCAGCGAATGCCGGCGCGGTCGACGGCAGACGCTCGTAGCAGCCCGCCGCCTCGTAGGCGAGGTAGCCGACCCAGCCACCGACGAACGGGACGTTGAGCCCCTCCACGGGGGCCACCCGCTCGGCGAGCACCCCTTCCAGTGGACGGAGCGGGTCCTCGGTGTCCTGGGGCGCGACCCCGAGGGGGTCGTGGCCGAGGAATGAATGGCCGTGGATGCCGTGAAGCGTGCTCGCCGACTCGAGGAGGAAGCAGTGACCGCCGACGCCGAGGCGGCGCATCAGGCTCACCGGCGTCGCCCCGCCGGCCGGCACCTCCACGAACAGAGGAACCACGTCGTGGTCGTCGAGTAACCGGGTCGCGGTGTCGAGGTCGGGAAGGACCTGCAGCGCGGCCATGGATGTCTGCGCGGATGTCGAACCGGCGCTAAGCCGGCGAGACCGCGCCCGCGCCGAGATGGAGGGCGATGCGCTCCAGGGCTCGCTCGATGTTCTCGACGGAGTTCGCGTAGCTGAGGCGGATGTGACCGGCGCCATGGGGACCGAAGGTGCTGCCCGCCAGGGTGGCCACGCCCACCTCGTCGAGGAGCTCCTTCTGCAGCTCGCGCTCGTTGTAGCCCGTCGCCGTGACGTCGGGGAACACATAGAAGGCGCCGGCCGGGCGGCGACAGCTGATGCCGGGGATGCGGTTCAGACCGTCCACGAGAATGTCGCGACGGCGCCGGAACTCGGCAACCATGGCATCGACGGCAGCGTCCGACT
The DNA here is from genome assembly GCA_003244045.1 of Candidatus Aeolococcus gillhamiae. Taxonomy (GTDB): domain Bacteria; phylum Chloroflexota; class Dormibacteria; order Aeolococcales; family Aeolococcaceae; genus Aeolococcus; species Aeolococcus gillhamiae. Next base: position 27,539 of record QHBU01000070.1, read on the forward strand.
CCGGCGAATCGAAGGCCTCGATCGCCGCCAGCTGGGTGAACGCCGCCGCGCACGACGACGAGTTGATCATCAGCGTGTCCATCCGCTGCGCGAGTGGCACCGGCATGGCACCGAAGCCGAGTCTCCAGCCGCACATCGCCCAGGCCTTGCTGACACCGTCGAGCAACACGGTGCGCTCGGCCATGCCGTCGATGCCATAGAGAGAGACGTGGGCACTGTCATAGATGAGCCGCCCGTAGATCTCGTCGGTGAGGACCACCAGGTCGTGCTCGATGGCCAGCTGGGCGATGTTCTCGCAGTCCTCGCGGGTGAGGATTCCCCCGGTCGGGTTGGCCGGAGTGTTGACGATCAGCAGCCTGGTGCGCGGGGTCACCAGGCCGCGCAGCTCGTCGATGTCGAGACGGAAGTCGTTCTCCTGGCGGATCGGTGCGGACACCGGCGTGGCGCCGATGAAGTTCACCAGCGAGCGGTAGATCGGATACCCCGGGTCGGGCACGATGACCTCGTCGCCGGGCTCGATGATGGCCAGCAGCAGGAACGCGAGAATGTTCTTGCTGCCGGGAACGATCACGATGTTCTCCAGCGAGGTCGGGACGCCGGTGCGAGCGGTGACGTAGCGCGCGGTCGCCTCGCGGGTGACGGCCATGCCACTCGCCGGCGTGTAATGGGTGGCACCCTCGTTGAGGGCTCGGACCGCGACGTCGATGATGTTCTGGGGGGTAGCGCAGTCGGGCTCGCCGATCTCCAGGTGGATGATGTCGCGGCCCTCGTCCTCGAGTCGCCGGGCGTGGGCGAGCACCTCGAACGCGCTCTCGGTGCCGATCCGCGACATGCGCTCGGCCCAGCGGAAGTTCACGCGTGCACCGTGAACGGAGGCAGGTCGCCGCGGTACGGCTCGCGGAGCACGTCGACGGCGTCGACCTGGGCGTGTGCCGGTCCCCGGTGGAGCAGCTCGAGGATGCGGTCCACCGCGTCCGGCGGACCTTCGATCACACACTCCACGCTTCCGTCGGGCCGATTGGCGACGGTGCCGCACAGGTCGCCGGCATGGTGCGCCACGAACGCGCGGAAGCCCACCATCTGCACCCTTCCCCGCACGGTCGCGCGCACGCGGGTCTGCTCTGACATAGCCCCGTGATTATAGGGAGGGCAGGCGCTCCTCGCCCGAGGCGGGAACGCAGTTCCCCCTTCGCTCTTACGCGGCGACCGGGGTCAGGCGGCGGATGACGGGGAGCATGTCCTTGGTACTCGTCATCCTGGTTCCGGCCAGCTCTGACATCAACGCTAGGATCCGGCGCTGTACCGGTGCCTCGTGGTCGCGGCCGGGCAGGTACCAGTCGAGCATGCGGCTGATGTACTCCGGGTCCTCCAGCTGGTCGCAGACGCTCGGCGAGGTGACGGTGGTGGGGTGCTTGGGCGCATCGTTGGTGCTGCGCAGCATCCACAGCGTCATGCGCAGCACGGCGGGCAGCTCGTCAGGCTTGTTGGCGATCGCCTTGCGCAGGTACTTGGCATAGCAGGCTGCGTGGCGGAGCTCGTCGGCCGCGAGGATCTTGAAAATCTTGCGCAGCAGAGGCTCGGGCGCGCTCTTGCTGAAAGCCTGGTACCAGTGGGCCAGGCGCTGCTCGCCGCAGAAGTGCATGGTCAGCGTCTCGATCGCCGGCCCCTCAGCGAAGGTGAGCCGCAGCTCGGGCAGCTCCTTCTCCTCATCGAAGGTCTGCCCGCAGGCCTCGAGGTACTTGCGCAGCACCATGTGGTGCTTCATCTCCTCGTAGAACCAGATCGACACGAAGCTGCAGAAGTCGATGTCCGTGTAGAAGTCGCGCAGGAACATCTCCGTCGCGTACAGCGCGCTGAGCTCGGTGAGACAGATCTGGCGGAGGTCATGGATCCACTGGTCGGTCAGCAGGCTGTGATCGATGGTGCTGAAATCGATCTCGTCGGTGAAGTTCCAGCGGGCGCGTTCGAGGCGAACAAAAAGGTCGTCGTAGAGCATGTGCCCAGTGTCCGGCACGCCGCATGGCCAAGCCATCGGCCGTCAGAGCGGAATTGAGGGGCAAGATTTGGCCACCGCGTCCATAATGGCCACCATGTCGAACTACGCGCCAGTCGAGCCGATCCCGGGGCCGCATGAATGGGCCCCGACGGCCACTCTTCCTCCAGAGATCACGCTGCGGCTTCTCGCCGACATCGACGTCATCGCGCAGCGCATGACCCGTCGCATCGCCTCCGAGCTGGCGTTGCCCGCGCAATTCCGCAGCATCGGCTATCTCCGCAGCGTCACCGTCGCCTGCCGAGACGCGCTGCGCACCCTCGTCCGACTGCTTCGTGACGGGCGCGGGCTGCGCACCGGCGATCTCCAGCGCCTCGGTTCCATGGGCGCGCAGCAGGCCGAGATGGGCGTCCCGCTCGAGGTGCTCCTGGCCGCCTACCGGCTCGCCGCTCGGGTGGTCTGGCGGGAGCTGATCGGTGAGTCGGCCGGACTGGACATGTTGCCCAGAGCCACTGTCATCGCCGTGACCGGACAAGTCCTCGAATACCTCGACGAGATCAGCGGCGCGGTCGGCTCGGCGTACCTCGAAACCCGCGAGCGACTGATGCGTCGCCGCGACCTCGACCGCGACCGAATCCTGCAGCGCCTCGTCGCCGGCGACGTCAGCCCCGAATTGCGCCGCCTTGCGGCAGCCAGCGATCTCGATCTGCAGCCTCCCTACCTCGTGCTGGCCTGTTCGATCGCCACCGACGAGGAGGGTGCTCTCGAGGCCGCGCTCCGCCCGCTCGGCGTGCTCACCGTCGGCGATCAGCCTGGCACGTGGATCGCACTGGTCCCCGGTCGCACCGGCGCCGCGAGGATCCTGGACGAAGCCGAACGCGCCGCTGCCGAGGCAGGGACGGTCCGCTGGGGCATCGGCCCAGTGGCCGCCGCGCTGGAGGACGTCGCCGAGGCCGCCCGCCGTGCGCGCGAGGCGCTGCAGGTGGGTGCGCGGCTCGAGCCGGCCGCGCGCGTCTGGGACGACGCGGCGGTCGGAGTGTTCGCGACCATGGCGACCGATCCCGAATCGATGCGCCGCTTCGTGGGGCACACCCTGGGAGCCGTCCTGGCCACTCCACCATCGCGCAGCGGGCCGCTCCTCGAAACCTTGGAAGCGCTGCTCGCCACCCCGAGCCTCAACGAAGCCGCCGCCGCCCTCGGACTGCATCGCCATACCGTGGTCTACCGCATCCGTCGCCTGGCCGAGCTGGGCGTCGACCTCGAGGCACCCGCGGCGCCGCACCGCTTCTGGCTCGCCCTCCAATGCCTACGCCTGTTGCCCGAGGGGGGCTGAGTGAGCCGCGCACCCACCCCCAACGACTTCGCGGTGCTGGGACTCCGTCCCAGCGCCGGCGACGACGAGATTCGGGACGCATATCGCCGGCTGGCCAAGATCCACCACCCCGACCGCAATCCCGGGGATGCCCAGGCGCTGTCCACCTTCCGGCGGCTGACCGACAGCTACGCGGCGCTGAAGACGCGCCCGAGGCACGCAGCCCAGGCACCACGAACGTCGCTGTCCGCCGCGGTGCGGATGCGAACGTCGTCCCACCGCGACGCCGCGGCGGCCGCGACGACCCTCGCCGAACTGGCGGTGGGCGAATCCGCCTGGGTCCCGGCCGACGCCGTGCTGGTGGGCCCCGATCGGGCGGCGGCGCTCCGCCCGGGGACGGCTGGCAGCGCCTTCCCCACCGCCCAGAACGTCATCCGCGTGGAGCGCCGAGGCGACGGCCACCACGTGTTCATGCCGCCGCAGCCGTCAGCACGCTGGCCGATCTCCGAGATCGCCGAGAGCAATGGATTGAGGGTGGCGAAGCTGTGGGTCGGCGAACGGCAGGGCGACGAGGCCGGTCATGCCGCGGCCGCCCGCATGCCCCTGCGCCTGATGACCGGAACGCTCGCTGAGATGGCGGTGAACGCCCGCGGCTGGGTCGCGGCCGAGGCGCTCGCGATCGACGGCGGGGGCACCTGGAGCCTGGCGCTCAGCGAGCCGGTTAGCGGGCACCCGCACTACGCCACGCCGGTGCGAGTGCTGCGTGACCCCGACGGCTTCCGCGTGCAGACCCAGCTGCCTCCGGGCGCCTGGTCGCCGACCGAGACGGGCGCCGGCCCTGGGCGCGCGCCGGTGTTGAGCGTGGCGCCCGCGGACGAGCCGGGGTCAGCCCCTCTGCCCGCGCAGTGAGCCGCGGCGAGAGGGCTCACTTGGCGACGAGTTCGTCGCCCTCCGCCTCGCGGGCCAGCATGAAAAGGAGGTCCGAGCAGCGGTTCAGGTAGCGCAGCACCTCGGCGTTGCCAAGCCCTCCCGCACGGCGTAGGGCGACGGCGCGGCGCTCGGCGCGGCGCACGATGGACCGGCCCAGGTCGAGGGCCGCGGCCACGGGGTCACCGCCCGGGATCACGAAGCCCTTGGGCAGCGCCACCCGGGCCTCGAGCCCGGCGATCTCGGTGTCGAGAGCCGCGATCATGGCCGGGGTCACCGTGGCGAAGTGCTTCTCGAGCTTGGCCCGGTCCGCGGTGGCGGTGGCCAGCTCGGCGCCGGCCGTGAAGAGCTCGCGCTGGAGGTCGAGGATCCGCTGCGCCCGGGCGGCGTCGGAGCAGAGAGCGCGGGCCAGCCCCAGCGCACTGATGGCCTCGTCGAGGGCGCCGTACGCCTCGGTGTGGAGGTCGTCCTTGGCGACGCGTCCGCCGTAGAGGAGGCTCGTCTCGCCTCCGTCACCGTGGCGTGTGACGATGCTCACGCCACCCAGCCGCCGTCCGCCGACGCGGCCTCGAGCACCTGCAGCGCACTGCCCTCGTTGCCGCGAGCGCGCTCCTCGACCCACTTGCTGGCCGCAATCGTGGCGGTGGTGGCGTCGCCGACTGCGGTGGTGATCTGACGGGTGAGCTGGGCACGCACATCCCCTGCGGCGAAGATGCCCGGCACGTTGGTCATCATGGTCATCGGATCGGTGCGGTAGTAGCCGCCGGCGTCGTGGTCGACGTGGTGGTCGATGAGCCCAGTGTTGGGGATGAAGCCCACGAAGATGAACACGCCGCCGACGTCGAGCCGCGAGGTCTGACCGTCGACCGTGTCGCGGAGATGAACATGGCTCACCTTGTGGTTGCCCTCGATGGACTCGACCACCCTATTGACCAGGATCTCGATCTTGGGGTGGGCACGCGCCTCCTCGATGAGGATCGGTTGGGCGCGGAAGTGCTCGCGGCGGTGGATCAGGGTGACCTTGGACGCGTAGCGGGTGAGGAACATCGCCTCCTCGACGGCGGCGTCGCCGCCCCCGATGACGGCCAGCTCGAGGCCCTCGAAGAAGGCGCCGTCACAGACCGCGCAGTACGAGACGCCGCGACCGGCGAACTCCTCCTCACCGGGCACGTCCAGCTTGCGGGGGTTGCCCCCGGCGGTGACGATGACCGCGGGCGCGCGGTACTCGCCGGCATCGGTCTCAACCACCTTCATGCCGTCGTCCTCGACGCGGATGCGGTTCACCGGCGAGTACACCATCTCGGCGCCGAAGTGCTCAGCCTGGGCGAGCATGACCGCCGCCAGGTCCCCACCGAGGATGCTCTTGAGGCCGGGGTAGTCCTCGATCAGCTCCGTGTTGAGAAGCTGCCCACCGGGGGCCTTGGACTCGATGACCACGGCGCGGATCTTGCTGCGGCCGGCGTAGAGCGCCGCGGTGAGGCCGGCCGGTCCGGCGCCGATGATGGCGATGTCGTAGTCGTTCACAGCCCCATGACCGTACCCGAAGTTGGCCCGCTCGAAGCGCCGCGGGGTGCGTTCACCGCGCCGCGAAGGTGGTCAGCTCGGCGATGACACGGTTCATCTGGATGGCGTAGCCCTCGGGCAGAGACTTGCTCGCCAGGGTCACGATGCCGACCACCCGGCCCTGCGCGTCGAGCACCGGGCCGCCGCTGTTGCCGGGATAGATGGGCAGGCCGTCGAGCACCAGCATGTCGTGGTACTCGGTGGTGGTCGGCGGCTGGCCGGTGGTGGTGTCGCCGGTGACCGGGACAGTGCTCTCGACGCGGGTCACCCGCTCGTCGGTGATGTCGCCGTGCCCGGTGGCGTTGCTGCTGGCGAGCGCCACCACCGAAATGGGGAAGTCGTTGACGGTGCCCTTGAACGGCGTCAGCGGAGTGCCCGCGAAGCCGTCGCGGCTGCGGATCACGGCGATGTCGAGGTCGCGGTCGATGCCCATCACAGCGCCGACGTGGGAGCTGCCGTTGCGGGCGCGGATGCGGACGCTCAGCTGGCCCTGGACCACGTGGGCGTTGGTGACGAAGTCACCCTTGGCGTCGAGCAGCCAGCCCGTCCCCAACCCCTCGTCGTTGCTGCCGAGAGCCTCGATGGTGACCGTGCCATCGAGGTGGGCACGGGCGATGTCGTCGAGGGAGAGCGTCGGGGACGGCGCCACCACCCTCACCACGGGCGGGTGCGACGCTGAGGGAGCCGCGCCCGGCACCGCGGTGCGGTTGACGGTGACCAGGAATGCGATCACGCCGGCGAGCACAACGGCGCCGACGGCGAGGAGGAGGCGCAGTGGGCGCGACGATGCGGCCTGGCGGCGGCGTGACACGACGTGGCATTGTGAGCCACCGTTGCTCAGCCGCAGCGGTCACGCGCGCTCAGGCGCAGGATCGAGCACTCCGCTCTCCGCGAGTCGCTGGAGGGCTCGCGCCCGGTGCGACACCGCGTCCTTGGCCGCGTCGTCGGCCTCGCCGAACGTGATCCCAAGGTCACCGCTGAGGAAGGCGGGGTCGTACCCGAATCCGCGAGTGCCACGTGGCGCCACCAGCGTACCCAGGCACTCGCCGCGAGCGAGGACCGGCTCGGCGACAGGACGCACCAGCGCCACCACGCACACGTAGCGGACCCGGCGATCGTCGGGGCTGCGCCTGTCCACCTCGGCGATCAGGCCGGCGAGTCGCTCTTCGTCGGTGGCGTCCGGCCCCATCCACCGTGCCGACGACGGCCCAGGCCAGCCGCGCAGGGCGTCGACCTCGATGCCGCTGTCGTCGGCGAGCGCCGACAGGTTCAGCCCGGCCGACACCGCCGCCGCCTTGGCGAGCCCGTTCTCCGCGTAGGTCTCGCCGGGCTCGAGCAGTTCCCCTGCCCAGCCGGCTTCGGCAAGGCTGAGAACGCGCCACGGATGGGTGGCCAGCAGACGGCGCAACTCCCGCAGCTTGCCCGTGTTGTTGGTCGCCAGCACCAGAGGCGAGGCGGGGTCGGTCACGCGCGGGCGAGAGCCTCCGACTGCACCTCGAACAGCCGATGGATCCCCGTCGAAGCCAGCTGGAGCAGGCTGTCCATCTCAGCACGTGAGAACGGTTCCTGCTCGGCGCTGCCCTGCAGCTCGATGAAGCGGCCGTCGCCACTGCCGACGCAGTTCATGTCGGTGTCCGCTGCCGAGTCCTCAAGGTAGTTGAGGTCCAGGCGCGGTTCGCCGCCGACGATCCCCGCGCTCACCGCCGCAACCTGCCAGCGCAGCGGGTCCTCGGCGACGAGCCCGGCGGCGCGCAGCTTGCTGATGGCGAGCGCGAGCGCGACGTAGCCGCCGGTGATCGACGCGGTGCGCGTCCCGCCGTCGGCGACGAGGACGTCGCAGTCGATGAAGATGCTGCGCTCACCGAGGCGTGCGAAGTCGACGGCGGCGCGCAGGCTGCGCCCGATGAGCCGCTGGATCTCCTGCACGCGCCCGTCCACGCGGCCCTTGCGACCGTCACGCTCGCTGCGCGTCATTGTGCTGCGCGGCAACATCGCATACTCGGCGGTGACCCAGCCGCGTCCGCTCCCCTTGCGGAACTGCGGGACGCGCTCCTCGACGCTGGCCGCGCAGAGCACGCGCGTATCGCCGGCGGTGATCAGCGCGCTTCCTTCGGCGTACGGAAGTGGACCGAGCTCGATAGTGGTGGGGCGCAGCTGATCCGATGCGCGGCCGTCAGGACGCATGGCGACGCAGTGTACGCGCCGGGTTCAGCGCTGTCAGCGCAGGCGACTTCATGTCGCCGGAGCTGACACCCTGAGCTGGGGGGTGCCCGAGGGGGGAAGGCAGTTCCCCCCTCGCCTTCAGCGCTTGAAGACCTTGTCGAGGATCACCACACTGGCCTCGAAGAAAACGATCAACGGGATGAACAGTGCTGTCGGCGTGTACGGGTCGGCGCCGGGCGTGACCAGCAACGCACCCATGATGATCCCGACCCAGATGGCCTTGCGCTGCTTGCGCAGCCGACGCGACGACACGATCCCGAGCAGTCCGAGGAGGATGATCACGACGGGGAGCTCGAAGGTCACGCCGAAGGCAAGGATCAGGATGACCAGGAAGGAGAGGTACGAGTTGATGTCGGGGAGGTACACGGCACTCCCGCCGAGGAATGTGGCCAGGAAGTTGAGGCCGATCGGCATAACGAAGTAAGCGAAGGCGGCGCCCCCTCCGAAGAGAACCAGCGCGGAGCCGATGAAGGGGCCGACGAACTTCCGTTCCACCGGTCGCAGCCCGGGGGAGACGAACGTCCAGCCCTGCCACAACACCACGGGCATGGCACCGATCAGCCCGATGATCATCGAGATCTTGATGGGGATGGTCAGCCCCTCGGTGGGGCTCGTGAAGACCGCCTGCGAGGTGATGTGGTTGTTGGTCTTGCCCAGCACCGTGGTCAGCGGGCGGAGCAGGAAGTCGAGGATGGCGCCGTGGAAGACGAACGCGGCCACGGTGGCGACCATCCACGCGATGAACGAGATGATCAGGACGCGACGGAGCTCCTCGAGGTGTTCCACGATGGTCATGCGGCGCTCGTCGCCGGCCACTCCCTGCACCTCTCAACGCCTCCGTGAGAAGGCGGTCACCGTCAGACGGGGGTAGTGTGGTCGCCTTCGCCGGACGCGCGCTCGGTCGGCGCCGCAGGAGCAGTTCCGCCGCCCACCGGCTGGGGCTCGGGAAGCGGGGCCGGCGTGACCGGCACGGCCGCACCGGGCGCGGAGGCCGCGGCTGCAGCAGCTGTGCCTGCCGCGTGAGGATCATCCGACTGAGTCGCCTTATGGAACTCGTCGCGCGTTTCCGACGTGGCCTTGCGGAACTCACGGATGGCCCGCCCGAGACCGGACCCGATATCGGGCAGCTTGCCGGGCCCCCAGATGATCAGAACGATCACCAAGAGAATCGCGATGTATCCCCAGTGACCGGCTCCCAGGCCTGGCATGGCGACGAACCTCCATTACTTCGGTCGGTCCCCGGACCGTGACCTCTGGCGAGGCAATTCGAGTGTAGCATCGCCCGTGTCAGATCCCTGAGGTGTCGCTGAGACGCGCCCTGGTCACACGCGGACGGCTGCCGTCGCCTCGCGTGGCAGTCCCTCGCCGAACCCGGCGATGACCCGCTCCAGGTCGGCGCTCGTGTGGGCGGTCGACAGGAACGCCGCCTCGAACTGCGAGGGCGGCCACAGCACCCCGTGCCCACGCCAGGAACGGTGGACACGCGCGAACGCAGCGGTGTCGGCCGCGCTCGCCTGAGCGTAGTCCTCGACGGCGTCGACCCCGATGAACGCGGTGACCATGCTGCCCGCTCGGTTGACCACGCAGGGCACGCCGGCGGAACTCGCGGTCTCGGTCAAACCCGCGGCGAGCGCGGCGCCGAGCTCCTCGAGGCGCGCGTAGGCGGCGCCCGATGCCAGCTCGTCGAGAACCGCGCACCCCGCCGCCATCGCCAAGGGGTTGCCGGAAAGTGTGCCGGCCTGGTACACGTCGCCGGCGGGAGCCAGGCGCTCCATCAGCGACCTCGAACCGCCGAAGGCCCCGACGGGAAGGCCGCCGCCGATCACCTTGCCGAGGCAGGTCAGGTCGGGGCTGACGCCGGCCAGGTGCTGGGCCCCGCCGCGAGCCACCCGGAAGCCGGTCATCACTTCGTCGAAGATGAGCAGGACGCCGAAGCGCGCAGTGAGCTGGCGCAGCGCCTGGAGGTAGCCGGGGTGCGGCGGCACGCAGCCCATGTTCCCCGCGATGGGCTCGACGATCACCGCAGCGACGCTCTCTCCCTCGCGATCGAGGACGGCGGCGACGGCGGCGACGTCGTTGTACGGGACTACGATGGTGTCCGCCACCGCCGCGAGAGGGACCCCGGGCGAGCCGGGGATTCCCAGCGTCGCTACCCCCGAGCCGGCGGCGGCGAGGAACACGTCGGCGTGGCCGTGGTAGGCGCCGGCGCACTTGACGACGCGGTCGCGACCGGTGATGGCCCGGGCCAGGCGCAGGGCCGACATGGTGGCCTCGGTGCCCGAGTTGACGAAGCGCACCATCTCGACGGCGGGCATGGCGGCGACGATGCGCTCGGCGAGCTCCACCTCGAGCGCGGTGGTGGCGCCGAATGCGGTGCCGCGGGTGAGCTGGCGCTGGAGCGCCGCCACCACTGCGGGGTGCCCGTGGCCAAGGATGTGCGGCCCGTACGCGAG
>QHBU01000071.1 GCA_003244045.1 Candidatus Aeolococcus gillhamiae
TTCGCGGTCGGCTGCTCGTCGCTCGGCACCTTCAGCACCCGCTTCGCCGAGCTGGTCGGCATGCCGCCCGAGGGTCGCGCCAGCAGAGTTGCGGGGACCGCACCGCCTCATCGACCAACGCCAGTGATGGGATTGTTGAGCGCCACGCGATTTGACCGCGCGTACGGCCTGAACGACGTTCATCATGATCGCGCCGCTGCCGCCGTGGGGGCGCCTGGCACCGACGGCTTGCTCGCCCGGCGGGTGACGACAACGGTGTGACCGTCCTGAAGCCCACGCGCAAGGGCCCGCTCGCCTTTCTCTTTGCCGGAGAACGAGCGGGCCCTTCCAACTCGGTGCGAGGTGCACCGTTGCAGATGGTAGGTCCTGATCAAGATGCCGTCGAGGCCGACCTCCTCGCCGGCCGGCTCGTCTGCGGTTCCTGCGGTGGCGAACTTCGGCCGTGGGGCCACGCCCGCTGGCGCAGGCTGCGTGATCGGACCAGGTTGGTCCGGCTTCGGCCCCGGCGGGCTCGTTGCGCGTCCTGCCAACTCACCCATGTTCTGCTGCCGGTCTTCGCCCTGCTGCGCCGGCGTGACCTGGCCGAGGTGATCGGCGAGGCCCTCCGCTCCCGCCACCTCGAAGGGCTGAGCCGCCGGGAGATGGCCGAGCGCGCCGGCGTCGTGGCTGATACCGCCCGAGGCTGGTTGCGGCGCTTCGACGAGCGGGCCGAGGCCATCCGGGCCGACTTCGCCGCCCTGGCCCATCGCTATGACCCCCAGCTCCCCCCGATCGAGCCCCGTGGCTCGCCTTGTGCCGATGCGCTGGAAGCGATCGGAGTGGCCGCAGCCGCAGCCGTGCGCCTCCTCGGTCCCGCCCCGTTGTGGGACTTCGTCGCCGGGGCCAGCGGCGGGCGGCTGCTGTCCAACACCAGTTGCCCTCTTCCCGGGCCGGCCTGAGCAGCAGAACCTCTCCTGGACGCATCAAGCGACAGGAGGAAGACCATGGACCCCAAACGCCAGGCAACGGCGCTGTTCCGCTACTCCCTCATCCGGGAGCTGGCTGTGCCCGAGCTCAGCGCGGCGGAGCGAGGCGCGCTCGTCAGGGCGCTGGCCACCACCGACCACGCCGGCCCTGACGGGCGCCGGGTCAGCGTGTCGCCGGTCACCCTGCGGCGTTGGTTGCGGGCATGGCAGGCCGGGGGCTTCGAGGCCCTGGCCCCGGCGCTGCGCCACCAACCCACCCGCACCGCGGCGGAGATCCTGGCCGCGGCCGAGGTGGCCAAGCGGGAGGCACCGAAGCGCACCGCCGCCCAGGTGGCCCGGTCCCTGGCCGAAGCCGGTGTGGGCAACGTCAGCGCCCGGACCCTGCAGCGCCACTTCGCCCGGGCCGGGCTCAACACCCGCCCCGACGGCCACCCGCCCCGGGCCCTGGGGCGCTTCGAGACCACCGAGTTCGGGGCGATGTGGACCGGCGACGCCCTGCATGGCCCGATCGTCGCCGGTCGCAAGGTCTACCTGTTCGCGTTTGTGGACGACTGGAGCCGGACCATCCCGGGCTGGCGCTGGGGCCTGTCGGAGGACACCCTGCGCCTGGAGGCCGCCCTGCGTCGGGGCATCGAATCCCGGGGTGTGCCCGATCGGACCTTCGTGGACAACGGCAGCGCTTTTGTCTGCGGCCAGTTCCACCGGGCCTTGGCCGTCCTCGGCATCCGCATCGTGCACTCCACCCCCGGCCATGCCGCCAGCCGGGGCAAGATCGAGCGGTTCTTTCGCACCGTCCGGGGCCAGTTCCTCGTCGAGATGGAGGCCCGAGGCGGTGCCAGGGACCCCGCCGAGCTCAACGAGCTGTTCGGGGCCTGGGTGGAGGGCGTCTATCACCGGACCAAGCACTCCGAGATCGACGAGGCGCCGATCGAGCGGCTGAAGCGGGGCCGGCGCCTGCGGGTCCCGACCCCCGCCGAGCTGCGGGAGGCGTTCCTGTGGGCCGAGCGACGGGTGGTCACCAAGACGGCTTCGGTCAGCTTGTTCTCGAACCACTACGAGGTGGACCCGGCCCTGGTGGGGGCCAGGGTGGAGCTGGTCTTCGACCCCTTCGACCTGACCGACATCGAGGTCCGCTACCAGGGCCGGGCCATGGGCAAGGCGATTCCCCGCCAGATCGGCCGCCACACCCATCCCCAGGCTCGTCCCGAGGCGGCGCCCGAGCCCAAGGCGTCGGGTATCGACTATCTGGGCCTGGTGGCGGCCCGGGTGGCGGCGGAGGAGTGCCGCCGCATTGGCTATGCCACCATGGCCGCCGGCGACGCGCCGGAAGCCCCATCGCCGGCGGTCGCCGGTGAGCCACCAGGCGATGAAGCCGACGGCCCCGACTGGGACCAGCCCGTGTTGTTCGAAGGGGCCGAGGGAGGTCGGGCGTCGTGAGCATCGACCGGCTGTGCGCGTATTTCGGCTTCACCCGCATGCCCTTCGGTCGGGCCCTGGCCCCCGGAGCGCTGTTCCGCTCCGCCGCCCACGCCGAGGCCGTCGCCCGCCTGGGGTGGCTGATCGACGAGCGGGGCCTGGGCCTGCTGACCGGTGAGGTCGGTGCCGGCAAGACCGTGGCCGCCCGGGCCGCCGTGGCCGCCCTGGAGCCCTCCGCCTTCCAGGTCGTCTACTGCGCCAACCCCACCGTGGGGGGGCGGGGGATCCTCTCCCTGGTCGTGGCCGCCCTGGGTGGCGTCCCCCGCTACCACCGCTCGGCCCTGGTCCCCCAGGCCGCCGACGCCCTGGCCATCGCCGAGGCCGAGCGGGGACGGCGGGTGCTGCTCATCTGCGACGAGGCCCACCTGCTTGTTCCTGAACAACTCGAAGACATCAGGATGTTGTCCAACTCCGAGATGGACAGCCGTTCCCCGGCGGCCATCGTGCTGATCGGCCAGCCCACCCTGCGCCGCCGGCTGCGCCAGGGCGCCTTCGCCGCCATCGACCAGCGCATCACGCTGCGGATCCACATCGAGGGCATGGACCTCACCGAGACGCCGGCCTACCTCCGCCACCACCTCAGCCTGGCCGGCCGATCCGACACGCTCTTCAGCGACGACGCCGTGGCCGTGCTCCACCAGTCGTCTCGGGGCCTACCCCGGGCCGTCAACAACCTGGCTCTGCAGTCCCTCATCGCCACCTTCGCCGCCGACAAGGGGATCGTCGATCAGGCCGCTGCCAAGATGGCCGTCGTCGAAGTCGCCGGCGACTGACGCCCGCCGGGTGCCGACGACACGATGATGATCAACGACGGCCCGATCTCGGTGACCGCGATGAACGTCGCCAGACGATCATCGGGAATGGCGGGCAACAGTCGCGCCCGTTTCGCGAGTTCGAAGGTGCGGTGATACGCCGCTGATGCGCCGTTTTGACATCCTGGGACAGGCAGCGCACAACATGGTGCGGCGTCGATGGCGGATCGGCGAGACTGCCGCCGCCCGGCAACCGGCAATCTGCGTCCATCAACGGCGCCTTCCAGGATGGCTGCCAGCTCACCAGCGACCTCGTGGACCGGGCCTTGCCCGTGATCAGGCTCACCAACCACAGCACGAGCACCGCGAAGGGCACCACCGACACCAGGGCATAGAAGGAAAGGCCCGCGGCCAGGAGGAAGACGTCCTCAGAGCGCAGCCGGCGCACCACCGCTGCCATCGGCCCGGGTAACCGCGCCTCGACCACGTCGGCGATCGCCGTAGACCACGCTCGACCAGCCACCGAGTCTTCCTTCCCGGGTCGCTGGTCGCCTATCCGGGCGGGCCGCCTCGAGCCGGTCAGGGGCCTTCGGTTTCCCGATGCTCGGGAGTGTTCGGTTCGGCAGTGGGCGGGGCTGGCGGGCGGTGTCGATGCCACAGCCGCCCTATCAGGCGGCGGAACAGGCGGCCGATGGGATCGGGGGGGAAGATCCCCGGCTCACCCTCGACGATCCCGTTGTGCACCTCTCCAGCTTCCCACGAGGCGCAGGGTGACAGCATCGACGGCGACGGCGGCGACCGCGGTCGCCACCGCGCCCGCGCTGGGCCGCGTCGGCCGGGTCGCGCCCAGCGCGGCCGCCGCCAGAAGGCCGAGCATGGCGTTGCGCACCAGGTCGCGTCCCGACACCGGCTCCGCCCCGGCTTGGCCGAAGCAGTTGCAGCCCACGGTGACGCCGGCTCGCACCGTCCGGGCCAGGAAGGCGCTGAACCCGGCGAGTAGCACGAGGGCGGCGATGCCCCCGGCCCGGGGCACGGCGAGCAGCGCCACGGCCAGGGCCAGCTCCACCAGCGGCACGGCGCGGGCGATCGCCGGTGCGGCTGGCACGCCCAGGGCGGCGAAGCCGGCCGCGGTCGCCGCCGGGCGAGCCACCTTGGCCGTGCCGGCCCGCACGAACACCAGGGCCAGCAGCACCGCACACACGTAACCGAACCCGGCCATACCTCGATACTGCCGTTCTTTGGCGCGCTGGCCGCGCCCGGCGCGGTCAGCGCGCCAAAGAACGTGTCAAGCTGGGCGGCACGGGAGCCCGGGTCACCGGGCTGAGAGGGCGCAGTAGCGCCGACCGTTGACCTGATCGGGGTAATGCCCGCGGAGGGAGTGCCAGTGGAGAGCCAGACGGCGCGGCGGCGCAAGGTGTACGTGGACGGGGCGCACGGCGTACGGGTGCCGTTCACCGAGATCGCCCTCGAACCCTCGCTCTCGCCGGCTGGTCCCACCCACAACCGACCGGTGTGGCTCTACGACACCAGCGGGCCCGGTTCATCGCCCGAGGCGGGCCTGCCCCCGCTGCGGGGCCACTGGATCCGCGTCCGCGACGACGTGGAGACCTACGAGGGGCGCGCCCGAACCCTGCGCGACGACGGGCGGGCGGCCGTCCGCCGTGGGAGCGGTGCCGCAGGTTTCGCCACCGGCGGTCGAGGCCGGCCGTTGCGGGCCCAGCCCGGTAAGACGGTGACCCAGCTTCACTACGCACGGCGGGGCGAGGTCACCCCGGAGATGGAGTTCGTGGCCCTGCGGGAAGGCGTCGAAGCCGAGCTGGTGCGCTCCGAGGTCGCCAGGGGGCGCGCGATCATCCCGGCCAACGTCAACCACCCCGAGTCCGAGCCCATGGCCATAGGCCGCCAGTTCCTGGTGAAGATCAACGCCAATATCGGCAACTC
>QHBU01000072.1 GCA_003244045.1 Candidatus Aeolococcus gillhamiae
GTGCAGTCCCACCCGTCTGACATATTCCTCCAGGAGCCGCTGACACGAGCTGGTCAGGCCTCCTGGCGCTCCACGATCTGCCCTTCGTCGTCGAAATAGAACACGATCGTCGGCAGGTCGAAGTGCGAGCGCAACTGCTCGGCTACATGGTGCTCGCGCCAATTCTCGTGTTCGCTGCCAGGGGCGTGGAGTCTCACCACGATCAGATCAGCTTCGAATTGAGCTAGCGCATCGGCAATCGCGGTGACTTGATTCTCGGCTCCAACCGTTCCAAGGGGTTCGAGGCCGTCCGCGCGCATGTGATCAAAGACCGTCCGCAGGCGTTGGTCGGCAGCCGCTCGCGCGCTGTCTCTCTCGTCGGAGAGCCATTGCATCCAACTCGTCAATATCGGGGCAACAACGTAGACTGCCTCTGCCTCATCGAGGATCGGTCTGATCGCTTCGGGAACCTCGTTGGCGTCGGCCAGATCCTCATTGGTCAGGACGAGCACGCGGCGGGCCATCGACTACTCCTCGGTTGAGGGCGCTGCCTTGTGAGCGTCCCGTTCCTCAGTGTAGGTCCGATCAGCGTCGACGGGCTAGACACGGCCAGATGGTGCGGATGGTCAGGGTTCGGCACCTCGTCGCAGCAGGCTGAGTGCATGAGGCAGTGCCGGCCAGACTGCGTCGAGGCAGTCCCGGCATGCCGCGGTGCTGCCGGGCAGCGCGAGCACCAGGGTCTGCCCACGCACGCCTCCGAGTTGCCGCGAGAGCATGGCGTGCGCAGTCTTGGCCAGCCCCGCCGCACGCATCGCCTCCCCCATTCCCGGCAGTTCGCGATCGAGCATCGGACGCACCGCCTCCGGGGTGACGTCGCCAGCCCCGATGCCGGTCCCGCCCGTGATCACGACGAGGTCGGCTGAGCTCTGCAGCAACGCGTTGCGGATCGAATCGACGTCATCGGCGACCAGGAGACGCTCGATGTCGGCTACGGGGAGTGTGCGCAGGCGTGTCTCAACCAGGTCGCCGCTGCTGTCTACCGCCCCCGAACCGGCGGCGCGGCTCGAGCTGACGGTGATCACCGCGCACAGCAGTCCGGTCGTGCTCGACATCAGCTGGACGGGCGCATCATTTCGGGCGGGGGTTCGCGGAGCCCATGCCGACCACCGCTCTTCTGCAACAAGCGGATGTCGCTCACGGTGATCCAGGGGTCAGCGGCCTTGAGCATGTCGATGACGGTGAGCGCCGCCACCGCCGCAGCGGTGAGCGCTTCCATCTCGACACCAGTTGGCCCGCGGCAACTGACTGCAGCGGTGATGCGCAGGCCCGGCGGATCATCGAGGTACGCGAAGTCCACGGCGACATGGTCGAGCCGCAACGGATGGCAGAGGGGGATCAGATCGGGGGTGCGCTTTGCGGCCATGATGCCGGCGATCCGCGCGGTGGCGAGCACGTCTCCTTTGGCTGCGCGCCCGCTGCGCAGAACGTCCAGGGTCGCCGCTGCGTGAAACCGGACATCGGCACGCGCGCTGGCAGAGCGAGCGCTCTCCCCCTTGTCACCGACATCGACCATCCGTACGGTGCCGTCGGCAGCGACGTGAGAGGGTTCAGACATCGGCCTGGACGGCACATCGCCCGTCGACCCAGCGGGCGCCACCGGGGACGTGCTCCCGCTTCCAGATGGGCACGTCCCGTTTCACCGCTTCGATGATCTGCCGGCAGCCGTCGAGGGCAGCGCCCCGGTGCGGAGCGGTAGTGATGACCACGACGGCCGCCTCGCCGACGAGGAGCGCGCCGACACGGTGGATCACGGTGACGGCGCTGAGCCCAAAGCGATCGCGGGCCTCGATGGCGATGCGCCGCATTTCTGACAGCGCCATGGGCCCGTATGCCTGGTAGTCCAACTGGTGTACAGGAGCGCCGTCGCTGTGGTTCCTCACCCGTCCGATGAAGCTGGCAACCGCGCCGTCGCCGTCCTCTCCAACATGGTTGAGGAGCGCCGCGACGTTGATCGCCTCTTCGACGAGGTCGACGACGACCCCCGCCGACGTCCCCATCGCTATCCTCCGCAGACCGGCGGCATGAACGCCACCTCGTCACCGTTGGTCAGGGGAGCGTCCCACTGGCAGTACTCGAGATTGCAAGCGCAGCGGACGCTGCCCCGCGTGGTCGCCACGTCTGGACGGCCCGTGGTCACCACGTCCCAGAGCTCGCTCACCGTGGCCACGGGCTCGTGAATACACAGTCGTGCGGCGTGCAGGCGTTCGCGCAGCATCCCGAAGAGGAGAACCCGGATCTCGAGGGGCGGCGCGGACCCAGTCATCCGCCGATGTACGACATCTCGAGGCGCGGGTCGCGACGTTCCGCGGTGGCACGCTCCTCGGAGTAGCGATCCGTGCGCACCACCCACAGACGGCTGATGAAGGCCGCGATCGCGGCGTCGTCTGAGCCTGTACGCAGCAGGCTGAGGACATCGTTCCCCGCTGTAGCGAAGAGGCAGGTGTGGAATCGGCCATCCGCGCTCAGCCGCAAGCGAGTGCAGCCACCACAGAACGGCTCGGTCACCGATGTAATGACGCCGATCTCACCCCGGCCATCCAGAAAGCGGTGGCGGCGTGCCACCTGGCCTACCGTGCCATCGGCGATGGGTTCCAGCGGATGCCGAGCGGCGATGACCGCCAGGATCTCCGCACCGCCAACAACCTCAGACCGCTTCCAGCCGTTGCTCTCGCCGACGTCCATGAACTCGATGAACCGCATGATATCGCCGTGCTCGCGCGCGAATTCGACGAGCGGCAGGATCGACGTGACATTGAGGCCACGGCGGATGACGGCGTTGAGCTTGATCGGGCCGAAGCCGGCGGCCCTGGCGGCGGAGAGTCCCGAGAGCACGGTCTGTAGCGCCACACCGCTGTCGCTGATGCCTCGATGCAACTGCGGATCCAACGTGTCGAGGCTGACCGTGAGGCGATGCAGACCGGCGTCTTTCAACCGCTGGGCGCGTGGTGCCAGCAAGGCGCCGTTGCTGGTCAGTGCGACGTCCAGCGCGCCTGCAGAGCAGATGCCTTCGATGATCTCCTCGAGATCAGGCCGAAGCAGCGGCTCACCACCGGTGAGGCGGACCTTGCGCACCCCGAGCCGCACCAGAATGCGTGCCAGGCGGATGATCTCCGCGACTGTCATGATCTGGGAGCGCGGCAGAAACGCATGCCCTGGCCCGAACCTCGAACGCGGCATGCAGTAGGTGCAGCGGAAGTTGCAGCGATCGGTCACGGAGATGCGCACCTCGCGGAGAGGGCGGTCCAGACCGTCGACGAGCACGGGGGAGGCGGCGCTGGTCATGGGAGAACCATCACTCCTACCGGCGTGCCCACCATTGCTTCGGCGAGCCCTGCGGGGATCAGCGCCAACGCATCCGCCCCACTGAGCGCGTGCATCATGTCGGAGCCTTGGCCACCGCTCGAGGTGGCGACAAGATTTTTACCATCGCGACGGAGGCGAACCCGGACGTACGTCTCCAGGTGTGCGGGTGTGTGAAAGGAGTCACCAAGGATTGCCGGGAAGACCGGGGGCTGCAGCTCTTCGGCGCCTTGCATGGCGAGGATCGCGGCACGCGCGAAGAGCAAGAACGTCACCGCACTGCTGACGGGGTTGCCGGGGAGCCCGATGAAGGGCGTCTTGACGACGCGCCCGATGACGATCGGCTTGCCCGGCCGCATCGCCACCTTCCAGACATCGACCGCACCCAACGCGGCGACGCACTCGCGGAGGTGGTCGTGGCCACCCATGCTGACCCCCGCGCTGCTGACGATGAGGTCGGCCCGCTCGCCCGCACGGATGAGCGCGCTCGTCACCGCTGAACGGTCGTCGGCGATGACGTCCGTGTGGGTCACGCATCCACCCGCCTCGCGAACGGCCGCCGCGAGCATGCTGCTGTTGACGTCGGTCACCTGGTGCGGCAGCGGAGTGCTTCCGGGTGGGACCAGCTCGTCCCCGCTGCTGAGAAGAGCGACGCGGGGCCGGACCGCCACCGACACCTGCGCGCGCCCTGCAGCCGCGCAGACGCCGATATCCACGCTGCGCAATCTCGTCCCGGCCGAGGCCACGACCGTGCCCTGCCGGACGTCGTGGCCGCGCCGGCGGACGTACGCGCCCGTCACCGGCACCGTCCTGATCTGCACCCGCCTTCCGGTCCGCAGGGTGTCCTCGACGGGGACCACGGCATCGGCGCCACTGGGCACAGGGGCACCAGTTGTGATCACCGTCGCCGTTCGCGGCTGGTGGGGCGGCGGGGGGTGGCCGGCGCGGCTCTCGGCGCCCAGCGCGAGGATCACCGGTGCGTCACTCCGTGCGCGGGACACATCGCGACTGGCAACTGCGTAGCCGTCCATGGCTGAGTTGTCGATCCCTGGCAGATCCGTCGCGGCGACCACGTCTTCGGCAAGGACCCGTCCCAGGGCCTCATCGAGTGCCACATCCTCGGCGCCGAGCGGCGAGACCAGCCCAAGGAGGGTGCGGCGCGCCTCGTCCACGCTTACCAGCGTGGTCGGCGTCCGGGTCACGCTCACCATGGCTCCATCATCAAAGCACGGACGCCGCGGCTGTCGTCGAAGCTCGCGGTGCCGGGGACCCTCGGGGCGAGCGGCCGCGGCAGGGCGAGACCAGTCAGGGCGCTGAGCCATCAGCCTGCCTGATCGGCCCCGTGCCGGATGATGGCGAAGAGTCCGACGACGAGGAGCCCGGCGACCACCCCCGCGGTGATGTTGCCGGTGAGAGCCGACACGGCACCGATGAAGAGCGCGATGGCCAGCTCCCGCCTGGTGCGCAACTCGGCAATCAGGGTGGCGTGCATCACGCCGACGAACAGCAGCAGGCCAGCGAGGATGCAGGCAGGCAGCACCGCCAGGAGGGTCGGCGCCGCGGCCCCACCCACCAGCCCCAGCACCACCAGGACTCCACCGTAGACCGCGGTGGCGCGGCCGGTCCGCGCGCCCATGCGCACGTGAGCGGTGAGGCCGCCCGCCCCGTGGCACATCGGCATTCCACCAAGCGGCGAGACGATCAGGTTGGCGACACCCATCGACAGAGCCAGCCGGCCGGGGGTCACCGAACGCCCCTGCTGGCCGAAGTAGGACACCGCAGCCGATGACGTGGCCATCAGGCTGTTGCCGAGCGAGAGCGCCAGCTGAGGCAGAGCAAGCGTCCACAACGCAACCGCGAACTGCCCACCACTCGGGCCCTCCAGCCTGAGCGGCTCCGGCCCGAGCGTCAGTGGGCCAGAGTGGTGGAGTCCGAACAGGGCGCCGACCAGCAGCCCCACAGCGAGCAGGGCGACCGGGATACCCGGAATGCGCCGCCACACCGCAGCGGCCACCACCAGCGCCACGGTCATGCCGATGAGGGGCCCCTCCACCCCGCCGGAGAGGCGGAAGCTGAACTGTCCCGAACGCACCATCTCGTCCCAGGCGGTGCGGACCAGAAGAATGCCGACCGACAGCTGAATCCCGCGAACCACCGCGGGGATGAAGACGACGCGCAACCGGTCGGCCAGTCCACTCAGGGACAGCCCCATGAACAGCGCTCCGATCATCAGACCGGCGGCGGCGATGCCTGAGGGTCCCAGCCCCGCGCTGATGGCGATCGCGCTGACCGCCTTCAGAGGCTGCACGGGGATCGGGAGACGGTGCAGGTACGCCACAGTGATGTACAGCACGCCAGCTCCCACGAAGACGGCGGTCGCGTTGAGGTGATTGATGGTGACCAGGGCCACCGCCAGGGGAATCAGCAGCGGCGCGTCGCCGAAGCCTCCGCCGATGTCGCGCAGGGTCGCGCGGACGCCTTTCGACTACCCCGCTGTCAGCCCATCTGTCGGCGCGCCGCTGCGCACCACCGCGACGTTGCTCATGCCGGGCATTCTCAGGGACATCCGATGGGGCCTGTGGGAATCGGGTCGGGCTGAAGCCTGAGGTCGCTTCTCGCGGTGCGCAGCCACGACCGATTCAGGACGCCTCTCCGATGGACTCAAGGTGCTGCCAAAGCCAGGCGCGCGCGAGCACTGGTGCGTGAGCGGCCTACGCGTGGATCGGCGTTTTCCGCCAGTGGGCGGTCA
>QHBU01000073.1:0-20698 GCA_003244045.1 Candidatus Aeolococcus gillhamiae
GAGCACACCCGCGAGGACAAGCACGGTCCCGACCGCGGCCGCATTGCCGTCGCCGACGATGAAGAGGAGAGCCCCCACCGCCAGGAAAGGCGGGGCGAGCGCGATCGGAAAGGTGGCGATGTGCTCGCGCTCCGAGCCCGGATGCGGGCGCAGGCCGGCGAGGATCGGGTGGCGTCCGCTGGCGACCGCCGGGACGGCGGCGCCGAGCAGGGCCGCGGCCGCTCCCACCAGGACGGCGAGGAGCACCTGCCATCCGTTGACGCCCAGCGCCGGCGACGGCAGATCGGCGGGGGTGAGGTGGGACTCGAGGAAGGCGGCGAGGCCGATCCCGGCGCCGACACCGACAGGGACGGCGGCGACGGTGAGGATGGCCACCTCGACCATGAAGACGCGGAACACCTGCCGGGAGGAGGCGCCGGCGGCGCGGAGAAGCCCGGTCTCGCGACGGCGTTCGCTGGCGGCCAGCGCGACACTGTTGGCGGTGGCGCCGGCGCCGACCACCAGGCTGAGCACAGTGACCAGCACCAGCAGAGGCTGCACCTCGCCCAGTGGCGAACCGCTGCCGGCGAGCGGGTTGGCGGTGGTCACGGCGCTGCCCAGCGCGCTGGTCACCTCAGCGGCGACCTGGGAGACGTCGCTGCCCGGGGTGACCTGGAGCGCGACCATGGCGGTGCGCAAGCCGAGCGGGAACTGGTCGAGCATTGCGTGCTCGGTGATGAAGACACCGTTGCGGCCGAAGCCGCCGAGCCCGCCGCCGTTGCTGAAGCCGACGATGGTGAACGTATCAGGGCCTGTGCCGGTGGTGAGCTGGATCTTGTCGCCGATGCCGAGCGGGGTGCGGTGCTCGGCGACGGCCAGGGTGGCGGCCAGGCCCTCGTCAAGCACCACCTCGGAGGAGCTGTCGGCCGTGGGGACGCGGCCCGCGCCGAGCGAGAGCGGCCGCAACGCGACACTATCGCCGCTAAGCGCCAGGATGTTGACCGTGGTTCCGTTGATATTGGCGCTGCTCAGCCGGGCGACGACACGCTTCTCGTAGAGCGGAACGGCGGCGCTGACGCCATTGAGATTGGCGAGCAGGGCCACCTCATTGGCGGTCAGGCCAGCGCCCGCGGTCACCCGCACGTCGAGGCTGGAGCCACCTGCGGACGAATGCGCGGCAGCCTTCGACTCGGAGTCGAGGCCGCTGATGGTGATCGACACGCCGAGCACCACCGCGATGCCGAGCGCAACCGCGATGCTGGTGAGGAGCGCGCGCAGCGGGCGGCCGCGGATGGCGCGCCGGGCCAGCGCCCAGGGCAGGCTCACAGGTCGAGCTTGCCGAGCCGCTCGACGAGGACGCCGACGGCTGCGGGCGCGCCGGTCTCGGTGCCCTGGGTGAGGGCCAGCTCATCGACGATCTGGCCGTCGCGCATCACCAGCACGCGGTCGGCGTGTGCGGCGACGCGCGCGTCGTGGGTCACCAGGACGGTGGTCTGCTGCTGGCTGCGGCAAAGGCGGCCAAGCAGGGCCATGACCTCATGGCCGGTGGTCCAGTCGAGGTTGCCGGTGGGCTCGTCGGCCAGCAGGAGCGCCGGGGCCGCGGCGAGGGCGCGGGCGATCGCCACGCGTTGCTGCTCGCCACCGGAGATCTCCTCAGGCCCGTGCCCCTGCAGCCCGTGCAGGTTGAGCTGGTCCATGAGCAGCGCGACGCGGTCGTTGATGTCCGCGTTGCTGACCCGCCCATCGCGGTGGCGCCGCGAGCTCTCGTTGCGCAGCCGCAGCGGAAGGGCCACGTTCTCCGCGGCGGTGAGGTTGGGAAGCAGGTTGAAGAACTGGAACACGAAGCCGATGCGGTCACGGCGGAATGCCGAGAGTGGACCGTCGTCGAGGTTGTACAGCGACCGGCCCTCGACCGACACCGTGCCTGCATCCGGCGGCTCGAGGCCACCGAGGATGTGCAGCAGCGTGCTCTTGCCGCAGCCGCTCGGGCCCATCAGCGCCACGAACTCGCCTCGCGTCACCTGCAATGACACGCCGCGCAGCACGTCGCGGGGCGGTCGGCTGATGCTGTACGTCTTGCGGAGCTCGTCAGCGACGACCACGGTGGTTGCCGCCGGGGCGGGAGGGGCGACGGTGCTCATAGTGTGTGGTCCTCGTCGTTGCGTGAGGTGCGACCGCGCCATGTGGCGCGCGCCGCCTGCAGGGGTTGATGCGACATCAGGCGATGAGGTAGTTCTCCAGCACGGACTCCACGGAGTTGAACAGGAGTCCACTGGGAGTGGCGAGCAGGGGCGGGACGCTCAGGTCGGGTAGGGCAGTCGGCGTCGGCACCTCGGTGGGCGCGGGCGTTGGCGTCGCCGTCGGAGCGGGCGTGGGCGTCGGTGCGGGCGCAGACGTGGCCGGCGGTTGCGCCGGAGGCGGCGGTGGTGCGGTGTTGCGCGTCGGGGCGCTGGGGGGACGTGGCGCGGGCTTCGGCCGTGGCGGTGGAGGAGGAGGCGGAGGCGAGCCGGCGAGCTGGGCGAACTCCTCGGAGAACATCCAGGCGCCCGTGTAGCTGCCGCCACCGCCGGTCCATGCGGCGGAACCGGAGTTGGCGGAGCCGACGCCCAGCGCGGTGAAGTTGCCGTTGAGGATGTTGGCGCGGTGGTCGGGGCTATTCATGAAGGCGGAGTTGATCTGCGACGCGGCGGTACCCGAGTCGCCGTACGTGTTCCAGCCGATGTTCTCACCGGCAGACTGATAGCGAATCCCGAACGCCTGCATCATCGAGAAGACGAGCTGCCCCCCGCAGTTGAGGATGGGGTGGGCGAAGTAGTTGCGCTGGATCATGTCGACCGAACGTCCGTTGACCGCGAAGCCGCAGCCGTTGTACCGGCCTCCCTCGCCGATGGCGCCCAGGGTTCCGTTGCCGCCCAGCGAGCGAACGCCGTTGCTGGCGCGATCCTGGTTGGTGAGGCTGAAGAGGCCCGAGTCCGCGCCGCTGTCCGCGCGCACCGGCGTGGCGTTGCCGACGGCGTGCAGCGCGGCGACGCTCACGCCTGCGAGCGCCACCAAGTACGTCGCAGCGGTCACCCTGCGCCGCCAGGAACGCGGCGCTGTGACGATGTCCTCATCCTCGGCGCGCACCCGCGCGGCCGTGCGAGTGAGCTCCTCCCAGTGGACGTCGTCGACTGCGGACTCGGCTGCCGTCATGGGCTGAGGAATACCCCAGGGCAGCGCCGGTGCACGGTCCCGGTAACGCTTCGTAACCGGGATGTCGGCGATTCGTGGAGCGGTGTGGCCCGCGAAGCGGGATCGAGCGTCGACGGCGCCCCCTTGACAGGATCGTTGCACGGACCGCGCCGGGTCGTGAGCAGCGCTGGATAGCCTTGGCAGGGCCGCCGTACAGATATTGGAGTCGCACGAGAGGATGTCGCTACTCGACCGCGTGCAGCGCAAAGCTGAAGGTGACGTCGCGCTCAGCGCGCCTGACGTCGCCCCGCCTGTCACGCCGGCTCCCCGGCCGGCTCCCGTGCCGGACATCGCGCCTCCCGCACGCTCGGACCCGAATGGCTCCAACGGCGCGCCGAGCGCGCCGACCGGTTGGCAGGTCCGACATTCGCCCCTGGTGCGTGCGGACGCAGCGACCGCGCAGCCCGCACCCGCTCGCGAGGTCGCCCCGGCGCCGGTGAGCACAGCCGTCGCCGAGCCGCGCCCCGCGGCCCCGGTGGCACCCGCCGCCCCTGCGCCGTTGGCCGCGCCGCACACCCGCTCCGCGCCGCAGCTGATGACGCGAACCGGCGCAGCGCCTGACGGTGCCGAGCCGCCTCGCCAGACCTCCCTGCTCAACCGCACCGGCATGGGCCGCGGGCCGCTCGCCAAGCCAGGCTCCGGCAACATGTACGCGCAGCTGCGCAGCAAGGTTCACAACCGCCTCATCGAGGAGCTCGCCGGCAGCACGGACAGCACTCCCCCGGACCAGGTGCGCCAGCGCATCGGCGAGCTGGTCAATGAGCTGGTCACCGAGCAGAACCTGACCATGACGCGCCAGGACAAGCTGCGCGTCATCGACACTGTCATCGACGACGTGCTCGGTCTCGGACCGCTCGAGGTGCTGCTCGGTGATCCGGAGATCACCGAAATCATGATCAACAGCTCGCGGCAGATCTACGTCGAGCAGCGCGGCAAGCTGAGCCTTAGCCCGGTCACCTTCGAGAGCAACGACCAGCTGATGCAGGTGATCGACCGCATCGTCAGCACCATCGGCCGCCGCGTCGACGAATCCTCACCGATGGTCGACGCCCGGCTCAAGGACGGCTCGCGCGTCAACGTGATCATCCCCCCGCTGGCTCTCCGGGGCCCCACGGTCACCATCCGAAAGTTTGCCAAGGAGGCGTTCACCGTCGCGGACCTGGTGGCCTTCGGCTCGGTCACCGACGACATGGTGCGCTACCTGCAAGCGTGCGTCCGAGGACGGCTCAACGTCGTGGTCAGCGGGGGCACCGGTTCGGGAAAGACGACCACCCTCAACATCCTCTCCAGCTTCATCCCCGAGGATGAGCGCATCGTCACCATCGAGGATGCCGCGGAGCTCCAGCTGCGCCAGGAACACGTGGTCACCCTGGAGACCCGGCCGGCCAACATCGAGGGTCGCGGCCGCGTGTCGATCCGCGAGCTGGTCATCAACTCCCTGCGCATGCGCCCCGACCGGATCGTGGTCGGAGAGTGCCGCGGCGGCGAGGCACTGGACATGCTCCAGGCCATGAACACCGGCCACGACGGCTCCCTGACAACGCTCCATGCCAACAACCCGCGCGAGTGCGTGGGCCGCCTCGAGACGCTCGTGCTCATGGCCGGTGCCGAGCTTCCGTCGCGGGCAATCCGCGAACAGATCGGGTCAGCGGTGAACATCATCGTGCAGCAGTCGCGCCTGCGTGACGGATCGCGCAAGGTGGTCAGCGTCACCGAGGTACTCGGCTGTGAGGGTGGCGACGTGCAGCTCCGCGAGATCTTCACCTTCCGCCAGGAGGGCATCGACGAGGATGGCAAGGTGATCGGTGCCTTCACCCCGACCGGTGTGACTCCCCACTTCCTCGAGCACCTCGCCAGCGAGGGCGAGCCGCTCCCGCTGGAGATGTTCCAGCCGGTGCCCGTCGGCGAGGGCTGAGCGCGGCCCAACCGGCCTCAGTCCTGGAAACCGTCCCAGGACCAGCAAGGGATGCGAAGTCCCCTGGGGACGTCGTCAGCGGAGTGGTGGTAGCGCGCCATGGTCGTTGTCGTGGCCCACTCGAAGTAGTCGTGAAGCACCTGCCGGAGCAGGCCCTCTTCGATCAGTCCGACCTCCGTCAGGGCTTCGTCGAAGCAGGCGATCGCACGGCGATCCATCTCCTCGTGCTCCCCATTGCCGCTGTGCATGCGCACGACCGAGGTCTCGTCGCCCATGGTGTCGGAATATGTGGTCGGACCGCCCAGCGCCTCGGCCCAATAGGCCGCCAGGCGGTCGCTGTGCTCGGGGTGAAACCCATGGCTGAATGCGTGACTGACCACGGCGTCGGCCATGACACGGCGATGCCAGGTGGCCGCCAGGTGACGCATGCCCGCGTCGCCACCGGCGGCCTCGTACACCGTCTGCATTCGTCAACTGTGGCATACCTGCAACGTGCGGCAACCCCGCCGTGGCCGGTAGACCAGACGTCCCGAGAGCGGCGACTACCCCTGGCGCTGCTGCTGCTGCAGAAGTGCCTGCTGGGCCATGAGCTGGCGACGATCGGGGAATAGCTGAGCCAGGCGCGGAGGCAGCGGCACACCCATGTCGAACAGCCTGTCGATGATCTTCGGGCGGATGCCGGTGGGGTTGAACTCGCCGATGATCTGACCGGTCGACGGGTCGGCGCCCTTGGACTCGAACTTGAAGATCTCCTGCATGGTAATGGTGTCACCCTCCATGCCGATGATCTCGGAGATCGCCGTGACCTTGCGCGAGCCGTCCTTGACGCGGCTCAGCTGGATGACCAGGTCGATGGCGCTGGCGATCTGCTGACGGATGGCCTTGAGCGGCAGGTCCATGCCCGCCATCAGCACCAGGGTCTCGAGGCGCGAGAGAGTCTCGCGCGGATTGTTCGCGTGCACGGTGGTCAGCGAGCCGTCGTGGCCGGTGTTCATGGCCTGGAGCATGTCCAGCGCCTCGCCACCGCGGCACTCACCGACGACGATCCGGTCGGGGCGCATGCGCAGGGAGTTGGCGACCAGGTCGCGGATGGTGATGCGGCCCTCGTTGTTGACGTCCGAGGGGCGCGACTCCATGCGGCACACGTGCTCCTGGTGGAGCTGGAGCTCGGCCGCGTCCTCGATGGTCACGATGCGCTCGTCGACGGGGATGAAGCTCGAGCAGACGTTGAGAAGGGTCGTCTTACCGGTACCGGTACCGCCGCTGACCACGATGTTCGCCCTGGCCAGGACACAGGCCTGGATGAACGCGGCCGCTTCCTGGGTGAGGGTGCCGAAGCCGATGAGGTCGCTGACCTGGTACGGGTCCTTGCTGAACTTGCGGATGGTGAGGATCGGTCCGTCGAGCGCCACCGGGGCGATGGCCGCGTTGACGCGGGAGCCGTCGAGCAGGCGCGCGTCGCACAGCGGTGAGCGCTGGTCGATGCGCCGTCCAACCGAGGAGACGATCGTGTCGATGACCCGAAGAAGGTGCTCCTCGCTGTCGAAACGAACGTCGGTCAGCAGGATCTTGCCCTTGCGCTCGACGTAGACCATCTCGTGTCCGTTGACCATGATCTCGGTGAGGCTGTCGTCGTCGATGAGCGGACGCAGCGGTCCGAGCGCCTCGAGGTAGCGCGGGTCGATGCCTTTGGTGGCTGTGGCGATGCTCACGCTGGGGAGGCTCCTCTGGATGCCGATGGATGGACCTGCGATCGTTCCGGGATTCTCTCCCGCCCCAGTTCCGTCACGACCAGAGGGAACCGGTTCGCGACACGATCTTTTCCAGACGCGATGAGGCGCGAAGGTACGATGGGACGGTGAAACCCACCTGGAGAGCGGCCGATGTCGACTGACGTGTCCGCCGGCGACGGCGACAACCTCCCGGTCGAGGTTCCGCAGGACGAGTTCACCTTCGCCTCCCACGACATGGGGCGGGGACGCGCCGCCGAGCCGCCCGTGTGCGGTCGTCCCGAGGACGGCTTCGTGATCCACCAGCCGCAGACGGTGGCTCCTGCCGCCCCGATCGACGCCCTGGTCGTCGGCGCTCCCGAGCCGGCGCCGGTGGCTGAGGCGCCCCCGCCTGCTCCCGATGCGTTCCGGATCAGCTCCGCCAGTGCGGTGACCGCCGCCAAGCCCGCCGAGGAGTTGTGGACCTCGCGCGAACCGGCCAAGGAGGCCGCACCCGCAGCACCGGCGGTGCCGTCGCGGCGCGGCTGGTCGACGAGGCATAGCGGGCTGGTCGACCGCTCCGCGAACGCCACCATGCTCCGCCTGCGCGAAGAGGCGGTTAACGTGAGTTGGAACGCCGCGTGGATGGCGGTCACCTCGGCCAACCCCCGCCTGCTCCGCATGCGCGGCGGGTCGTCTTCTTAGCGACCGCGGCTGCTGCCGGCGCGCAGTTGCATCGCCTCGTACACGGCATCGAGAGTGGGGCGCTGCCCGGTGCGCATGAGCTCAGCAACCACGTCGGGATCGATGCCGCCGGGCGCCGCGAGCGCGGCGGCCTGCGCGGCGTCCTCAGCCGCGGCCTTGGCGATGTGCAGCCTGTCCTTGAGTCGCTCGACGCGCGCGACCAGGAGGACGCAGAGGAGCGCCAAGAGCACCGCCACCACCCCGACCGCGATCACCGGCTGGGCGCGGACGGTGTCGATGACGTGCTGCAGGTTCATGCGACTCGCTCAGACGCCGGTCAGCACTTCGGTTGCCCTGTAGTGCATCTCGCGTGCCATGGCCCGCACCACCGCGCTCTCGTGACCGGGGACCTCCATCGTGCTGATGGCGGCGATGGTGGACACGAAGTCGTCGACGCCGGGTCGAGCAGCGCTGATGGCCTTCGCCACAGGCGCGGCATCGTCCTCGCCGAGCCACACGGTAGCGATGTCGGTGAGCTCGGCGCGCAGCGCATCGACGTCGATGTCCAGCCGCGCGGGCACGAACTCCGTCGCCTCACGCGCTTCGACGCCGGCCATGCCGTTGGGCTCGGCGGTGCTGCTCTCCGAGAGGTCGGCGATGGTGAACACCGCCGGCTCGAAGTGCAGGTCGGCTACGGAGGGGTCGGGAGCCGGCGCCTCGGTCTCGAGGACCTCGAACACGGGCGGTGCGTCGGCCTGCGGCGCTGATGCGGTCTCGGTGTCGGGCCCTGTTGCGGTCTCGACCTCTGGCGCAGCTTCGGCCTCCGTAGCAGCCTCGGGCGACGCGTCTGCAGACTCGTCCACGTGCGGCTCGGCGCCATTGGTGGCCGGTTCGACCACTGCGAAATCGGTAACCTCGACCGCCGCGGCGTCAGCGGCCGCGGTCGTCGCGGGAGACGCGACATCGTCAACCCGAGCGCCCGCCTTCCCGTTGCCCTTGCCCTTCCTGCGCCTGCCCCTGCCCCTGCCCCTCGTCGGCGCAGCGGCGGCGTCGGCCATCGGCTCGAGCGCTGCGGTCTCGGCGTCGGCGGCGACCGGCTCGGTGTCAGCACTCTGGCCAACCGCCGCGCCGGGCTCGTCCACGAGGGCTGCGGACGTGTAGCCGGTGGGGAGGATGGTGATCTCCTCGGCGGACGCCGCATGCGCGTCAGTGGCCTGCGCCACCGGTGCTGCAGACTCGGGAGCCTGGACCTCGGCGGTGTCCGGTGCCGAGGAGTGCCCGGCGACGTCGCCGATCACGCTCACGCGCGCGTCCGATGCGTGGAGAAGGCTGCGCAGTGCGGCCATCGAGGTGGCCGGCCACTGCTGGCTCGCGGTGTACACGGCGACGAGCTCGCCCGCCTCGAACAGGCCGACGCCGGGGTCGGCGGACTCGACCAGCAGGCCGCAGGAACGGCCGGAGGTGCGCACCTCGGCAACAACGTCGTCCGTGTGCAGCCAGCCCGCGGGCAGGCCGGAGCCGAGTCGCGGCGAGCGCCACAGCATCGGCAATGCCGACACCAGCCGAAGATCCTCAATGCGGTACGCGGTCAGCGTGCCTTCGAGCGAGGTCATCAACGAATGTGCGGCCTGGTCGCCGAGCTGGCCCGTGGACGCGTTCACCCACACCGCGTCGGTCACCATCCCGCCGGCGATGAGCGCCGCGCCCTTGCAGGTCGGCCCGGAGAGCACGAGCAGAGAGTCCGGCAGGCGCGGCACGGCGGCCTCGAGGTTGACGACGTTGGCCGCCGCGTCCGTCCACAGGGCGGTCGCCAGCGGCAGCAGCGGAAAGTCGCTGAGCCCGAAGGGCAGCCGGCCTGTCGCCAGCGCTGGCTCGGGCGGCTGAGAACCCGGGACCGCGGCGGGCGCGAACGTCTCCGCCACGGGGGCAACCGCCGGGGGTGCCGGGTCGGTCGTCTGTCCGTTGGTGTCGGGGACGGCATGGCGCCGTTGGAACAGTCCCATCAGGTCCTCCGCGCTGCAGTGCAGCGTGTCATCCGTGACCATGGCTCGCCGCCATGGAGCTACTCGGAATTCGGTTGGCAATTCGTCGAGGATCGCGTTCAGCGCCGGCTCACCATCGAGCGTGCGGCCATCGGCGGTCTCGAACACGAGATGGCTGGGGTGGCCGAACATGAAGAACAGGGTTGCGTGCGCGCCCTCCCACTCGATGTCCAGGGCACCGGTGCGCTCGCGGTCGCCGGCGGCGGAGATCTCGCGCAGCATGGTGACGTGACAGGAGGTTGTTGCCATGCGCTGAGTCTCAGTCACGTCCGGGCCATGGTCATCGCGCGCGCGTCACCGAAAAGTGGCGCCGCAACGACGGTTTGACACAGCCGCCATCAACACGGCGCGTTCGTGGTTGTACCCCAGGCACGGCGGACGCCGCTCCGCCGAGGTCGGCGTCTACGGAGGATCCCGTTACCCCTGTGTGACCGCCTCATGCGACGAACAGATGACCCGAGGCATCGAACATTCCCCGCATGGACGCACCAAACGCCGCAACCGCCCTTTCGGCCCCACCCCTCGCCCAGGTCCGCCGTGGCCGGCTCGTGCGCGAACGGACGGTGCTCGACCGGTTCGGCCTCAAGACGGGTGACATGTACCGCGTCGCCTACGTTGCCGGCGGCGTGCAGTCGCGCCGGGTGAGCCGCAGCCTGGTGGTTTTCGAGGGCATCACCGAGCGCCGCCGCTGGGACGGCGGGGCCGCCTCCTGCCTCGACTTCGTGCTTCCCCAGGGCCGGCCACTCTCGTTGCTCGCCAGCCAGATCGTCGACGTCCGTCCCGCCGGGCTCAACGAGCGCGGCCAGTGGGTGCTGCTCGCCGAGGGCCGACTGCGCCGCCGTCGCCGCTCCGCCCGCAGGTCACTGTCGGGTTGATCGCTACTGAGCGGCGGCCGCCTCGTCGAGAGGTGCGTCGTCGTCCTGGGCCCGCGACAGCCGGTCGGTGAGGCCACGGCGCTCGAAGCGATAGCCGATGCCGGGCACCGCGTGGATGTACGTGGGACGCGGGCCGTCGGGCTCGATCTTGCGACGCAAACGGTAGACGTGCGCGTCGACGCTGCGCAGGTCGAGGTCGGCGCCCTGGCCCCACACCTTCTGGATCATCTCGGTGCGCGAGATCACCCGGCCGGGCGACGCGGAGAGCAGCGCGAGAAGGTCGAACTCCGTCGGTGTCAGTGTCACCGCCTGGCCGTCACGCAGCACCTCGTGCCGGCCCACGTCGACGATGAGGCCGGGGAACTTGAGGCGGCCGGGACGCACCTGCGACTGGCTGGTGCGCTGGCGGCGCAGCTTGGCGTTGATGCGCGCCGCGAGCTCGCGGATCTCGAACGGCTTGACGACGTAATCATCGGCGCCGATTTCGAGGCCGACCACGACGTCGACCGGGTCGGAGCTCGCCGACACCATCACGATGGGGATCTCGATACCCGCCGAGCGGATGCGGCGGCAGACGTCGAAGCCGGTCAGACCGGGAAGGTTGAGATCGAGCACGATGAGGTCGACGTCGTTCTGCTCGGCGAGGCGCACGCCGTCGGTGCCGTCGTCGGCGAACTGGATCCCGAAACCGTGTTGATGACCGAGGACCGCGAGGATGTCGTGCATCGAGGGGTCGTCATCGATCACCAGCACCGTCGCTTCAGCGCCTGACGGACGCCCCGCCGTGTACGGCTGACCCGGAATGGGCTCGGTGAGGGATTTCATGAAGACGCGGAACCTCGCAGGGGCGGATCGACGCCGGCAACGTAGCACGCGCCCGCGCGCAGATCGAAAGCGGTTACCCGAGTGTTGCGGACTTTCACGGCTCCGGAACGCAGGTGACCGCGCCCGTTCACGTCGGTGATCACACCGGCTCTTCGAGTGGGACGGCGACGAAGAACGAGTTTCCGCGCACGCTCTGGTTGTCGAGCCAGATCTGCCCGCCCATGCGCTCCACCAGCTGGCGGGCCAGGTAAAGGCCGACCCCAAAACCACCCCGCTGGCGCAGCAGGGGGTTCTCCACTTGGTAGAAGGAGGCGAAGACGCGCTCCACCTCGGTGTCGGGGATGCGCCGGCCGTTGTCGCGCACCTCGACGTGCGCCTTGTTGACGACGCGCACCGCGGTGATCTCGACGGGCTCATTGTCGGGCGCGAACTTCAACGCGTTGTCGATGAGGCAGGCGAGCACCAGCGCCAGGCGCTCCTCGTCGACGTGCAGGTAGCCGAGGTTCTCGTCGATGTGCACCAGGAAGCGACCGCGGTCGGCGACCTCGACGAACCGCGAGATGACCTGGCGCAGCACGGCGCTGAAGTCGACCGTGGTCGGCTTCAGCCGGATCTCGCCGGACTCGAGCTGGGCGATGCAGAGCAGGTTGTCGGTGAGCCGGCCGAGGTGTTCGGCCTCGGTGCGCAGCTCGTGGAAGCCCTCCTGGCGCGCCTGCTGGGGGAGGTGGTCGCCGCCGTCGCGCATCAGCGCCAGCCACGCCTTGATCTTGGTGAGCGGAGTGCGCAGCTCGTGGGACGCGAGCATCATGAACTCGCTCTTGATGCGGTCGACCTCACGAAGCTCGGCGAACACCGCGTGCTCGAGCTCGGCGGTGTGGGCCATCTGGCGGGCGCGCGCCGAGACCATCTCACGCGCCAGCAGGGAGCTCGCCAGCGAGACCACGAAGAACAGGAACAGCCGCGAGGCGAGCAGGTCGACGAGCGAATGGGTCAGCGGCCCGGATGCGGCCAGCCCGACGCTCACGTACAGCGCGCTGATGGTGGCCGCGCACACCACGCTGCCGACAATCCCGAAACGCAGGCTGCTGATGCCGATGAGCACGTAGAAAACGACCGCGAGGTTGGAGGCGAAGCCGCCGGTGAGGTAGACCAGCGCGCTGGCGACGCCCAGGTCCATGGCGAGGATGGCCAGCTGGGTGCGCCGTCCGGGGAGACGGTGGAGCACCAGCGCGAGGGTGGCGCTGAGGTTGAACATCCCCCAGCCGCCCAGAATGAGGTTGATCGCCGAGGTCGTGGCCACCCGAGGCTCACCGGGGAAGTTGTTGCTGACCGCGGCGAAAACAAGTACCGCCCAGCGCAACAGCTCGATGACACGCTCCACACCGGCGCGGCGATCGCGGTCGAGCGTCATCGACGGAGCCGAGGGCACCGGCCTCCTGGATGCGACCGCCGGAGCGGGGGCCGACGCCGCCTGCATGCGCCGGGCCAGCTGCTGGCTCACCTCGGCTGGGGGCGCAGACGGGTGCAGCTGCTGAGCGGGGCGGCGATCACGAAACTGAGCGTACCGACCGATCTCGCCGACGGCGACAAGGACCGGTAACGAATACCCCCGTGGCGGTGTAACAGGAATCGCCGCCGGCTGCCGAGGGGTTCAGGTCAAGGGCTGGGCGATACTCAAGCGCAGGCCGGCGCGGTGTCCAGCCCCGATCCGCCGCCGGGGGTCGCGGTGCTGCTCATCACAACGCTGCCCGAGGTGCTGTCGCGGCAGTCAACCGCCCAGCCCAGCGTGTGCAGAGCCGCCGCCTCCTGGGCGCCCGCCGGGACGATGGCGTCGGCGATGCCCTCCTGACGGATGAGCGTGTCCCAGTCCGGGCTGAGGTCATGGATGTGGAGGTATGTCTGCAGCGCGGCCGTGCCGAAGACGCCGGTCTCGTCGTACACGAACACCACCCGGCCGGTCGGGAAGCGCCCCGCCAGGTATCCGCCCCAGGTGTCGATGCTGTAGAGCCGGCGCCCGGCGAGGTGGGCCGCGGCGTAGTCGGCGGCGGCCTTGGGCTCGTGGCTCGCCTGGTACCGCGCCGCGCTGTCGCGGCTCAGCTGCGGCACGACCGCGATCGCGGTGCCGCCCACGACCACTGCCATCAAAGCGGCCCCAAACCAGGATGGCGGCGGTCGCCGGCGCGCGAGCCGCGTGAGGCGGGGCAGACGGGCGCGATGGGTTTGCCACGCTGCGGCGCCGTACACGGCGAGCTGTGGGGCGGCGACCAGCGCGAAGAGGGAGACGTTGCGCTGCGCCTGCAGCGACGCCGCGAACACGCCGCCTGCGAGAACCAGGTCGAAGAGATCGCGCCGCGGCGCCAGCATCCAGGCGACCACCAGCAGGATGGCTTCGGCCTCGAACAGGCGCAGCCACACGTCGTGGAAGTCGGGCGAGCGCCACTCGGTGACCACGCCGGTGATGGTGGGATCGCTGAAGGTTGCCGCGACGTAGCCCCACAGGGCCGGCCCGGCCGGGTTGGCCAGGGTGGCCACGGCGCTCGCCGCGATCGCCGCGCCGAGCAGCAGACGCCTCCTGCGGTCGACGCCACGTACCGTCAGGAGCGCGACCAGCGCGATGCCGAGCCCGATCACGAAGCCGGCGTGCAGGTTGGCCCAGACCGCGAATACCACGGGGAGCGCGAGGAGCACGCGCGTCGACCCGCGGCGCCAGCGCATCACCAGGTGCAGGACGAGCGCAGCGCCGAAAAGGCTGATCACCTGGCCGCGCACGCCGAGCAGCTGCGCCGCCACCAGCGCGCTGAGCAGCAGCGCCGCAGCCATCACCGGGCCGGCCGGCCGGCGCTCCGCCGGGATCGACAGTGCCGCGATCAGCAGCGCCGCCGATGCGACCACGCCCATCACCAGCGACGCCAGGCCGGGACCGCCGAGGTCGACAAGGCGCACCAAGCCGACCTCGTACAGCCACTGCTGCCCGACCCACGGGTGGGCGGCGTGCAGGAAGCTGAAGGGCTCGACTGAGGGGATGCCGTGGGCGAGGATGTAGTGGCCGACGGCCAGGTGCCACCACACGTCGCTGTCCCGGAACGGCTGCACGGTGAGCACCAGGCTGAGCACCGCGGCGCCGAGCACCCATGCGTTGCGGCGCAGCATCGCGCTCATCCCGGCTGCTGGTCCAGACGCGACGCCGGTGTCTGCGCCAGGGTCGTGCAGGTGTCATTCGGGGCGGTGAACGGCGGCTGCGGTGGCAGCTGCAGCGAGGCGACCCT
The DNA here is from genome assembly GCA_003244045.1 of Candidatus Aeolococcus gillhamiae. GTDB lineage: Bacteria > Chloroflexota > Dormibacteria > Aeolococcales > Aeolococcaceae > Aeolococcus > Aeolococcus gillhamiae. The sequence goes on from QHBU01000073.1 coordinate 14,527, forward strand.
CTCCTTGGGCGCGAACGCGATGTTGTGCGCGTCGCGGTACACCTGTACCCAGTCGCTGGCGTGGATCATGACGTTGCTGAGCGGGGCATTGCTGTCGAAGAGGACGACGTCCGTCCCGGCAGCGCGCACGATCGAGTCCCAACGCGGCGTCACGGACTCGACGTCGCCGTAGCTGTAGAGCAGCTCGTCGCCCATCAGCGCGGCGTCGCCGAAGATGTACACACGGTCGCCGTGCGCGGAGAGCTTGTCGGCGAGGTAGCCGCCCTCGCCGTACTGGTTGAAGACCTTGAGTGGCAGTGGATCGGCGGCCAGCCAGCGCGCCGCGCACACCGGGAAGTCCTGCGCGTAGAACAGCGAGTCCTCGCGCGTGTGCATGGAGGGGAGCAGCCGGCTGCCGACGTACACGCCGAGGACGGCGCCGCACAGAACGGCCCAGCTGACCACGCGCATGGCCACCGGAGGTAGCTTCTGCTGACGGCGCGGGCCCCTGCGCAGTCGTGCCAGCAGAATCTCCGCCTGGGTGATCCACACTGGCGTGGCGGCGGCCACGAAGAGCGCGATGTGGCGCACCGATTGCAGCGCCAGCACGACCGTGACCAGGACGAGCGCCGCGTCGCGCAGCCGGATGCTGCGGTTGGCGACGATGAAGGCCACGAGGCTGAGCAGCATGACGCCGAAGGTGCGCACTGACCTGTCATGGAAGTCCGGCGAATGCCACTCCAGGATCAGCGACTGTTGCGCGGCGGAGCCGAGCGTCCCGAACGGGTAGAGGATGATCGAAGGGCCGTTGAGGTTGATGGCGCAGACGACGAGCGAGCCGAGCAGGATGAGCGCCAGGCTGCGCACCCGAGCGGCGGGCGCGCGTCCCTTGATGTGCAGCAGATGGGCCACCGTCTCCGCCACCACAATGACGGTGATGAATCCCAGCCCGATCAGGAAGCCGGAGTGGAGGTTACCCCACACCAGGAAGGTGGGCAGCAGGAGCAGCGCGAGCCGACCGCCCTCGCGCAGGTGGCGCTCGGCGAGCAGCAGCGTCAGGCAGGCGAAGGCGAACGTGATCATCTGCGCGCGCGGCCCCCAGATGGGGTAGCCGGCGATCACCGCGAGCACCATGCCGATCCCGAGCGCGAACGGTCCGGGACGGTCCAGCCGGGCCCGGCCGAGGATGCAGAGCACGCCCAACCAGCTCACCACGCTGAGCACGAGCACCACGGCGGCCAGTCCACCCCAGTGGTACAGCTCAGCGAACAGCACCTCGGAGAGCCACTCGTGCATCGTCCAGACATGGCTGCTCACCGTGTACGTGAACGGATCGGTGTGCAGCAGGCTCCCGTTCTGGAGGATGAGCTGGCCGCTGCGCAGGTGCCACCAGAAGTCCGGATCGCGGATCGGCGCGGTCAGCGGGAAGGCAGCGGCAAGCATGACCGCGCTCAGGAAGAGGCCGCCCGGCGATGTCATCCGGTCGATGAAGGACTGGCGGGTCCTCGCGGCGCTGTGCTGAGACGTGGGAGTGGGGGTGGACGCGGCGACGGAGCCCGTGCTGGTCACGTCGGCGCCATTGTCACCCGCGAACCGCCATCGTGGGCGACGATGGGAGATCAGGCCGCGTGCGGCGCGCCCATCCCGGTCGCGGGCGCGGGCCGGCCGGCGAGCGCGGCGAGGAGCGCCGCGTTGAGCGACTCGGCGTCGAACGGCTTGTTCATGAAGGTGACGCCGCCGAGGTCGACCACCTCCTGCATGTCGTTGTCGAAGCACCGCGCGGTGAGCAGGATGATCGGGACCGTGGCGGTGCGCTGATCACGGCGGATCGCGCGGCAGAGTGACAATCCGGACAGTCGCGGCATCATCACGTCGGTCAGCACGACATCGGGCAGCCAGCTGGCCAGCTCGTGCAGCGCGGCGACCCCGTCGGCGGCAGTGCGCGTGGTGTAGCCGTCGACCGAGAGGCGGAGCTCGAGGAGGCGCAGCAGGGAGGTGTCATCCTCGACGATGAGGACGCGCGGGCCGCCCGTCGAGGGCATCTCCATGATGGCGCTCCTTGTGAACTGACCTCACGTTTATAGATCCGGCACTGCACCGCTCCTGCGCCTGCAACCGGCCTGTGACCCGGACACCACCGCTCCGGCGCGCGAGAACAGGCCGATCGTCACTGCTCATGCCCGGGCGTCGCCGACGCCGCCGGTATCATGCCGGCATGCGTCCCGGCCAGCTCTCGTGCGCCCCGTGACATCCGCAGGCGAGACGCCCGCCGTCAATCCCTCAGCCCTGTCGGGCGTGCGATTCCTGATCACCCAGCGCATCGAGGACCTCGAGGAGGCGGCCGCCCGGCTCGACGGTCGGCTCACGGAGACCGCCGACACCCGCGAGGAGCTGCGCCGCCGCACCCAGGACAGCGAGGGGCGCTGGCGGTCGCTGCTCGAGCACCTCGAGGGTCTCGACCCGGACGACCTCGACAACGCCTTCCGCAGCCTCTCGCGGTTTCGCGCCGACCTCGCCGCCGTGGACGAGCGATTCCGCGACGCCAGCGCGCGGCTCATCGACCTGCGCAGCGAGCAGGAGGTGTTGCGCTCTGTCTACCGTAGCCTCGACGACCTCGCCGCCGCGGTGGCGCCGCGACCCGACACCAGCCGCGTGCGCAGCGCCTCGCGCCAGGTGTTCCAGATCATCGAGGAGGAGCGGATGCGGATCGCGCGCGACATGCACGACGGCCCCGCCCAGTCGATGGCCAACCTCGTGCTCCAGGCCGAGATCCTCGAGCGCCTCATCCAGCGTGACCCGCAGCTGGTGGTGCGCGAGCTGGCCGACTTCAAGGACGGCGTCCGTGCCGTGCTCGAGGACACCCGCCGGCTGATCTTCGACCTCCGCCCGATGTCGCTCGACGACCTCGGCCTGGTGCCCACCCTGCGCAAGTTCATCAAGGAGTTCGGTGACAAAGCGGGGGTCAACGCCCAGCTACGCGTCATGGGGGAGGACATCCGCCTGCCCGGGTCGTTCGAGCCGACCATCTTCCGCATCGTGCAGGAGGCGCTCAATAACGCTCGCAAGCACGCCAAGGCGCGCAACGTCGAGGTGCTCATCAACTTCCAGACGGACACCGTGACGGCCGTTGTCCGTGACGACGGCGTGGGCATGGACGTGGCCGCCGTCGAGGCGCAGCTGGACGGCACCAAGAACCTCGGGCTCATCTCGATGCGGGAGCGGGCGCAGCTCGAGAAGGGCCTCCTGGAGATCCGCTCGGAGAGCGGCCGCGGCACCGAGGTGCGGGTGGAGTTCAAGCTTCCGGCAGCGGCCTGAGCCCCGTCAACGCAAGTCTGCGGGACAATGGAGGCATGCGCTTCCGTGTGCTCGCGGCCGACTACGACGGCACCGTGGCGTCCGAGGGGGTCCTGGCTCCGGAGACTGTGGAGTCGATCCACCGGCTGCGCGAGAGTGGTCGTCGGGCGGTGCTGGTCACCGGGCGGATCCTCGACGAGCTGCTCGACATCTGTGACGACGTCGACGTGTTCGACCTGGCTGTGGTCGAGAACGGCTGCATCGTCTACAACCCCGCCACCGGCAAGCAGCGCCTGCTCGCGCCCACGCTGCCGCGGCGGTTCATCGCCGCCCTGCAGGCCCACGGGGTCACCCCGCTCTCCGTGGGCCGGGCGATCGCCTCGACCTGGGACCCCTTCGAGGACGTGGTGGTGCGGACCATCCACGAGATGGAGCTCGATCTCCAGATCATCTTCAACAAGCACTCGGTGATGGTGCTACCGGCGAGCGTCAACAAGGCCACCGGGTTGACCGCGGCCCTGGAGACGCTGGGCGAGACCGCCGAGTCCACCGTTGCCGTCGGCGACGCGGAGAACGACCTGGTCATGCTCGGTATGGCCGGCTGCGGGGTGGCGGTGAGCAACGCCCTGGCCAGCGTCAAGGACCGTGCCGACCTGGTCATGGGGGGACGGGCCGGCGCGGGGGTGCGCGAGCTCATCGACCGCATCCTCGCGGACGACCTCAGGTCGGCCCTGGCGCGCGCCTCGCACCTCCGAGCCGGCTGAGCCGGCTACGTGCGGCGGAGGATCTCCGCCAGGCGTTGCGCCAGCGGCGAGGCGAGGAGGTCCTCGAGCGGCTGGGGCAGGGCGAGGCGCCAGTTGGGCCAGCGCTCGGCGGTCGTGCCGGGCATGTTGGGCCGCTCCACCACCTCGGCGGCGTCCTCGAGGCTGGCCACCACGAGCATCGACGGTGACGCGGCCAGCGCGGCGTACGCCGTCTCGATGACCTCGGCGGGCTGCTCGCGGCCGCCGGCGACGCGCGCCAGACGTTCGCGGATCTCGGCGATGCCGGGCTCGTTGACGGGGACGCCAATGGAGCGTTGCGCCTCCACGTCGTCGCCGCGCCACAGCCCGGCCACGGTGGGCAGGTCGTGGGTGGTGACCGCGCTCATCGCCCGCTCCGGGAACGTGCTCGGTTCGCCCTCCTCGAACCAGAGCAGCCGGTAGGAGAGGATGTCGCGCGCGGCCATCTGCTCGCGCACCACCGGTTCGACGGTGCCGAGGTCCTCACCGACGACGAGCGCGCCGGCGCGGACGCTCTCCAAGGCGAGAATGTCGAGGATGTCGTCGGCCGGGTAGCGCACGAAGACGCCGTCGGTCGGGCTGCCGCCGCGCGGGATCCAGTAGAGACGGAACAGGCCCATGACGTGGTCGATGCGCATGCCCATGGCGTGCGCAAAGCCGGCCCGAAGCACCGCGACAAGCGCGTCGTACCCCCGCGCGCGCAGCCGCCACGGATTCCAGGGCGGTTGCGCCCAGTCCTGCCCGACGGTGTTGAACAGGTCGGGAGGCGCGCCCACAGAGAAGTCGGCGGCGAAGAGGTCGCGGTCGGCCCAGACATCGGCGCCGCCGGGTTCGACGCCGATGGGGAGGTCGGTCATGAGCGGCAGAGCCGCGGCGGCACCGGCGAGCTGCCTTTCGATGAGCCACTGCAGCCAGGCGTGGAATGCGACGCGCGCGCGGGAGCGGCGGCCTTCGCCGCGCACCGCAGGGCTGTAGGGGTCGCGGAGCTTCTCCGGCCACTCGTGGAAGTCGCCGCCGTGCTGCTCAGCGAGCATCGCGAACGTGGCGAAGCGCTCGAGCGACTCGCCCTGGGCGTGGCGCCACCTGCGGAACTCCGTGCCCGGCGGGCTGGCCTCGGCGATGCGGGTGAGCGCGTCGAGCTTGACGATGGCGACTGCGTCGCGGTCGACGGTGCGCTCCGCATTCAGCGCGTGGCCGGCGCGGGCGATCCTCTCGAGGTCGGCGCCGAGCACCTCGGCACCGGGCACGTCCTCGATGCGCAGGAAGAGCGGGTTGCGCCAGCGCCGGCTGGTGGGGAGGTAGGGGCTGGCCTCGATCGGCGGGGTCGGAGCGGCAGCGTTGAGCGGGCTGAGCAGGGCGAAGCCGTCTCCCGCGGCCGCAGCCCACTCGCCGAACTCGCGGAGGTCGCCCAGGTCACCGATCCCCCAGCTCGACTCCGAGCGCGCTGCGTAGAGCTGCACCGCCCAGCCGCCGAGATGCAGGCCCGCGGGAAGGTGGCAGCGACGCGGGCTGACGATCAGCGTGCCGGGCCGAGCACCCTCGATCCGGTGGTATCCGAGGGGCACGTCGTCGCCGACGCGGCCCTCGATGCGCAGAGAGACGCCGTCCTCGGTCTCCACTTCGATGGGATGGTCGACCCCGTCGCCCGGGTGGAGGATCAGAGCGCTCGGCGGCGGCGGTTCGCCCCCGTCGCGCGCCCCCAGGGCGCTCAGCGCCGCGGCGACGGTCTCAGGTGAGGCCTCGATTAACCGGCCGCTCGCATCGTGGTACTCGCTCTGAACGCCCCACCGCCGGGCGTCGGTCAACGAACGGCCTCGCCCACCATGCTCCGTGCTTGTGAGGGCACCGCCGCGCGTCGGGCGATGAGGTCGAGCTCGGAGACTGTGTCCACCACGTCATGGTAGTCACCGGTGCCTCCCAGGGTCGTGACGAAGGCGTCGACGGCGTCGGGGTCGAACTGCCTGCCGCGCTGGCGGATCAGCTCAGCGACCGCAGCTTCTACAGGTTTCGACTTGGCGTAGGGACGACCCTCGGTCATGACGTCGAAAGCGTCGACGACGCTGACGATGCGCGCTCCCAGCGGGATGTCGATGGTGCTCAGGCCGAGCGGGTAGCCG
>QHBU01000073.1:20768-24825 GCA_003244045.1 Candidatus Aeolococcus gillhamiae
TCCTCGAGGATGGCCGCGCCGATCTCGGGATGGAGCTGCATCAGCTGACGCTCGGCGGGCGTCAACGGCCCGGGCCTGCGCAGCAGGGCCTCAGGCACGCCGACCTTGCCGATGTCGTGCAGGCAGGCGCCGACGCGGATGGAGAAGCGACAGTCGTCGTCGAGGCCGAGCTGGCGGGCCACCGCCTCGGCGTGGCCCACCAGCCGCTCCGCGTGGCGGTTGGTGGCGCAGTCCTTCGACTCCAGCGTGTTGGCGAGGACCATGGTGAAGCGCTCGAGCATCGGCACCAGCATGTTGAGCCGCAGCGCGTCGGCGGCCAGCTGGCGGCGCTCCAGCGCGCGGCCGGCGACGGTGAGCAGGTGCTCGGCGCGGAACGGCTTGGGGATGAAGCCGACGGCGCCGGCGCGCATCGCGCGCATGGCCAGGTCGAGGTCGTGGTAGGCGGTCACGATGATGCAGGGCAGCGTCGGGTCGACTCGCTGCGCGTGCTCGATGACCTCTATGCCGGTGGCCCTGGGCATGCTGTAGTCGGTGATCACCAAGTCGAACGGGCCGCCATCGTCGAGGCGGCGAATCGCCTCGGCGCCATCGGCGACCACCGCGACGTCGTAGCCGCCGAGCCGCATCGCGTCGCGCACGAAAAGCCGGATCGGGCGATCGTCGTCGGCGCACAGCACCCTGGGCACGGTGGGGTCCTCCTGGCTAGGTCGCGACCCCCCACTCCGGTGCTCCCCGGCCACTGCCGGAGCCTGGCGCCATCCTGTCACGGGAGCCCGCGACCAGCGATTCCATTTACCCGGCTGCCATCACTCCGTGACAGGAATGGCCGATGGTGTACGAACGAACCGAACGCGTCGTATGCCAGAGCCAAGGTGGGCGGCGTCCCTGCCACGCGGGCGGTTCCGGTTCCGGGCGGCGGTCAGTAGCTCGCGGCGTCCTCGGGACGGCGAGCAGGGCCCGCGCCGACGGTGGTGCGGAGGCTGTGCTTCCAGTGGGCGCTGACGGCGCGCTGGATCTGCAGGTCGGACCACCACATGGGGACGAAGGCCACCTGGTCGCGCTCGACCCTCATCCCCTTGCTGAGCAGGCGGCGGCGCACCGGCAACCCGAAGTCGGAGTGCCAGAACATCTTGTAGACGAGGTACACGACGATCCAGGCCAAAAGGAAGGCGAGAACCCCGAGCAGCAGGGCGGTGTTGACCGGGTGTCCGGCGATGACGATGTCGCTGATCAGGTGCACGCGACAAGAGTACCCCGCCGCCTCCGACGTTCCTGCAACGAAATAGTCGAAGGGGGAACTTAGGCGAAGGGGGAACCGCGGTTCCCCCTTCGCTCAGGCTGAGACTGGTGGGGCCTCCTCGGAGACGGGCTCGGCCTCGGCCTCGTCCACGGACGTTGCGTCCGAGTCCAGGTCGTCGTCGTCGTCCGCGTTCTCGGCGGTGAGGGCTGCCAGGGCGGCGGCCGCCTCCTCCTCCTCGTAGAGGCGCGCGGCTTCCTCGCGGAGCTTCTGGTAATAGTCGAGGCCGGTCCCGGCGGGGATCAGCTTGCCGATGATCACGTTCTCCTTGAGACCGCGCAGCTTGTCGATCTTGCCGGAGATGGCCGCCTCGGTGAGCACTCGGGTGGTCTCCTGGAACGACGCCGCCGACAGCCACGAGGCCGTGTTGAGCGCCGCCTTGATGAGCCCGAGCAGCACGGTTCCGGCGATGGCGGGCTCGCCGCCCTCGCTGAGCGACTTGGCGTTCGACTCCTCCCACTCGAACTGGGAAACGATCTCGCCGGGCAACAGGTCGGTGTCGCCGGCGTTGTCGACCCGCACCTTGCGCATCATCTGGCGGACGATCACCTCGATGTGCTTGTCGTTGATGTCGACGCCCTGGCTGCGGTACACGCTCTGCACCTCACGGACCAGGTAGTTCTGCACATCCTCGCGGCCGCGCACCAGGAGCAGCTCCTGCGGGCTGATCGAGCCCTGGGTGATGCGGTCGCCGGCAACCACGTGGTCGCCGTCGTGCACGATCAGCTGCGCGGAGGCGGGCACGGCGTACTCGTGTGTCTCCTCCTCGCTGGTGCGCACCAGGATCTCGTTCTTGCCAGCCTTGGCCACGCCCGCGTACTTGGCGCGGAGCACGACCTCGTTGCCGTTCTCGTCGGTGCCGCGGAGCAGCTCCGCGTTCTCGGTCACCGCCTCGCCGTCCTTGACGACCACCGAGTGCTTCGGCGGTATCGGGTAGGTCGTGTCGAAGACGTCGCGTGAGGTCACCTTCACCTTGAGCGCCTTGGCCTCGGTGCGGATGATCTCCACGTCGCCGTCGGTCTCGCTGATCAGGGCCTTGCCCTTGGGGACGCGGGCCTCGAAGAGCTCCTCGACGCGGGGCAGGCCCTGGGTGATGTCCGAACCACCGGTGGCCACACCGCCGGTGTGGAAGGTGCGCATGGTCAGCTGAGTGCCGGGCTCGCCGATGGACTGGGCGGCGATGACGCCGACCGCCTCGCCGATCTCGACAAGACGCCCGGTGGCCAGGTTGCGGCCGTAGCAGAGACGGCAGACCCCCTCGCGCGCCTTGCAGGTCATGATGCTGCGCACCTTGATGCGCGGCATCGAGTCGCGCAGCGCGAACGCGCGCCGCGAGACCTCGTCGGTGATCTCCTCACCGGCCGAAGTGACCGTCTCGCCTTCGATGACCACGTCCTCGGCGGCGATCCGGCCGGCGACGCGGTCCATGGTGCGGTCGCCGAGCAGGGGATCCTCGAGGTCGACCCAGATGCCCGCGGTGGTCTCGCAATCGTCGATGCGGACGATGACGTCCTGGGCGACATCGACGAGACGGCGGGTGAGGTACCCCGAGTCGGCGGTGCGCAGCGCGGTGTCGGCAAGACCCTTGCGCGCGCCGTGCGTGGAGATGAAGTACTCGAGGACGTTGAGGCCCTCGGAGAAGTTGGCCTTGATGGGCAGGTCGATGATCCGCCCGGTGGGGTCGGCCATCAATCCGCGCATGCCCGCGATCTGACGGATCTGTTGGGTGGATCCGCGCGCCCCGGACTGGGACATCATGAGCACAGAGTGGAAGCGGTCGAAGGACTTCATGGTCACTTCGGTGACGTCGTCGGTGGCCTTGGTCCAGATCTCGACTGTCTTCAAGTAGCGCTCGTCGTCGGTGATGAGCCCGCGGCGGTACTGCACGTCGACGTCCTCGACCTGCTTCTCGGCGCCGGCCAGGATGCCCGCCTTGGCTCCCGGGGTCTTGATGTCCATGGCGCTCACGGTCACCCCGGCCCTGGTGGCGTAGTGGAATCCCAGCCGCTTGATGTCGTTGGCGATCTGGGCGGTGCGCTCTGACCCGTGCAGGTCGTAGCACTCCTTGATCAGCTGGCCCAGCTTGCGCAGGTCCATCACCTCGTTGCGGAAGGTGATTGAGCGCAGGTCGCTCTGGGTGCCGGGTTCCCCGAGTGGTAGCACCGCGTTGAAGAGCACGCGGCCCACCGTGGTGGTGACCAGCGAGGTGCCGGTCGGCGCGGTCTCGGACGCACGGTATGGCTCGACGTGGTGGAGAGGCATGCGCACACGCACGTGATCGTGCAACCCGACTCGGCTGTGCTCGTAGGCGAGCTCAGCCTCTTCGGCCGAGGAGAACGCCTGCAGCTTCTGGACATCCTCGAGCGCAGTCGGCGCGTCGGTCATCTCCTGGGTCAGGTAGTAGGAGCCGAGGACGATGTCCTGCGACGGGGTGACCACGGGTCTGCCATCGGAGGCGCTGAGAATGTTGTTCGACGACATCATCAGGTTCTTGGCCTCGGCGACCGCACCGCTGAACAGCGGCACGTGCACGGCCATCTGGTCGCCGTCGAAGTCGGCGTTGAACGCCTTGCAGACGAGCGGGTGGATCTGGATCGCCTGGCCCTCTACGAGCACCGGCATGAATGCCTGGATGCCGAGCCTGTGCAGCGTCGGCGCGCGGTTGAGCAGCACGGGATGGTCGGTGATGACCTGGTCGAGAACGTCCCACACCTCGGGACGCACGCGCTCCACCATGCGCTTGGCGCTCTTGATGTTCTG
>QHBU01000074.1 GCA_003244045.1 Candidatus Aeolococcus gillhamiae
CTCGGTGCCGGCGGGCGCTGCCGCCGCCGATCCGTCCCGCCTGCTCGGCGAGCTGCTCGACTCCCTCGGAGCCGGTGGACCGGTCACCGAGCAGCGCCACCGCGCCGCCGCGCTCATCGCCTGCCACGCGGCGGTGCGCTTCGGGGATGAGCTCGCCCACGATCAGCAGCAACAGCTGCTCGATCGCCTCGTCGAGACCAGCGGCGGCCTGACCTGCCCCCACGGCCGCCCCACAGTGACCGTCTTCGACGACGTCATGCTGCGACGCATCTTCCGACGCCCGCCGGGATGAGCGGACAGCAGCCGCAATCCACCGTCGCAATCGGCGGCCCGACCGCCAGCGGCAAGACCGCGCTCGCCGTCGAGCTCGCTCGCCGCACCGGCGCCGAGCTCCTCAACGCCGACTCGCGCCAGGTGGTCCGTCGTCTCGTCGTCGGCACCGCGCGACCCAGCGACGCCGAGCTGGGCGGCGTCCCCTGTCACCTGCTCGACCTCTGCGAGCCAGGAGAGGCATTCACCGTCGCCGACTGGCTGCGGCGTGCCCGGGCCGTTCTCGACGACCTCGACGCCCGCGGTGTCGCCGCGATCGTGGTCGGCGGCACCGGGCAGTACCTCCGCGCGCTCCGCGAGGGCTGGCGTTTCGGCGGCGGTTCGCCGGCCGCGGAGCAGCGGGATGAGCTGACCAGGGTGGCCGCGACGCCGGCCGGGCTGGAGCGGCTCGCCGTCGAGATGCGTGAGCGCGACCCCGCCGGTGCGGCGACGCTCGACCTCGCCAACCCACGGCGGGTCATCCGCGCCCTTGAGCTGCTCCGGGCCGGCAACGGGTCGCTCGCGGCGGCGCGAGGGCGGGGGGAGGGTCGGCGCCTCGACCTGGTGGTGCTCGACGCCGCCCGCGACGTGCACGGCGAAGCGCTAGCCGCCCGGATGGACGCAATGTTCGGAGCGGGCGCGATCCTGGCCGAGGTCCGCGCCGAGCTCGACCGTGGCACCGCTGCCGACGCTGTCTGCCGCGCCGGCATCGGCTACGCTGAGGCAGTCGAGGTGCTCGAGGGCCGCCTGAACGTCGATGAGGCGGAGACCGCCGCGGTCCGTCGCACCAGCCGGTACGTGAAGGCGCAACGCACCTGGTTCCGCCACGACGCCGCGGTGCTGCGGTTGGAACGCGATCGACGGACCACGACGGCGGCGCTGGCCGACGCCGTCAGCGACGCGACCCTCACGCCTGGCGGATCGCCTCGGTGAGGTACTCCTCGAGGAAGGCGTAGAAGCTGCGGCGCTGCTCGCGGTCCTCCTCCTCGGTGACCTGCTTGCCGAGCCTGCGCGCCTCGATCCACGGTGGCACGCCGCTGGCAAGAACCTCGTCGCCGAGGCGGACGAGAACCACGGAGTCGTCCTGCTCCTCGACCATCAGCGTGATGCGCAGGCGGATGCCCGACGGGGAGGCCAGCTTCCAGCTCATCTCCCAGCACCGGCTGCCGTCCTCGGCGCGACCGACGGCCACCTCGGTGTCACGGAGCAGGTGCTCGTTGCTCCGGCTCTCAGCGTCGAGCAGGGTGGTCATCGCTGGGTCGAGGTCGCGGTACACCCAGCGCACCAGCGAGGCGCCGCGATGGCCGACGTCGGGCAGCGCGCGGGGGTTGTTCGCCTTGCTGCCGAGGGCGACCATGGTGCCGGCGTGGCGGCGGCAGTAACGATGGCCGGCGACCTCGGGACCGTGGGTGGCGCACCAATGGGTGCGGCACGCGTTGCCGCGGCTGTCCACGTACTCGCAGGCCTCGACGGGCTCCGCCTCACAGCCCGGTTCGTCGCAGTGAACAGCCAGGGACGCGGCGGCGGGGTGCGGTGAGTCCAAGGACGGGACCTCGCGCTCGAGGCCGGCCTGGTCGACAGTCGTGTGTTCTTGGGCAGTGATGTTCTTCATTCCGTGAGGGGCCGTCGCTGGGCCCGATCGTAGGCGCCGAGCGGCGCCAGGACGTACTCCGGCACGGCCCGTTCACGCAGTCGCCACCAGACCGTTGAAACCGGCACCCGGCCGAGAGCGGAGGCCATGGGAACATCCGTTTGCGCTATCGACGGATCCGTGGTACATTGCGGCCGCCAAAGATGGCTTGGAGGTTGACATGACAGAGCCGGTCGAGGGGCGCCAGCGCCAGATCCTCGAGTTTCTTCGAACCCATGCCCGCCAGTACTCCTACCCACCGACTGTCCGCGAGATCGGCCACGCGGTGGGACTCAGTTCATCGTCGACGGTGCAGAACCACCTCAACGCGCTCGAGACCAAGGGCCTGATCCGCCGCGATCCCACCAAGTCGCGCACCGTCGAGGTGGTCGGCGACGCGGTGATGGAGGCGCCGGTGGCGTCGAACGTCCTGCGTCTGCCGCTCGTTGGACGCGTCGCCGCGGGCACGCCGCTGCTCGCCGAGCAGAACGTCGAGGACCACATCACCGTCGGCCCCGAGATAGCCGGTGGCGACGACGCGTATGCGCTCACCGTGCACGGTGACAGCATGATCGGCGCCGGGATCAACGATGGCGACATCGTGCTGGTGCGCCCGCGTCACGACGCTCCGGCCGACGGCACCATCGTGGTGGCACGCATCGAGAATGAGACGACGGGCGAGGCCGAGGTGACAGTCAAGCGCTTCTTCCGGGAGAGCGACAGGATCCGCCTGCAACCGGAAAACCCAAGCCTGGAGCCGATCTATGCCCGTGACCTCGCCATCGAAGGCGTCGTCACCGCGGTCATCCGGGTGATCGGCTAGGCGCTACCCGGTCGACGCGATGGCGATGGCGCGTTCTTCGACATGTGCCGGCAGTGCTTCCGGCAGCGCGCCGAGAAATGCATCGATTGCTGCGGCGAGCTCCTCGGACGCCTCTCCATGCACGGTGACGCGGGTGCTGCCGTCGTCGTCGACCACCGCGCTGACCGCGAGATCGGGCCGGCGATGGTCGAGCAGCAGCGGGATCCCCGGGAGCACCGCGAGCGGAAGCATCACGATGAACACCGGCGACACCGCCGTGGCGATCAGCACCGCGAGCGCGATGGCGATGGCGATGCCGACCGCGATGTCGGAGCCGTAGCGCGAGCGACGTCGCGGACGCAGCACCAGGTAGTGGGCGCCGCGTTCGGACACGGCGATGCCGGGCAGCGGACGGGCTGCCACATCGTCGAGCACCTCACCGGGATCCCGGCTGGTCCGGAGGGAAAACTGGTATGGGTTGGTTGGCATCGCTCATGCGTTGGACACGAACTCAGCTGTCTGGCGGAGCCGTGCGCGAATAGCGGCGCTGTCTTTGTACCGCTTCCGCCCCGGCTCGCGCAGGCCGTCCATGCGCGAACCGCTCGGCCCTCTCGCTATCTGGGGACGGCTGCGCTACCTTTCCGGTTGTGCTGCCATCGCCCTGGTCGGTGCCCGTCGATCCCGTGCTCGTGGTCGGGCTGGTGATCGCGGTTACCGTCACGGCGCTGTCGATGCAGGCGGCGCGCCAGGAGCCGCGCGGAGCCTGGCGGCGCGCGGCGGCGCCAGTGGCGGTGCTGCTGCTCGTGGCGTCGTGGCTCTCCCCGCTGCAGACGCTGGCGTCGCACTACCTGCTGACGGCGCACCTCCTGCAGATCACCCTGGTGATGGGCGTCATCCCGCCGCTGCTGCTGCTCGGCCTGCCGGGCCGCGGATGGAGCCGGGCGCCTGGCTGGCTGGCGAGCCTCGGTCGCGTTGCGGTCCACCCGCTGAGCGGGATGCTGGCGATCAACGTGGCGTTCTTCGGCTGGCACCTCACCGGCGCGTACGAGGCATCGCTGAGCAGCAGCGAACTGTATGCGGCGCAGCAGCTCTCCCTGCTGGCGGCCTCCGTGTTGTTCTGGTGGCCCATCGTGGTTCCGCTGGGCGACCGCCGCGTCCTGGGCCGCTGGGCCACGCTCGGCTACATCATGGTGGCCACCATCCCGCAGACCTTCGGCGGGATCACCGTGGCCCTGGCCAAGCACCAGCTGTACCCGACATACGGCGCTGCCCCGAGGATCTTCGGGCTCAGCGTCCTGACCGACCAGCAGATCGCCGGCGCGTGCATCGCGCTGGTCAGCAAGATCGCCCTCTTCGTCGCGTTCAGCGTCGTCTTCATGCGCCTGCTCAGCGAGGCGCCCAGCGACGACGGCGACGACGGCGGGGGCGGCGGGGGGCGGCGCCGCGGGACCGACACGCCGAGCCCGCAACCATCGGGGTCGGTGCCCTGGTTGGCCGACCTCAATGCCGGTCGGACCGTCCCGGAACCGGTGCCCGTGCGACCTCTCAGGGTGCCGGTAGGAGCAGGTCCTCGCCGGGAGTGATCGAGCTGTCGGCCAAGTGGTTGAGCTCGATGATCTGGTCGACGTGGTCACGGACATCGCCGCTCTGGTAGTGGGCGGCTGCGAGGGTCCACAGCGTGTCGCCGGCATGCACCTTGACGTGCTGCGCCTGACCGACGTTGAAACCACCGTAGACGTTGCCGCCGAGGAAGACCAATCCCGCGCCGGCCGTGAGGACGCCTGCCAGAACCACCCGCGGATCGCGTTGCCAGGGCCGTCGACGGGAGCGGCGCACGGGCCGGCCGTAGTCAGTGAGCATTGCCGTACCACCCCAAACAGATGTTCCCACGCCGCCACGGTACCGCGAACGCCTGTTCGTGTCAAGCCCGCCCTGGCGACGGCGATAATCCAGGTCGTGAGCGATGCCGCCGTCCGGGTGAGGGTGGCGGTGTGCCTGTGCGACGGGGAGCGGATCCTCCTCGCCGAGCACGTCAAGGAGGGGCACCGCCACTGGCTGCTGCCCGGTGGGGGAGTCGAGGCTGGCGAGACACTGGTCGAGGCGGCCGTCCGCGAGCTGCACGAGGAGACGGGCCTCGCCGTCGAGGTGGGCCGGCTGGTGCTGGTCTGCGAGGCCATCGAGCCCGGGGGGCGGCACCTGCTCAACATGGTGTTCGCCGCCACGGCGCCGGCGGGGGATCTGCAGGTCGGCCGCGACGGCGTGCTCGCCGACGTCGCCTGGCACCATCGCGACGACCTGCTCCGCCTCGAGCTGCACCCGCCCTTCGGCGCGGAGATCCTCGCCTGCTGGGACGAGGGCTTCGAGGGCCCGGTCCGGGTGCTCGGCAACGTCTGGCGCCCGGCTCGGGACGCGCCGGAGTCGGGACACCCTCGATAGCATCAGGGGATGGACAGGGAGCTCACCCTCGATGTCAAGGGGCCGATCGAAGCAGTCGACCACGGCGGCACCGGTCCGCCCATGCTTCTCGTCCACGGGCTCGGCGGCTCCATGGTCAACTGGAGGGACGTCACCGGCGACCTCACCCAGACCCACCACGTCTGGTCGCTCGACCTGATCGGTTTCGGGCGCACCCCGAGGGCCGGCCGGGAGTCGACCATCCCCAACAACGTCGGCGTGGTCGACCACGTGGCCGAGCACATCGGCGGCGGACGCCCGGTGGTGCTCGTCGGCAACTCCATGGGCGGCCTGATCAGCGTCCTGGTTGCTTCGCGCCGGCCCCACAGCGTCGCCTCGCTGGTGCTTGTCGACCCCGCCATGCCGACGACGCCAGGGGGCCGGTTCCCCCTGATGCTCGCCGCTGCGTTCGTGATGATGCGCACACCTGGAGTCGGTCCCTGGGTGGTGCGCGCAAACTCTCGCCGCCGCGGCGCCGAGCGCCTCGTCGACGACGTGCTCCGGCTGTGCACTGTCGACGTCTCGCGAATCTCGCCTGAGACGCGCGAGGCACTGATCGAGCAGATGAGATGGCGCCAGGAACAGGAGGAGCCCGACCGCGCCTTTCTCGAGGCATCGAGCTCGCTGGTGCAGTGGCTCTGGCACAGAGACGCCGTGGAGAGACACATCCGCCGGGTGCAGGCGCCGACGCTGCTCATGCACGGCGACCAGGACAGGCTGGTAATGCTGTCCGCGGCGCAGGGGGTGGCCACGATGCGCCCCGACTGGACCTTCCGGGTTCTGGACAACACCGGCCATATCCCGATGATGGAACGCCCGGATGAGTTCGTTGAGCTCGTCGATGATTGGCTGGGGACGTCTCAGCCGGCGGTGCTGGCCTCGACCTCGCGCAGGTAGTCGCCGAGCCGCTGGTACGCGGCACGCTTGCGCTTGTCGGTGATCTCAGTGTAGACGCGCAGGGTCTCCAGCGTGGCGTGGCCGAGCACCTCCTGCACCAGCCGGACGTCGCCGTCGGTGGCCTCGAGCAGCGTGGTCGCTGCGGTGTGCCGCGCGGCATGCGGGGTGCGCAGGTCGTCGATGAGCGCGAAGAGGGCGGGGTCGGCGCTGAATCGGCGGCGCAGCGACCGCAGCGCGTGGCGCGCACCATCGGTGGTGAGCCGGTTGTGGGGGAGGGCGCGGCCGTCGGGCATGTCGGCGCGGGCAACACTGATGAACAACGCGGGCGCAGGGTCGGGACCGCGCTGGCGCAGGTAGTCCTGGACAGCGCTATACGCGTCGTCTGTCAGGTACACCATGCGGTGCTTGCCGCCCTTGCCGAGGACGCGAAAGCCCTCGGCGCGAACGTCCCCGCGATCGAGCGCGCACGCTTCGGCGATGCGGCACCCTGTGCTCACCAGCAGGTGGATGAGGGCGCGGTCACGGAGGTCGCGCAGCCCGTCAGTGGGCAACGCTGCGAGCAACCGCGGCACGGTCTCTGTGGCGACCGGGTGGGGATCACCGACGACGTACCGCGGCACGCTCACCTGGCGGCTCAGCTCGCCATCGCTCCAGCCCTCGTCATACGCGTACGACAGGAACTGGCGCAGCGCGACCAGGGCGCGGGCGCGGGTGCGCGGGTTGGGCAGCACCTCGGCGAGCTCGATCTGATAACGGCGGAGCACCCCGCGGTCGACGGCCGCCGTGAAGTTGTCGGCGAGGTCGCGACGGCGCATGAAGGCGACGAACTTGGCGAGGTCCTGGCGGTAGGCGCGCACCGTGGTCAGCGGACGGTTGCGCTGGATGCGCAGCCAGTCGAGGAATTGCTGCACCTGGTCGGGGAGCGGGTCGGACGGCCCGGGGATCTCGGCAGCCCACGCCGGCACGCGCTTCGTGGCAGGCGCGTTGGGACGCCGACTGGTTGCGGAGGAGCGGCCGGCCACCCCCGTATTATCAGGAGCTTGGGCGATTTGGGGCGGACGTCAGGCAAGTGCTGACGACCGGCCCGCGCCAGGACGGTGGTCGGGCTCAGCCGACGCTGTTCGCCACCGCCCCGTTGCCCGCGCCCGCGAGCTGAGCGCCGCCCTCCGGAAGCACCTCGCGGAGCTGGCCTGTGCGCACGTCGTACACGAAGCCGCGAACGCTGTCGCGATGCGGAATCAGGGGGCTCGCGACGATGCGCGCGATCGATTGGCGCACGTCCTCATCGAGATCGCGGAAGGCCTCGAGAGCGAATGCTGGGCGGATGCCGGTGTCCGCCTGCACCTGAGCCTTGACGGCGTCATCTGTGAATGTGAGCATCCCGCAGTCGGTGTGGTGGATGAGGATCACCTCGCGCGTCCCCAGCAGTCGCTGGGAGATGAGCAAGGAGCGGATGGCGTCGTCGGTCACGGCTCCCCCCGCGTTGCGGATGACGTGGGCGTCGCCGACCTCCAGGCCGAGGATGTCATTGACGTGCAGGCGCGCGTCCATGCAGGCGACCACGGCCACGCCACGGCCCGGCGGTAGCGGCGCCTCGCCCTTGTCGAATGTGGACGCGTATGACCGGTTGTTCTCGAGCAGCTTGTCAGTGGCGGACATATGACCTCTTCTTATGAATGACGCGCGGGCGCACTTTCGTGGCGACCCGGCAACTGGCCTGGACGCAGCGTCAGCTCAGCGCGTACAGAGTTCGGTGCCGCAGCGGCCGTGGTCGAGCCACAGCTGGCGGGTGAGGGAGCACCGGAGCGTCATTGCGCGCGAGGCTAACAAAGCCCGACCAATCCGGTCAACTTTCACGGCGATGTGGTTAGTTCATGAGAATCTCCATTATCAGTAGTCATTGGGCATCGCCGGGCCTCTCTCCTTCCTAGACTGCGAGCTCCCATCGAAGCAGCTGGAGGCCGGGCGCCCGTGGAAGTCGCCGCTGCTGTGCACGGACTGACCAGTGGCGGATGACGCGGGCAGCCTGGCCACCGACGTCCCCATTGAGCGGCACCAATCTCTGAGCTGCGCCGTTCAGCCGGGTAGAAACTTGGCCCGAGGCGTCACAAGATGAGCAGCGGCGGTGCTGTATGGATGTGAATGGAGAGGCTGTCTGGCGCATGAGTGCCCCGCCCGCCGCCTCCGCGACCACTGACAGGGCGTTTGATCGCGTCTTTCGCGCCGAATACGGCAAGGTGGTCGGGATTGCCGCTCGCGTCCTCGGCGATCGCGCCCGGGCCGAGGACGTGGCCCAAGACGCCTTCCTTGCGCTCCATCGGCGCCAGTGCAGCGAGCAGGCGTGGGCCGGCGGTTGGGTGTGCGCAGCGGCGGCGCACATGGCGCTCAACACGCTCCGGTCCGATCGCCGCCGTGGCCGCCGCGAGCAGCTGGCCCTGGCGGCCACGGAAGCCGTCGATCCCGCTGTGGCGGTCGAGCGGGCTGACGACGGACGGCTTCTGCGAACGGCTCTCGGGAGATTGTCGCAGCGCGCGGCGACTGTGCTGGTCCTCCGCCACAGCGGCCTCAGCTATGCGGAGGTGGCGGCGGCGATGGATGTCAGACAGGGTGATGTGGGAACGATGTTGCGGCGCGCTGAATCAGCGCTGCGAAAGGAGGTTGACCGTGCGGCATCTCAATGACGGGGCGCTGCGCCGCCTCCACGACGACAGGTTCGCCGGCTCGAACAGGGAGCGCGACCACCTCGCCGGCTGCGAGCGCTGCCAGCGGCACGCGGCCCGTGTGGCGGCGGACGCCGACGTCGCCAACCAGCTGTTTGCCAGCCCCATGGTGGGGGTGCCGTCTAGCGAGCAGGCGCTCGCTCAGCTCCGGCGGCGCGTCGCCGCGGGCGACCGCCCGCACGGCGCCGACCTGCCAACGCCGCGCCCCCATGGACGGCGCCGCTGGGCGCTCGGCGCCGTGGCGGTCCCCGTCGTTGTGGCGGGCCTGGTGGTCTCCGCCAACGCCGCCGGCTGGCTGTCGATCTTCTCCCCCACCCAGGTGGCCCCGATCACGCTCACCGCGGGCCAGCTCAACGGGCTTCCTGATCTCTCGCAGTACGGAAAGATGGTGACGACCAACCTCGAGCCGAGGCAGGTGTCCGGTCCAGCCCAGGCCGCGGCAAGCACGGGACTCACCGTGCTGGAGCCGTCCTCGCTGCCTGCCGGCGTCCCCGGCCCGGCACGCTGGGAGGTGATCGGTCAGGGCACCGCGACGTTCACCCTCGACTCGGCGACCGCGGCAGCGGCTGCCGCCAAGGCGGGCCGGGCGGCGCCGGTCATCCCCGGGTCGCTGGAAGGCACCACGGTGACGGTGAACGCGGGGCCCGCGGTGGTCGCCGTGTACGGCGGCAACGCGCAGGCAACGGGTTCGTCGGAGTCGCCGCCGACGCTGGTGATCGCCGAGGGCGTCCGGCCGACCGTCTCGACGAACGGCGCGTCGCTGCAGCAGCTCGAGGACTTCCTGGTGGCCCAGCCGGGGATCTCGCCGGAGCTCGCCGCTGAGATTCGCGCCATCGGCGTCCCGGGGAGCACGCTGCCAATCCCGGTGATCAGCGGGGTGATGAATTCGCAGACGGTGCAGATCGACAACGCGCAGGGCGTTCTCGTCGGGGATTCGACCGGGCTCGGGTCAGCGCTGATCTGGGAGAAGAACAACGTCGTCTACGCTGTTGGCGGCCTTCTTCCCCAGAGCGAGGTGCTCGACTTTGCCCGTTCCCTCCGCTGACGCCGTCCCGGCGATCCACGCTGTCGACCTGACCAAGCGGTACGGGCACATCGAGGCTCTCGCCGGGCTCAGCATGTCGGTCCCGCGCGGCGAGATCTTCGGCTTCCTCGGGCCCAACGGCGCCGGCAAGACCACCGCGGTCAAGCTGCTGCTCGGCCTCACCACTCCGACGGCGGGCAACGCCTGGCTTCTCGGCGAGCCGATCGGTCGGGCCGAGGCGCGACGTCGTGTCGGCTACCTTCCCGAGCTCTTCCGCTACCCCGCCTGGCTCTCCCCTGTCGAGGTACTGCGCTTCCACTGCCGCCTGATCAGCATCCCACGTCCGCAGCGCGAGGACGAGATCGAGGTGGTCCTGAACACCGTTGATTTGCGCGATCGCGCTCGCGATCGGGTCGGCACCTTCTCCAAGGGGATGCAGCAGCGGCTCGGCCTGGCGGTCGCCATGCTGGGTGCGCCGGAGATCGTCTTCCTCGACGAACCCACCTCGGCGCTCGACCCCGTCGGACGCCACGACGTTCGCGACGTGATACGCGCGCTCCGCGCCAAGGGCACTGCGGTGTTCCTCAACTCGCACCTGCTCAGCGAGGTGGAGCAGGTGTGCGACCGCGTCGCCGTCGTCGACCACGGTCGAGTGATCGCCGCGGGGACGCTCGACGAGATCCTCGG
>QHBU01000075.1 GCA_003244045.1 Candidatus Aeolococcus gillhamiae
GGTTCTTCATCACCCTGCTAGAGCGCCTTCGACAGGCCGCGTCTCCATCGGATACCCTACAATGAAATCTGATAGCCGAGTTGTCATGAGCGACCCGGCCGGGAGGGTGGTTGCCTCGCTGGTGAGGACGTCCGCAGTTGGAGGTGTCAGCGATGGACCCGATCGAAGTCCGTGAGGAGCGTGTCTCGACGACCACTCCCGCCGTCCCCGCAACGCCGGTGGTGCCGGCAGCCCCCGTCGTCCCCCCGGCCGACGCGGCTCCAGCTGAGCGTGGATTCCCTGTGCACGGCACGGAGGCCACAGCGCCTGTCGAGCAGGTTCCTGTGGCAGCCGCACCTGTCGCAGCTGCACCCGTCGCTGCCGCACCGGTTGCAGCCGCTCCAGTGGCGGCCGCTCCCGTCGCCCCAGCGGCAGGAACCAGCGTGTACAGCAGCCGCGTCGGCGTGTACCCGATCGGCTACCGCGCCATCCAGCTCATCTGGCTGATCGCCGCTGTCGTCGACATCATTCTCGCGCTCAACTTCATCTTCCGGGCGGCGAACGCCAACAACACGGGTTTCGCCCACTACATCCGCCGCCTCGGCGGCTGGCTGGCAGCGCCGTTCAACGGCATCTTCAACAACACGGCGACCAACGGTACGGTTCTCCGTTGGAGCGACGTGCTCGCTATCGCGGTGTACACCGTCGCCGCGTGGATCGTCACCAAGCTGGTGAGGATCAGCGCCACGCCGCGCTCCGGCGTGAACACCGTCTGACCAAGCCCCCTTCCTTGAGACCCGGCCGTCACGTGCGGCCGGGTCTTCTTCGTTCTTCTTCTCGCACAATCGGCGACATCGCAGTGAAGGGAGGTCTCGGCATGGATGACACAGCGGTCGTGGTCAGCGGCGCGTCCACCGGCATCGGCAGGGCCACCGCGCTGCACCTGGACTCCCTCGGCCTGCGCGTCTTCGCGGGCGTGCGCCGCGACGAGGACGCGGAGAGCCTGCGCCGCGACGGCAGCAACCGGCTCACGCCGATCCGTCTCGACGTCACCGACGCCGAGCAGGTCGCCGCAGCGGCGCGGCAGCTGTCCGAGGCGGTGCAGGACTCGCGGCTGGCCGGAATCGTCAACAACGCCGGCATCGCCGTCGCCGGTCCGGTGGAGTTCGTACCGCTCGACCTGTGGCGCACCCAGCTGGAGATCAATGTGCTCGGGGTCGTCTCCATGGTGCAGGCGTTCACCCCGCTGCTCCGCGAGAGCCGCGGGCGCATCGTTACCGTGGGCTCACTCGGTGGACGGCTGGCGCAGCCGATGGCCGCGCCCTACTGCGCCAGCAAGCACGCGCTCGAGGCGATCAGCGACGCGCTGCGGCTCGAGCTACGTCCCTGGGGGATCAAGGTGTCGCTGATCCAGCCCGGGGCGGTGAAGACACCGATCTGGGACAAGGGGGTGCGCGCCGGCAGCGAGCTGCTGCGCAACGCGCCTCCCGAGCTGCGCACGCTCTACGGAGCGGCCGTCGACATCGCCAGCAAGATGGCCATTCACGAGAACGAGACCGGGGTCGAGCCGACCGAGGTTGCCCGCGCCGTCGAGCACGCGCTGCTGTCGTCGCGGCCACGCACGCGCTACCCGGTGGGCCGCCAGGCCAAGCTGCTCATCCCGCTGTCGCGGCTGCTGCCCGACCGGCTCAAAGACGAGCTCCTGCTGCGCGTCAGCGGCCTGCCTCGCACCGCGGATGCGACCGCCAGCTCGTCCGCCCAGCGCGCCGAGTCCCCCGCCCACGCCTGACCGGTTGGACAACTCTTTCCGCAACCGCGAGGATGGTGTTGTGCGTCAACGTCGCGGAACGTTCAGCGGGGTTCGCGGTGTGCCCATCGCGCACCGCGAATGGCTGCCCGACGGCGAGGCTCGCGGCACCGTGGTCATCGCCCACGGGATCAACGAGCACGGCGGCCGCTACGCACACGTTGCCGAGCGGCTGGTGCGCGACAGCTGGATGGTGGGCGCGCCCGACCACCGTGGTCATGGCCTCTCCGGTGGACGTCGTGCGGCCGTGGAGCGCTTCGACGATTGGATCACCGACCTCGACAGCTACATCCGCGGCGTGCTCACCGCCGCACCCCACCCGCTCTTCCTGTTGGGTCACAGCCTCGGCGGCCTGATCGCCACGGTGTACGCGCTGCGCCACCAGGACGCGCTCGACGGCCTGATCCTCTCGTCGCCGAGTGTCCTGCCGCCTGCCGAGATGTATGAACGAACCCTGCGCGCCGGGCGTTTCCTGTCGCGCTGGGCCTCCAACCTCCCGGTGGTGGCGCTGCGGCTGGACGCGGTGAGCCGCGACCAGGCGGTGGTCGACGCCTACCGCGCCGATCCGCTGGTGCACCTCGGGAAGGTGCGCGCCCGCACTGGCGCGGAGATCCTCAAGGCGATCGAAGAGGTGCAGCGCGATATCGCCCAGCTCCATCTCCCCGTGCTCGCCGTCCAGGGAACCGTCGACCTGGTCGTCGACCCCGGCGCGGCGCGGTGGGTCGACGGCCACGTGGGCTCAGAGGACCATACCCTGCACATCTACCGCGGCCTCTACCACGAGGTGTTCAACGAGCCCGAACGCGACGCCGTGCTCGACGACCTGGCACGCTGGCTCGACGACCACGCCCCCGTGGGCGCCGCCACCGGCTGACCCGGCGGTCAGGACGCCGCAGCGCTCCGCGCGGGGGGCAGGTGGTCGAGCAGGTGGCGCGTCGACGAGGTGACCTCCTCGACCGCGGCGTCGAAGGCGTCGCGGTTGGCGGCTGAGGGGACGCGGTACCCGCTCACCTTGCGAACGAACTGGAGAGCGGCTGCGCGCATCTCGTCGTCGGTGACCTGCTCTTGAGTACGCAGTGTCTTGATGCTCCGGCACATGGACGCAGTGTAGATTCTGCCGCGTGATGGCCGGCGCGTCCCGACGCCCGCCGCGACGTTGGGCGCCGGGCTCGGGCGTGCCGCCCGTGCACCTGGTCGCGCTGCTCGCCTACGTCGGCGTGCTCACCGCCGAGCTTCCCCGGTTGACCGAGCAGCTGCGCGCCAACAGCGACGTCGCCGCGGTCCTGCTCGTCGGCGACGGCCTGACCGGCGGCGCTTCGTTGCGGCCGATCGAGGTGGGACAGCCCGCCTACGCCTGGCTGGTGGCCGCGCTGGGCCGCCTGGGACACGAGACCGTGGTGTTGTCGGTGCTGCCGCTGCTGGTCACCTGGCTCGGGCTGGCGGGCGTCGTTCTTGCAGTGAGGCGCCTGGCAGGTGGCTGGGCGGGGTCGCTGGCGCTGGCACTCGGCGTCGGAGCTGCCCCGGCCGTGCTGCTCACCGAGGTGGCGCCAGCGTTTCACGGCATGGCCTGGGCCACCGCCGGCCTCCTCGGCTGGTACGCGGTGTCATTGGCGAGCCGAGGGGGTGACGACGGAGGACCGGCGCCGCGCCGGCGGACGCTTGCCATCTCCGCAGGAGCCGGAGTGATGGCAGGCGTGGTGGCGGCCAGCGACGCGCTGGTCGTGGTCGCCGGTTTGGTGCCGTTCGTCCTGGTGGCTGCGCTGCTCTGGGTGCGCACCCGCCGGCGCGCGGTCCTCACACATGCCGGCGCGCTCATCATCGGGGCGCTCCTCTCCTTCACGGTGGTTCACCTGCTGATGGCCCGCGCCGGGTACAGCAGCGGGCTCGGTGGCGGCACGACGCGCGGCGTCGGTATCGGTGCGGTGGCCGCAAACGCGCGCGTGGTGGGACGCGGCCTGCTCGACATGGCCAACGGACTGCCGATGGAGCCGGGCGCCGGGGTCTCGCCGCTCCCGCTGCTGCTGGCCATTGTGCTGATCGGTCTCGCACTCGCGGGCGTGTGTGTCGTGACGGCACGCAGCACCTGGCAGCTGCAGGCGCGACCCACGCAGCTTGCCAGGGACGCGCACGTCGCCTACTGGGTCACCAGCGCGCTGGTCCTGCTCGGCGCGCTCATCGTCAGCAACGTGATCATGCCCGGCGCCGACGCGCCACCTGCCGACCGACTGGTGTCGTCGCAGCGTTACGTGACGGGAGTGTTCTTTGCGGTGGTGGCCCTGGTGCCGCTCTGGCCGCGGATGCGCGCCGGACGGGTCGCCGCCACTGCGGCGGTGACGGTGTTCATCGCCGCCTCGGCGGTGCGACTGGTCGCCGCGGAGTCGAATGCGGACTTCCAGCCGGCGGCGTCACGCTCCCTGCCGGTGCTCGCCGGAGCCCTGCGCGCGCACGGGCTGTCCCGCGGCTACGCGTCGTACTGGGACGCTGATGTGCTGCGACTCTCATCAGGGGGTGCGCTCGATGTGCTGCCGGCGGCGGAGGGGAGCCCGTGCGGCGCCGGGCCTACCTCCTTCTGCCGCGACCTGCTCAACTCGGCGGGCGGCTGGTTCACCACACCCGCTGGACGCAGCTTCGTGGTGGTCGATCCGGGCGACACATTCATCCCCGCGCCGCCGCCGGCGGCGCTGGGCACCCCGGTGCAGACGTTTTCCGTCGACCGCTTCACGGTCTTTGTCTATGACGGCGACGTGATGACGCGGTTCTCGGCGTCCTGCGCGGGCAGGGCCGACCATAATTGCGCCGGATGAAACCGGTGGAGGTGGATGGGTGAACGGCTGGAAGCGGGGCATATCGCGCGTGCTCGGGACAGGATCGGCGTTGTACGGCCTCAGCGTGCTGGTGGCGCCCGGCAGCTTGGCCAGGCAGTGCCGACTCGACAATCCCGACGACCCATCCACCCGCCTGCTGGCGGTCACCTTCGGCGTGCGCGACGTAGTCTCTGGCGCTTCCATCATGCGCGCTCGCAACCGCGACGCGCTGCGCACCGCGCTGCTGGTGCGCGGCTTTCTCGACGCCGGCGACGCTGTCGCCTGCACCCTGCTGCTCAACGACCGGCGCGCCCGCGTCCTGGTCGCCGGCGTGGCGGGATGGTGGGCCACGATGTCCTTCGCGGTTGCGGCCCTGCTCTGACCTGCCCAATGACACCCGACGCCGGCGACCGCACCACGTTGACCGTCGACGAGTGCCTGGTGCGCCTGCGCGTCGAGGGCGAGCGTCTCGGCGAGGTGGCCGCGGCGACGGCGCTGGACGCCGCCGTGCCCGGCTGCCCCGGCTGGGACGTCGACGCGCTGGTGCGCCACATGGGCGACGTGCACCGCTGGGCCGGCGCCATCGTGCGCGACCGCGTGCAGGAGCGGCTGCGTCTCGACTCCGTCGGTCCCGACGACCGCGACGGATTGTTGGCGTGGTACCGCGACGGTCATCGCCAACTCCTCGATGCGCTGTCCTCAGCGACACCCGACGACCTCTTCTGGGCGTGGGCCGAAGCACCCAGCCCGCTGGCATTCTGGGCCCGGCGGCAGGCGCACGAGACCGCCATCCACCGTCTCGACGTCGAGCAGGCCGCGGGACTAGCGCCAACGCCGTTCCCAGCGCGCGTCGCCGCCGACGGCATCGATGAGTGGCTGCTGCTCGCCCCGGCGCGTTGCCGGGTCGCCGAGGGAAGCGTCGGGTCGCTGCAGGTCGATCCCAGCGACGCGCCAGACCGCTGGCTTGTCGCGCTGCGCAGCGAGGGCATCACTGTGGAGCGGGATGGGGGGCGGGCTGACTGCTCGGTGAACGCGCCGGCGAGCGACCTGTTCGCGCTGCTGATGAACCGCCGGGATATCGACGGTATCGGCGTCGACGGTGACACCGCCGTGCTTCAGACCTGGCGCGAGTCCGTTCGCTTCACCTAGTGGCTGGCGCGGCGGCGCTGACGTCGAGCGACAGCAGGTCGTGCGCGAGGATGGCCCCGGCGATGGGACCGCGCGTGCGCAGGTGACTGAGCACGAAGCGGGTGTCCGGGTATTCGGCGATCAGCTGTTCCAGCTCACCTCGCCAGAGGTGTCCGCCCTCGGTGGGACCGTCCCAGCCGGTGCACTCGCACACCATCACGTCCGCCGATGCGATGGCGCGGCGCAGGCCGGGGCAGAGCGTCGTGTCGCCGCTGAAGCCGATGACGGCGGCACCGTCGCGCTCCACCGTGTAGGCGAGCGACGGCCCAGTGCTGTGCACCACGGCGTGGGCGCGCACCCGGTATCCCGCCACAACATCGTCGGCGCCGTCCTGGAGCACCACCCACTCGAGGTGGAGACTCTCATCGATGAGCCCGACGATGTGGCGCCCGTACCCGGTGCTGAGCAGGCGGAGCACGTACTCCTTCGTCCCGGGCGGCCCGCCGATCACCAGCCCACCGCGCAGCTCGCCGGTGAACGCGCGGGATCCCAGCAGCATCGGCAGCATGTAGGTGTGGTCGGCGTGGAAGTGCGTGATCAGCACGAGGTCGATGGACGCCGCGCTCATGCCGGCGCGCGGCAGCAGCGCATGCACGGGAGCGCCGCAGTCGATGAGCACGCGCTCATCGACCAGGTAGGCGGCATTGCAACCGGAGCCGCTGAAGGCGTCGCCGCTGCCAATCACGGTCAGGCGCGTGGTCTCGCCCGACCCGGCAGCTGTCTCAGCCATGAGGCGAGGGCGCAGCGCTAGGGGTGGGGGTCGGCAGCGTCGACGGCAGCCCCTCCTGCACGAACCCCCAGTCGAGCAGGTGGCGCGACTGGCTATAGCTGTACGGGGCGTTGAGCAGCACGGAGATCAGCCGGTGGCCGTCGCGCACCGCCATCGCGACCTCGCAATAGCCGGCGTCACCTGTCCAGCCCGGCTTGATGCCGGTGGCCGGGGGATACATGCCGAGGAGCAGGTTGATGGACTGGAGGAAGAACTCGGGATGACCCGGTGCGGCGGGGAGATCGGCGCTGCGCATCGTCACGATGTCGCGGAAGAGCGGGTACGTGCGCACCGCGGCGGTGCTGATCGCCGCCAGATCGTACGCGGAGGAGTACTGCTCGGGGTCGTCCAGACCCACCGGGCCGGTGAAATGCGAGTCGTGGAGGCCGAGCGCCGCCACCTGCGCGTTCATGGCGCCGACGAAACGCTCCATGCCGACGGTGCCAAGGGCGATCCCGTTGGCGGCGTCGTTGCCGCTGACCACGAGCAGCCCGGTGAGCAGCTCCCGGACGGTCAGTGTCTGCCCGGCGGACAGGCCCCATGCGGGTCTCATCCCACGCCAGGTGCACCGCCTCGGGGGTGAGCGTCACCTGGCGGTCGGGGTTGAGGTTGGCCAGCGCGACGAGAGCTGTGAGGATCTTGGTCGTGCTGGCGGGGGGCAGGTGGGCGTGCGCGTCCAGCTGCCAGAGGACGGCGTTGGAATCAATGTCGACGAGAATCCCGGCGCGAGCGTGCAGGACCGGTGGTGTCTGCGGGGGTGCCGCCTCCACGAATAGCACGGGCTGCCGGACCAGGCTCATGCCGAACCACGCGGGGCGGGCCAGGTCGGCGGCGGTGTTGGCGATTGCGGCCCGAGCGCCGACGGCAGTGCCCGGACCCCCCCCAGCGCTGACCACGGCCACGGCGCCGATCGTCGCCAACAGGAGAGGGACCGCAAGGATTCTGGGCCGGCGGGGGACGGACGGCATCGCGACGAGCCGCATGGTACGTCAGGATTGCGGCGGCGGCCTGCGTTCGCGGAATCGTCGACCCACCGATTTGTCGGCGCCCTGTTGCGGTATGACATGTCCGTGCGACTGGACCGATTCACCGAACGCTCCCAGGAAGCGCTGCAGGCAGCCCAGCAGTCGGCGGCCGCGATGCAGCACGCCCGCGTCGAGCCCGAGCACCTCCTTCTCGCCCTGCTCCGCCAGGAGGACGGACTTGTCCCGTCCCTGCTGCAGCGCCTCGAGGTGCCCCCGCAACCTCTGGCGGCGCGCATCGAGAGCGAGCTCGAATCCCGTCCCAAGCAGTACGGCGGGGGTGAGCCGGCGGTCGGCGAGGCGCTCCGCGAGGTGCTGATGGCCGCCTTCGACGAGATGTCACGCCTGCGGGACGAGTACGTCTCCACCGAGCACCTGCTCCTCGCGCTGAGTGGCCGCAAGGGCGGCGAGGCGTACCGCCTGCTCAGCGGCGGTGGGGTCACTCCCGACCGCATCTACGCGACCCTGGCATCCGTGCGCGGTTCGCAGAGGGTCACCGACCCTAACCCCGAGGACAAGTACGACGCTCTCGGCAAGTACGGCCGCGACCTCACCGACGCCGCGCGCACCGGCAAGCTCGATCCCGTCATCGG
>QHBU01000076.1 GCA_003244045.1 Candidatus Aeolococcus gillhamiae
GCTGGTTTTTCAGGGGAAAGTATTTAGGACTGCCGGGTCGCTCTATCCCCGCGTCGACGGCTGGGCGGTGAGCACCTACGAGATGGGCGAGGATCGCACGATTCGCCCCAACGGGGATCATCCGCCGAGGGAACATCAGTTGCTCGATCTCGAGATCCGTGACGATGGCGGCTTGCGTCTGTTCTGCGCGGCGGCCTCGGCCGGTCTGGAGAGTTCTGACCGACGGTTACACACGGGGTTGATCGGCACCCTGGCCCTGCGAGTCCTTCAAGCGGCTGTAGCGGTCTCCGACAAGACCGACTACCAAGGTGCCTGGGCGTTTGGTCTTGCGCTCCGCGGCCACGGTACGGTCAGCATTGGACAGGGCGTCATCCGCGGCTTTGTCGACCGCCGGATCGACGTGTACGACGAGACCGTCAACGCCAGCATGGAGGAGCTTCGAACTCGACCCGACGAGATCGCCCGCTCACTTCTTACGCGGCTCTATCGTGCTTTCGGGTTTCTTGATCACGTCCCCGGCCTCCCTGGCCCGAACAACTGATTGCTTGCGCGCGCTCGTGCACGTGGGTTGGTAACCTCGCCACGCTGAGACCCCTCTGGCAGTACCTCTAGGCGGTGACCTCGACCTGAACGCGCCACTGCATCGAAGCGGCACCGCACGGTGGGGAGCACCGCGGGTCCATGCTCGCCTCGAGGGCTGCGCTGCCGAGGGTGCGCGCCCGGAAGGATCCGCGCCCGGCGCGATCGTTCCCCGAGCTGCTGGTGAGCTGCTCGACGATTCGCTGATCGGAGCTGGTGGGTGCCGACCAACAGAACGGCGCGGCCGCTGGCCCGAGCTGAACGGCGATCGATGTACCCACCGGCACGACGATCGTCGAGCCACCGTCGGCTGAGGTGAGCTGGACAGCGCCGGCACGGATCACGCGGGGAGTCGGAACGGGCGTGAACGTTGCCAGCCCACCGCCGATTTGCGGGGTGACCGGGTGACCGATGACTCCGTCGGAGGCACCGTTGGATTGCGCCGCTGCAGTCGTCGTCGTCGTTATTGAGCCGTCACAAGCGACGGACGTGACCGTGATCGTCTGGGCCGTAGGAGGAGTCGCTGCGCCACCCGAGCCGCACGTAGTCACTCCGGCGATACCGCATGCAATGGCGGATACGATGGCGAGGCCGCGCAGCCTACCCGGGAAGGTCGGCACGCCTCTCGCGGTGGTACTTGGACAATGAGGTCCTCAGCCCGCTTCCATGGTATCCGCGCTGTGGGACAGCGCCTAGTGTTCGGTAACTATGCTCCGCCCAGCCACGGCAAGGCGCCCGCTGGAGGAGCTCCAGTTCACCGCGGTCTCGAGCGGGCAACCAGCCGGTGCGTCCGTCGTCGAGTCAAGCTTGCACCGACGCCGCAGTCGCGCGGCCAGCTGAAGTCGGCTGCCGAGCGCCGCGTCACTTGATGTCCAAAACCCTTGCATCCCGACCGGTCCATGTTCGGCACAAACTGAACGCCGAAACGCTAGTCCACACGAGGTCCAGGGCAAGGAAGCCCCACTGCCGGTCCCAGAGAGCGCTGACGACCAGCTCACCCGATCCGATGACGTTGAGGAGCAGATAAACGCGCGAGTCCAACTGCATGCGCCGAGCTTGCAGGGCGACAAAAGAGATCAGCACGAGAAGCGAGCCGAGTACCTGGATGGAGATGGACACGAGGCATCCTCCGCTAGCCTCGTCTTCCTTGCCGGGAACGATGCCCCACCTCATCCGGGACCGGCCGTCACCCGGGCTGGTCCCGAGCATCGTCACACAGGTTGCCGGGCGAATTCAACGCACCGCAGCCGTACGCTGCCCGGCCAGCGTCGCGGCAGCGACAGCCGGCCCCGAGAACGTAACGCCGAGGGCATCCCGAGCGTCTTGTTTCTAAGTGATGAGTCCCGTCCTGGCACACCCGGTGCCGATGGTCGACCACCTGGAGTTCGAGGCTGTCTACCGCGCTCACGGGCCAGCTGTCTATCGATTCTGTCTGACGCAGCTCAGGGAGCCGACGCTGGCCGAGGACGCGGCGGCGGATGTGTTCGCAGCCGCTCTGCGCGCATGGCACCGGGTCGACCATGGGGCGGGCGTCAAGCTCTGGCTGTTCGGCATCGCGCGCAATGTCGTCGCCGACCATTACCGAGCGGTGCGTCGGCGGGAGCGCCTGCAGCAGCTTCTCAACCGCGGCCACCGTACGAGCGCTAGGCCCGATCCCGAACTGGCCGTCGAGCTGCGGGACGATGTTCGACGAGTGGGTGAGGTGATCGCCACGCTCAGACGCCGCGATCAGGTGCTACTCGGTTTACGCGTGGCCAGCGACTTGTCGCACAGCGACATCGCCCGCGTCATGGGCATGTCGGAGGAGTCGGTCCGGGTCGCCATACATCGCGCTGTCAAGAAGATCCGCACGAAACTGGAGTCTCACGATGAACAGTGACGACGCTCAAGATTCTCAGTGGGAGCGACGGATCGCTGCTGCGTACCGCACGGCGCCAGCTCCGGCTGACTCCATCTGGCGAGAGGCGGTGCGGCGCTCCTCGAGCCCGCGTAACCATCGGCTTTCGCGATTCGCGGTAGAGATCGCCGCTGCGGTTGCTTTCGCGGTGCTTCTCGTCGGCGTGATCGGCCTGCCGCGGCTCCTCGAGCAGTCATCGAACCCCCGGGGACCGGTCGCAAGCACGCAACCGACCGCTGGCACCGCAAGCGCTCAGCCAGCCGCGTTGACGTGCACGTTGCCGATCTCTGTCCCCAGCACCCCATCTGCTGCGACAGACGGCTTTCTTCGTGTGGATACGGGCGTCTACACACCAGCGGCCGCCGGAGCGAACGGCGAAGCGTACGCGCGGGCACTTGGCGCGTGGGTTCCAACCACTGCACATCTAGTCGCTCCGGACGGCTCCAGCTACACGTACGTCGACGCAAAGATCACCGGGAGCGCACTGCACTTCGTCGATCGGCAGCAGGATCGGCCGGTCATCGCCAGCACAGGACCGATCGATGTGTTGGGGTTCGTGTCGCAGGACAGCGTCGCCTACACCGCGCCGGATGCGACCGGCCGCCTCACCACGTGGTTGTTGGGTACAACGACGCTGCATTCGACGCCGGTGTCAAAGGAACTGCTGTATGGGTGGGCCGGAGGCGGTGCGATCTGGCGGGTTGGCCCGGCCGCCCGGGGATCCGGCATCGCGCTCTACCGCCTCGACGTCCGCACCGGTGCGGAGACCATCTGGTTTGACGTCGATGGCTACCTGGGACCAGAGCCGTCGCAATCGCCCAGCTTCACCAGTGAGGGTGCGGCCCACACTCCGCAGAATTCGCTGCACCACAACTTTGGGATCATCGGCTTCGATGCTTCGGGCCATCCTGTGGTGCAGCTCGGCTCACCGGGCGACCCGGGTGCCTCCGCCACCCTGCTGATCACCAGCCCACAGACCGTGCAGACCATCGTTGTCCCCGGAGCGAACGGTCCCGGGCACATGGCGCCCGAGAGCGCGACGGGAGGCCATTCGGCTCTGTGGATGGTCGACGCTGGCGGCCACGTCGCCGTCTACCGCGGAGCGGGTCCGCTCGCAATCATCGCCAACGTTCCGGTCCCGGCTGGGAGCAAGGCCGAACTGGCTGGACCCTGCAGCTGAGGATGCGCTGTGCGAGCGTCCGCTCAGCGACCCGTTGGATGGCGAGCGGGCAGCGAGAGGCGAGTGCTCGCCCCAGCTGACCTCAAAACCACGCTCGATCGTATCGACGAGGTCAGGGCCGCGGAGTCGGGTCACCGCCATGAGATAAGGGGCCAGGACCGGGTGGGTTATCGAGGATCTTCTCGATTGCCGACTTGTTCAGACGATGGCGTTCGAGAATCTCCCCGGCCGCCGTCGACCCCTGCTCGGCAAGCGCCAGCAGGAGATGTTCGGTACCGAGCTTTTCGCCACGTTCCTCGGCCAGCGCAAGCGCGCGCGTGACGACATCGGCGACCACGCGCGCGCGGTCGTCCTCGGCGGCCCGCGCAGCGAGCTGGCGCAACACGCCTGCCGGACCGCTTGGAGCGCCACCTCCTTCGCTGCCGGCGCGCGTGGTCGTCGGCATCTCGGAGAGCTGCTCGCGCACCGCGTCGAGGCTCGCTCCGAGGTCGTGCAGAATATGGGCGGCGATGCCCTCACCTTCGATGAGCAGTCCGAGCAGGATGTGTTCGGTCCCCACCTCATCGCAACCCATCGAGCGGGCCTCCTCGAACGAGATCTCGATGATCTTTTTTACACGCGAGGTCGGGATGATCTGCTGGATGATGATTGGCTCGTTGCGGCCGAGGATCGTCTCCATCGTCGAGCGAACCTTCTTGATCTCGATGCCCAGGTTGGCCAGCGCCGCGGCTCCCCGGCCCTCGCCTGCGCGCAACAAACCGAGTAGGAGATGCTCGCTGCCGATGTACGAGTGGTGCGCGCGCTCCGCCTCTTCCTGCGCGAGCGTCAGTGTCCTCTTGGCGCCGTCGGTGAAGCGCTCGAAGGGATACAAGTCGCGCCCTCCCAGGTGCCGTAGTGTCGAAGAGCGATCGGACACCCATCGTGACGGTCAACGGCTCTGGATGGTTGCGTCAGGGGCGCTGCGGCCAGATCCCCGTCTCTTCGCAGACGCGCCACAGCATGGCGGCAAACTCATCGCGGGCCATCAGCTCAACTTCTGAATCGACGGCACCTGACGGTCGACAGCCTGGCCGCGAACAGGTCAGCTCCAAAGTCTGTCGAGCGCTACAGCGAACAGACGGTCCGCGAACTCATACGATCGTTGTCCCAAGTGCAGCACGACCCCAGCAACGAACGCGTCCCCGAGCTTGCCGCGGAGCTGCTCCAAACCGCGGAAGTCGGCGCCGGCGACCGTGCCCGATGCCTTCACCTCGACGCCGGCGACCCGGCCGTCGTCTGCTTCGATCACGAGATCGACCTCGGCGCCGTCCTTGGTTCGGTAGTGGGAGAAACGGAAGGATTCGTCAGCCCACGTCGCTTGCTTGAGGACTTCGTTGACCGCGAATGTTTCGAGCAAGTGCCCGAATTCGGTAAGGGTTGCGGGATCCTTCTTCGCGAGACGCGTCTCCGTGATGCCCAGTAGATGTGCCCCCAGCCCGCTGTCAACCAGATGCACTTTGGGCTGGAGGCGTACTCGTGTCGACAGGGTCCGCCCGTACGCCTCGAGTCGGTGGACGAGGAAGACAGCCTCCATCAGTCGCACGTAATCCTCGACCAGGTCCGCACTCAACCCGAGTTCCGACGCGATGCGGGAAAGTGTGAGCACCTGCGCGGTCTGCGACGCCAGATGTCGAAGAACCGTCGGCAGGACTCCACGCTGTCGGACCGCCCGAATCTCAAGGACGTCCCTCTCAATGACCATGGTGACGAAGTCCCGAAACCAGCGGCTCCGACTGGATCCCGCCTCGCGCTTGACTGCCAACGGGAAGCCTCCCGCGAGCACCATCGCCTCGTAGTCAACGCGGCTCGTGCGTGAGATGGCAGCCGATGTCAACGCGGGTGCCTCAGCCATGAGGCTCGCGAGGAACGTCTCTCGATGACCGTGGAGTTCTCCCTGTGAGAAGGGCCACATCGTCACCACATGGGCGCGACCGGTCA
>QHBU01000077.1 GCA_003244045.1 Candidatus Aeolococcus gillhamiae
GAGATGGAGGAGCGCTACAAGCTGTTCGCCTCGCACGGCGCGCGCAACATCGCCGCGTTCAACGAGCGGGCGCCGAGCCTGGGCCTGTCGCCGTTGCCGTACACGGTGATCGTAATCGACGAGCTGGCCGACCTCATGATGGTGGCGGCCGGCGAGATCGAGGACCTCATCTGCCGCATCGCGCAGTTGGCCCGCGCCGTGGGGCTGCACCTGGTGGTGGCGACGCAGCGACCGTCCGCCGACATCATCACGGGCCTGATCAAGGCCAACATTCCGTCGCGCGTCGCCTTCGCCGTGTCGAGCGGCACGGACTCGCGTGTCATCCTCGACGAGATGGGTGCCGAGAAGCTGCTCGGTCGCGGCGACATGCTGTACCTGCCCATCGACCAGGGCAAGGCGCAGCGGCTGCAGGGCGCATTCGTCAGCGATCGCGAGCTGGACGCCCTGATCGCGCACTGGAAGGCGCAGGGCAAGCCGGACTACCAGGAGGAGATCTTCCAGGTAGAGGCCAACGTGGCGTGGGCCCGGGACGCCGGCAAGCGCGACGTGCTGTTCGCCAAGGCAGCGCACATCGTTGCCGCCGAGGGACGGGCGGCCGCCTCGCTGCTGCAACGAAAGATGAACGTCGGCTACACGCGGGCGGCGCGGCTGGTGGATCAGCTCGCCGAGCACCGCATCGTGGGGCCATACGAGGGCAGCAAGTCGCGCGAGGTGCTCATGGATGTCATCCAGGTCGACGAGTACCTCGCCGAGCTCGGCGAGGAGTGACCCGCGTCGCTGTGCTTGGCGACACCCACCTTCCCCGGCGCAGCATGCCGACGTTCACCATGGCGGTGATGATTCGTACCGCCGGACGCGCGCACGCGGAGATCGTCGACCTCGGGCGCGGGCGGGCCTGAATGAACTTCCTCCAGGGTCTGCACGGCGTGGTCGCCGTGGTCCTGCTCTGCGGTCTCCTCTTCGCCGAGGAGGCCGGCGTGCCTCTGCCGTTCGCCCCCGGCGAGATCGTGCTGCTCGCCGCCGGGCTGCTGATCGCGGCTGGCGGACTGGATCCGTACGTCTTCGTGCCGCTGGCGATGGTGGCGTGCTTCGCGGGTTCCGTCGTGGGATACAGCTGGGCGCGGCTGGTGGGAGAGCGCGGGCTCATCTCCCTTGCGCAACGGCTCCACCAGCAGCGCAATCTCGAGCGCGTGTCCAAACGGGTGCGATCGGCGGGGTGGCTCGGCGTCGGGCTGAGCCGGCTGATCCCCGGGCTGCGCATCTACACCACGCTCGTCGCCGGCGCGGTGCAGGTGCCGAGGCGCACGTTCATCGTGGCCATGATCCCCTCGACCATCGTGTGGGTGGGAGCGTTCACCGCCCTGGGAACCGTCGTCGGTATCCCGGTCGAGCACTTCTTCAACCGGATCGAGCAGCTCGCCGTGCAGGGCGTGATCCTGCTCGTCATGGGGCTCGGCATCTTCTTCGCGATCCGGCGCACGCCACCGTCGACGGGAGCCGGCCTGGTGCGGGTGCCGCGCGTCGTCCGCGCTCTGATCGCCGCAGCCCTCGACATCGGCGTGATCGCCAGCATCGTGACCGGTTTGCTGGCGCTGGGGCGCCGGCTCTTCGGCGTGGGCATCGGTGCCGGCTGGCTCGACGTCGCCGTCCCGCTGGTGGTGGTGAGCATCATCTATGTCGTGACCGCGCGTCGCAGTGCGGGCGCGACGGTCGGCGAGGCGCTGCTGCAGACCAGCTATATCAGCGGACGCCAGCTGCCGCGTCGCCCTCAGGAGGCGTGGCAGGCTGCCCGGGCGCTGCTGTCCGGCTCGTCCGACGAGCTTCGCCCCACCGCCGACCTGCTCCGGGCGCTCGCCGACCCCGATCGACTACGACTGGTGCGCCACCTTCTCGACAAGCCGCGCACCGTCGACGAGCTGGCCGCGCTCACTGGGACTGAGAGCTTCGAGGTTCGTCACCAGCTCGACCGGCTCCTCAATGCGGGCGTCCTCATCGTGCGGGCGGAGGGAGACGAGGCGCTCTCACAGA
This sequence comes from Candidatus Aeolococcus gillhamiae, assembly GCA_003244045.1. Lineage (GTDB taxonomy): Bacteria > Chloroflexota > Dormibacteria > Aeolococcales > Aeolococcaceae > Aeolococcus > Aeolococcus gillhamiae. The sequence goes on from QHBU01000077.1 coordinate 2,029, forward strand.
TCCGTCCCGACCTGGTCGGCCCGCTGCTCGAGTTCCTCTCTGCGGCCCGCCGGCCGGTGCGTCCCGCGCCCGCTGAGGAGGCGGCGCTGATCGCCGGCGTCCCGGAGACCGTCGCCCCCGATGGCTGAGGGCTTCCCGCCCGCGGCCCACCGTCGCGCGACCTCGAAGCGCTGAAGCCGTGCCGCCGCGCCCGGTATCCTGCGGGCACACATGCCCCAGGAGTTCTCGTTCGACGTCGTCAGTGACTTCGACCACCAGGAGTTGGTCAACGCCCTCGACCAGGCCCGGCGCGAGATCGGCACCCGCTACGACTTCAAGAACCTGACCGCCGAGATCGAGCTCGAGAAGGAGCAGATCACTCTCACCACCGAGGGCGACATGCAGCTGCGCGCCATGGTCGACGTGCTCAGGAGCAAGTTCCACAAGCGCAACCTCGACCTCAAGATCCTCGACCTGCAGAAGCCCGAGGATGCGGCCAGGGGGAACATCCGCCAGGTCATCAAGCTACGCCGCGGCATCAACGACGAGCTGGCCAAGAAGCTGCAGAAGCAGATCCGCGGCGACCATCCCAAGGTGCAGGTCCGGATCCAGGGTGACCAGCTGCGCGTCACCGGCAAGGACAAGGACGCGCTCCAGGGCGTGATCGCCAAGCTGCGCGAGGCCGACCTCGACGTGCCGCTGCAGTTCACCAACTACCGGTGACGCGTCATCTCACCCTGCCCAACCAGCTCACCATCTTCCGGCTGTTGCTGGTCCCGGTGATCGGGTACTCGCTGAGCGCGGATTTCGCCTATCACGCCCAGGTGAGCGCGGCGGTCTACGCCACGGCCGCAGCCACGGATTCGCTGGACGGGCAGATCGCCCGCCGCCGCAACTCGGTCACCGAGCTGGGCAAGTTCCTGGATCCGCTCGCCGACAAGATCCTGGTGATCACGGTGCTGGTCATCCTGGTCGGCCAGAACATCATCCCGGCGTGGGTGGTGGTGGTGGTGTTCGCTCGCGAATTCCTCATCACCGGCTTGCGGTTCGTCGCCGCCAACCAGGGCGTGGTGGTGGCGTCGACACCGTGGGGGAAGTCGAAGACGCTGACGCAGAACATGATGATCGGGCTGCTCATCCTCGAGCAGCCCTTCCCCGCCCTGCACATCGCCGCCCTGGTCATGGTTGGGCTGGCGGTGACCGCCACCGTGCTCAGCGGCCTCGACTACATGTGGCGCTACCGGCGTTTCCTGATCTGATGGCGGGGGAGGAGTCGGCACCGCGGCTGGCCGAGCTCTTCCCCGACAGCGTGGTCGCCGGCGAGCTGTTGCGCTCGCGGGGATGGACGGTGGCTGTGGCGGAATCCTGCACTGGCGGGTTGCTCGGAGCGGCGCTCACCGCCGTCCCCGGGTCGTCTGTCTACGTACTCGGCGGCGTGATCGCCTACGACAACGCTGTGAAGGAGCACCTGCTCGGGGTCGACGCTCGACTCCTCGAGCAGCAGGGTGCGGTCAGCGAGGACGTGGCTGCCGCGATGGCACGAGGTGCCCAGGAGCGCCTCGGAGCCGACGTCGGCCTCGGCATCACCGGTGTCGCCGGGCCGGGCGCGGAGGGAGGGAAGCCGGCGGGGCTGGTCTTCGTGGCGATCACCTCACCCGGAGGCGGGCGGGTGGTGCGGCTGGAAGGCGATCGCGGCCGGGACAGAAACCGAGCCAACGCAGTGGTGGCGGCGCTGCGCCTGGTGGTCGAGGCCCCGTGAGCCCGTCGCGAAGCAGCGACAGGCAGCTGTCGTCTGAGCCGCGCACGATGCCGTTGTCATCCTTCCCGCCAGCCGCTACAGTGGGGCGTACATCTGTTCGATGCCAACTCTCGCACCCTCGTTCACGCGACCCAGCACCGACGCCAGCCATTCCACAGATCATGGAGTTTCTGCTTTGACAACAACACCAGAAAGTCGTAATATCGAGCCCATTGTCGAGGTCAACGGGCGGCGCACAGCCGCAGTCAGCGGGAGTGAGGCGGTGACCACAGAGCGGGATCGGGCACTCAGCACAGCGCTCGGACAGATCGAGCGTTCCCATGGAAAGGGAGCGATCATGCGCCTCGGTGAGGCGCGCACCCAGCGCGTGGAGGCGATCCCGACGGGGGCGCTCACCCTCGACATCGCCCTCGGCGTGGGCGGGGTGCCGCGCGGCCGGGTCCTCGAGATCTATGGACCAGAGTCCTCCGGGAAGACCACGCTCACCCTGCACATCATCGCCGAGGCGCAGAAGCTGGGCGGTGTGGCCGCGTTCATCGACGCCGAGCATGCGCTCGACCCGCAATACGCAGCCCGCATCGGGGTGAAGACCGACGAGCTACTCATCTCCCAGCCGGACACCGGCGAGCAGGCGCTAGAGATCGTCGAGGTGCTGGTGCGCAGCGGCGCAGTCGACGTCGTGGTCATCGACTCGGTGGCCGCTCTCGTCCCCAAGGCGGAGATCGACGGTGAGATGGGCGACAGCCATGTCGGCCTCCAGGCCAGGCTGATGTCCCAGGCGATGCGCAAGCTCACCGCTGCCATCTCACGCTCGAACACCTGTGTCATCTTCATCAACCAGCTGCGCGAGAAGATCGGCGTCATGTTCGGCAACCCCGAGACCACCACCGGTGGGCGGGCTCTGAAGTTCTACGCGTCGGTGCGCCTGGACATCCGCAAGATCGACTCGATCAAGCAGGGGCTCGACGTGGTCGGCAACCGGGTCAAGGTCAAGGTCGTCAAGAACAAGGTGGCCGCGCCGTTCCGGGTGGCTGAGTTCGACATCATGTACAACGAAGGTATCTCCTACGCTGGCAGCGTGCTCGACATCGCCATCGAGACCAAGGTTATCGACAAGAGCGGCGCCTGGTTCTCGTACGGCGACATGCGCCTCGGCCAGGGCCGCGAGAACGTACGCGACTTCCTCCGTCAGAACGTCGACCTTCTCGAGGAGATCGCCGGCAAGGTGAAGGTGCAGTCCTTGCCCGAGGTCCCGCCGGTCATCGAGGCCGACACGAACGGGGCGGCTCCGCCGGTGACTGTGGGCTGAGTCGGTGAGCGATCCGGGCGTCGCCGGCGAACGTGACCGGCCGGCGCCGCCCGAGGATCCCGACTCGGTGGCGGCCGCCGAGGAGGTGGCGCTGCGCATCCTCCGTGGCGCCGCGCAATCTGCGGGAGCGCTGCAGCGGCGCCTGTGCCGGCGCGGCTTCAGCGAGGAGGCCGCCACCACCGCGACCGCAGCGATGGTCCGGTACGGCTATGTGGATGACGTCGCCCTGGCGACTTCCCTCGCCGCGCGCAGCCAGCGGAGCGGCCATGGCCACATCAGGGTGGCGGCGCAACTGCGTGCGCGCGGCATTGACGACAACGCCGTGGCGGCGACGCTGGCGGTTGTCGACCCGGACGCGGAGCGAGCTGCGGCCCTGGCCCTGGGGAGCCGGCTGTGGGGACGCGTCACCAATGGCCAGCTGGCCCAGGTGCGGCGCCGTCGCGTGTTCGGTCAGCTGCGCAGCCGCGGGTTCGACGTCGAGACCGTGCATTGGGTGCTGCGTCAGCTGGATACGAGGAACCCGACCAACCATCCAGACTGAGCTGCATGGACTACACGCACCTGGGCCGCTCCGGCCTCTCTGTCAGCCGTCTCTGCCTCGGCACCATGAACTTCGGCCCGCAGGCGACCGAAGCAGATTCGCACCGCATCATGGACCGCGCCCTCGAGCAGGGCGTCAACTTTTTCGACACCGCCAACGTGTACGGGTGGAGGAAGGGGGAGGGGTGGACCGAGCAGATCGTGGGACGCTGGTTCGCGCAGGGTGGCGGACGTCGCGAGAAGGTGGTCATCGCCACCAAGCTCTACGGGTCGATGAGCGACTGGCCCAACGACACCTTCCTCTCGGCACGCAACATCATCAGCTCCTGCGAGGGCTCGCTGCGACGGCTGCAGACCGACCACCTCGACCTCTACCAGATGCATCACATCGACCTGGAGACCCCGTGGGACGAGATCTGGCAGGCGATGGAGACGCTGGTCCGCCAGGGCAAGGTCCTCTACGTCGGCTCATCGAACTTCGCGGGCTGGAACATCGCCCAGGCGCAGGAGACGGCGCGCGCGCGCCACTTCCAGGGGCTGGTGAGCGAGCAGTCGCTGTACAACCTCATGGAGCGGCGCATCGAGATGGAGGTGCTGCCCGCGGCGCGCGAGTACGGGCTGGGCGTGATCCCGTGGAGCCCGCTCATGCGCGGCGTCCTCGGCGGCATCCTCCGCAAGCACAGGGAGGGCCGCTCCGCGTCCGAGCAGACCCAGCGCCTCGTCGCCGAGCACCGCGAGCAGATCGAGCGCTACGAGGCACTGTGCGATGAGATCGGCAGCCATCCCGCCGACGTCGGCCTGGCCTGGCTGCTCCGCCAACCCGGGGTGACCGCGCCGATCATCGGTCCGCGCACGCTCGAGCAGCTCGACAGCAACCTCGGCGCGCTGGAGGTGACGCTCGAGGACACGGTGCTCGAGCGGCTCGACGCCATCTTCCCGGCGGTGGGACCGGCACCGCAGGCGTACGCATGGTGACCGCAGCCAACCCTTGACAGCGGCGGTGCAGGTGAGCGACGGTGCCGTGCATGGCGCGGTCGCCGCAGACCAATCGGCGCGGAAGCTGGGCGCGCATCCTCCTCCTCGTCCCGTTCGTCGCCCTGCTGTTTCCCACCCTCTACGCGCACGCTGATCCGCGCTTCGCGGGCATCCCGTTCTTCATCTGGTACCAGTTCCTCTGGGTGATCCTCGGAGTTGGGATCACCGGGGTCGTCTACGCCCTCAACCGCAGAGGTGACGGGTCGTGACCCACTGGGACGAGCTGATCATCGTCATCGCCATCGGCGTGCTGGTGACGGTGATCGGCTTCGGAGCCTCGCGCTGGCGCCGCGCCGACCTCAACCACATCGAGGAGTGGGGGCTGGCGGGACGGAGCTTCGGAACCATCGTCACCTGGTTCCTGCTCGGTGGCGACCTCTACACGGCGTACACATTCGTCGCCGTGCCCGGGGTCGTGTTCGCGGTGGGAGCGTACGGGCTGTTCGCGCTGCCCTACACGATCCTCATCTATCCGCTCGTCTTCCTCACCATGCCCCGACTGTGGCAGGTGTCACGCAACAAGGGCTACGTCACCGGCTCGGACTACGTGAAGGACCGCTTCAACAGCCGATTCTTCGCGCTACTCATCGCATTGACCGGCCTGGTCGCCACCATGCCGTACATCGCCCTGCAGATCTTCGGGATCAAGCTGGTGCTCGCCAACATCGGCATCAGCCCCGAGGTGGCGCTGATCGTGGCCTTCGGGGTGCTCGCCCTGTTCACGTACGTCAGCGGTCTGCGCGCGCCCGCGCTGATCGCCGTGGTCAAGGATGGGCTCATCTGGCTCGTGGTGATCGTGGCGATCATCTACATCCCCTACAAGCTCGGCGGGTTCGGCAACGTGTTCCACAAGGTCGAGCAGGTGGCGGCGGCGGCGCCGAAAGCGAAGGCCAAGTCCGATGTCCTCCAGCCCTCGCTGTTCAACGCCTACAGCAGCATCGCGCTGGGATCGGCGCTGGCACTCTTCCTCTACCCGCACTCGTTGACCGGCGTCTTCAGCGCCAGCGGTCAGCGCGTCATTAAGCGCAACGCCTCCTTTCTGCCGGCGTACTCGTTCCTGCTCGGTCTGATCGGGCTGTTCGGCTTCATGGCGATCGCCGCCGGGATCAAGCCCAGCAAGGAGTTCGGCAACAACAGCGCCATCGCCGACCTCTTCCAGAACATGTTCCCCAGCTGGTTCACCGGGGTCGCTTTCGCAGCCATCGCCGTGGGCGCGCTCGTCCCCGCGGCGGTGATGTCCATCGCCGCCGCCAACCTCTTCAGCCGCAACATCTGGCGCGAGTATGTTCATCCGGCGATGAGCCGCAAAGAGGAGGCGACCGTCAGCAAGGTTGTGTCGCTGCTGGTCAAGGTCGGCGCCCTGGCGTTCGTGCTGGCGCTGCCGACCACCGACATCATCAACTACCAGACCGCGGGCGGCGTCTGGATGATCAACGCGCTGCCCGCGCTGGTGGTGGCGCTGTACGTCAAGCGGTTGCACCTCGGGGCGATGGTGGTCGGCTGGGCCGGGGGCATGGCGCTGGGGACGTACGCTCTCTTCCAGGAGAAGTTCGCCACCAGCCTGCACGACTTCGGGTTCGGCGGCAAGATTTACATCGGCTTCGCCGCGATCGCCGTCAACCTGATCATCGTCGCCGTCGGCTCGCTCATCGCCGCGATGGTGGGCCGTGCCTCGACCAACAACCTCGACGACGCGGACTACCACCCACTTCCCGGCGATGCGCAGCGCACCGGCTCGGTTCCACCCCTGACCCCAACGCTCCCACAGGGCTTGGCCTGAAGCGCGTGCCTCAGGGCATGCCGGCGATGTCGGACGCTCGCACAGCTCGCTGCAGCGCGCGCTCGTAGCGAACCACCGGGGTGAGCGCGAAGTACGCGAACACCGATAGCGCGAACCCGAACAGGATCAGCCCGTCGAGGTACCCGGCCCTGACCGCGAACCCACCGACGATCGACCCCAGCGCCCCGCCGCCGGCGAGCGCGACAGTGTAGAAGGCCATCAGGGCCGCGCGGTCGGCCACAAAGGTCTCCGAGCATTCCGCGAGGTAGGTGACCGCGGCCGGACCGAAGCCCGCGAGGATCAGCACCCCCAGAGCCAGCAGAGGCACGAAGATCGGGGTCCAGGCGATCGCGGTGTGATTCATGGACAGCAGCGCTCCGGCGATCAACCAGGCGCCCGGGGTGGCCAGGCGCATGATCCGCACGGCGCCGACCTTGGGGATGCGCGGCGTCCACAGCGCGATGCCGAGGAGCAGCAGCGCGATCCAGCTGACCAGCATCACCGACACCAGCCGTTCGTCGAAGTGATGCACGAGCGTCTGGCCGACCACCGGAACGCGGCGCAGTAACGCCGGGAGGTGGGCTGCGTAAGCGCCGAGCAGCGCGAAGCACGCCATCCACGCGGGCAGGAAGCTGCGCAGCGGACCGGGGCCGAAGACGGCGCCGAACACGCGGCGGATGGGGCTCACCGGGAGTGGTGGCACGTACGGGACCAGCGCGGCACAGATGACGGCCGCCACCAGGTAGAGACCGGCGAGCACCAGGAATGCGCCGTGATGCAGCCAGTGATAGGCGAACGGTCCGACCACGAAGCCTCCGGCATACCCGGCGAGGTTGGCCGCCTCGAAGGCGCCGCTGGCGTTGGCTCGGCGCCTCCGGCTGTGCGTCGTTGCCGCGGCGATGGTGCCGAGTGCGGTGGGGATGAAGCAGGCGGCGCCCAGGCCTTCGACCAGCCGCGCGAACACGATCAGCTCGGGTTGGTTGGCGAGGCTGAGCATGACCGCCCCGATCACGCTGAAGATGGGGCCGCCGATCAGGAATAGCCTGCGTCCCAGGCGATCGGCGAGGCGCGCAAGGATGGGAGCGAAGACCATCTCGGGCACGGCCTGGCTGGCGCCGATGAACCCGATCACCAAGCCGCTGGGGCGCCCGCCGAACATGTCGACAAGGTCGAAGCCGACGGCCACGCCCGCGCCCGAGGTCCCGATGCGGAGCAGGGTGGTCCCCAGGAGGAGAGCCCCGATCGCCGAGGGCTCGCTCTCGACGAGGTCGCGCTCGAGGGCGGCGGCCTCGGCCCGCTCGTCGGGTGGGGCGATCGGGATCTCGAGAGACTCGAGTTCGCTGCTGGGACGTGGAGGAACGGGCAGGGAGGTCTCGGAAGTCACTCGAGCCTAGGGTAATCGAGCCGCGGCGAACCTTTCGTCACACCACTCCCACGACTACAATGCGACCACGTCTCGACGCCCGGCCGCGCTTGGCCGCGGGCGACGCAGCCGCACCCGACTCGGGGAGGCGACGTCGCCGATGAGGCGCCGCCAGGCCGGGTGCCGCCGCACCCCAGGATCGCGACCCCGAGGAAACCCCAATCACAACCGAGATCGTCGCCCTTGCAGTGGGCTTGGGCATCGCCGTGGCCGTCGTCATCGCCGCTGTGGTCTACGCGCGCCGTTCGGCCGAGCTGGCACGCCAGGGCCGCGGCGTCGCCGACACCGAGCTGCGGACACGACAGCAGTCCGCCGACCAGGAGTCGCAGCAGATCCTCGTCGGCGCCCGCGAGGAGGCTTTCCGGATCCGCGGCGAGGCCGAGGCGGACATCCGTGAGCGGCGCGCCGAGGTCGCCCGCCTCGAGCAGCGCACCGGCCAGCGCGAGGAGGGCCTGGAACGCCGAGTTCGCGAGCTCGAACAGAGCGAGCAGCGGCTGACCCGGCGTGAGGAAGAGCTCGAAGAGCTGCGCCAGACCACGGAGAGCGAGCGCGGCCTCGTCGGCCGCGAGCTCGAGCGGGTGGCCGGCCTCTCCCAGCAGGAGGCACGAGCCGAGCTGCTCGCCGGGGTGGAGTCCGAGCTTGACGCCGAGGTCGCCGAGCGAATCCGCGCCGCCGACCAGCGCGTCCGCGAGGAAGCGGGCGAGCGCAGCCGCGAGATCCTCATTGCGGCCATGCAGCGCCACGCCTCCGACCAGACGGGCGAGTCGTCAGTGACGGTCATGCACCTGCCGAGCGACGACCTCAAGGGGCGGATCATCGGCCGTGAGGGACGCAACATCCGCGCGCTCGAAGCGGCCACCGGGGTCGACGTCATCGTCGACGAGACCCCCGAGGCTGTCGTCTTGTCGGGCTTCGACCCAGTGCGCCGCGAGGTCGCCCGCGTCACCCTCGAGCGCCTCTTCGCGGACGGCCGCATCCACCCCGCTCGCATCGAAGAGATGGTCGGCAAGAGCCGCAGCGAGATCATCCAGCGGATCAAGGAGGAGGGTGAGGCCGCCTGCCAGGAGCTAGGCATCCCCTCGGTGCACCCAGAGCTGGCCAAGCTGCTCGGGACCCTGCGATTTCGCAACTCCTACGGCCACAACGTGCTGAGCCACAGCAAGGACACCGCCGCCATCGCCGGGATGATCGCGGCCGAGATCGGCTACGACGAGCAGGAGGCCAAGGAGATCGGCCTCTTCCATGACATCGGCCAGGCCGTCGAACAGGGCGTCGAGGGATCGCACGCCATCATCGGCGGCGAGATCCTCGCCCGCCTCGGCCGGCCCGCCAACGTCGTCCAGGCGGTCCGCGCCCACCACTACGATGAGGAGCCGCGCTCGGTGGGCGCCTTCGTGGTCATGACCGCCGACGCCATCGCCGCCACCCGCCGGGGTGCCCGCCGCGAGGCGCTGGCCCTGTCGGTGAAGCGGCTCGAGCGCATCGAGGCCATCGCCTCCGAATTCGAGGGCGTGGAGCACAGCTTCGCCGTCCAGGCGGGCAAGGAGCTCCGGGTCATGGTCCGTCCCAACGAGGTGAGCGACGACCGCGCCCAGGTCCTCGCCCGGCAGATCGCCAAGCGGCTGCACGCCGAGGGGAGCTACAGCGGCCGGGTCAAGGTGGTGGTCCTCCGCGAGACCCGCAGCGTCGAATACGCGAAGTAGGGCGAGGCAAGAGGGTCCCGCGAAGTAACGATTGCATCACGGGGAAACCCGCGATTCGCGTCGACGGCTCACAATCGCGAGAATCTCATGATCACGTCTCAGCAACCGCCCAAGCACGCGTCCTCACAGGGGGAACCGAACCCCGTGGAAATCCTCAAGGTCTCAGCAACCAGCAAGCCGGTCGCGGTCGCCGGCGCCATCGCCGGCGTGGTCCGCACCCAGCACCGGGTGGAGGTGCAGGCCATCGGCGCGGGTGCGATCAACCAGGCCGTCAAGGCGATCGCCATCTCGCGTGGCTACGTGGCCGCCGGCGGGCTGGACCTTGTCTGCATCCCGTCGTTCATCGACATCTCGATCGATGGCGAGGAGCGGACCGGGATCCGGTTGCTCGTCGAGGTTCGCTAGAGCCGCACCGAGGCGCCGGCGGTTAGCCGAACCCGTGCGCATCCGTACACTGCGGCCCGTGCACGGGCCTGCGCTCGGTCTCGCCGGGCGACGTCGTGAGGCGTCCGCAGCGACTGGGGCCGCTCGTTCTGCTGCTGGGCTTTGCCGGCCGGGTTGTCTGCTGGGCCGTGGCGAATCCCATCGGGGCCGCCCGGTGGATGGGGCTTGTGGCCGTCGATCACGGCCATCAGCTGCGTCGCCATCGTAGCCGGGTCAGCGGGGCTCAGCCGCGAGCGCGCAACTTCTGGAACCGTTGTGGAGCGGACTTGAGCTGACCATGGCGATGGTGAGCCGTCAGCGTGCTCGCCCAATCGCTAGGCTTCGGGGAGCGTGTATCTCCCCACTCTCAGCCAGTCCGCTGCCCACTTCCGCCCGCTCCCGCTTGCCCAGCGAGGTGCGGGAGAGGTACCCGCTCCGCGCCGAGAGCCCATCGTGCCCCGTCTGGGGCGGCCGCCGCGGGTGCACCTCTGGCACATCGGCTGCCAGATGAATGACGCCGATCACGAGCAGCTGGCCGAATCGTTTGCGGAGATCGGCTTCATCCCTGACGTGCCGCTCGAGGACGCCGACATCGCCGTGCTGATCAGCTGCGCGGTGCGCTCCAACGCCGAGCAGAAGGTGTACGGCAAGTTCAAGGAGCTGATCCCCTGGAAGCGCGAGCGCGCCGGCCGGGCGATTGCGCTCACCGGGTGCATGGCCGTCGAGCACGGATCGGCGCTGCTGCAACGCATGGCCGACCTCGACTACATGTTCGACGTCCGCGAGCCGGAGGGATTCTTCGCGCGTTTGCAGTCGCTGTACGGGGGCGACGTCGACGGCCCGGTCGCCATGCCGGCGTCAGACCGCCTGCTCGCCTACGTGCCGGTGATGGGCGGCTGCAACGAGATGTGCACGTACTGCATCGTGCCCTTCGTGCGCGGCCGCGAGAGCAGCCGCGCCACCGCGGAGATAGTCTCGGACGTGCAACGCCTTGTCGATCGCGGCGTGCGCGAGGTCACCCTACTCGGCCAGAACGTCAACAGCTACCGGGACCCGGAGTCGGGTGCGGGATTGCCTGAGCTGCTCGGCGCAGTCGACGAGGTGTCCGGCCTGCGCCGGCTTCGTTTCCTTACCTCGCACCCGCGCAACGCCGTGCCCCAACTGTTCGAGGCGATGCGCGATCTCCCTTCGGTGTGTGAGCAGCTCCACCTTCCTGTGCAGGCGGGTGACGACGAGCTGCTCCACCGGATGCGCCGCGTGTACAGCGTCGCGGAGTATCGCGAGAAGATCGCCACCGCGGTCGCGACCGTCCCGGACCTGGCCCTGACCACCGACATCATCGTCGGCTTCAGCGGCGAGACCGAGGCAGAGTTCGAGGGCACTGTCCAGCTTCTTCGCGACATCCGCTACGACGTCGTCCACATACAGGCCTACTCGGTGCGCCCCGGTACCGCCGCGGCGCGACGCCCGGACGACGTCCCGCTCGTGGAGAAGAAGCGCCGCCTCAACCACCTCCTCGACCTCCAGCGCGGCATCGCCCGGGAGCGCAACCAGACCCTGCTGGGGCGCGACGTCGAGGTGCTGGTCGAGGGCCTCGCCGACAACGGCCGCCCCTACGGGCGTACCCGCCAGGGCAAGGTGGCGTGGCTGCCCGCTGGGAGCGCGCACGCGGGCGAGCTGCGCCACGGGCGGGTTGTGGCGGCGACGCACTGGCAGCTCGAGATCGACACGGTCACCGCGGCGGCGTGACCCGGCGGGGGCAGGGGCGGGCGCCCCATGAGAGCGGCGTGGTCTCCGACCCGGGCCTGGTGATCGACCTCGACGACGCGGGCAGCACCCCCATCCTTCAGCAGTACCGCGTCGTGAAAGCGCAGCACCCCGACGCGCTGGTCCTGGCGCGGCTGGGGGACTTCTACGAGATGTTCGGCGCCGACGCGCAGGAGGCGGCCCCCATCCTCGGAGTCGCGCTGACCGGGCGCGGCTTTGGCGCCGCCGGCCGGCTTCCCATGTGCGGCGTGCCCCACCATGCCGCGCCCGGGTACATCCGCCGCCTGCTCGAAGCGGGCCGGCGGGTGGCGCTCTGGGACCAAGTCGGTGAGGTCGTGCCCGGCCGGCTCGTCGATCGGGCGGTCACCCGCGTCCTGAGCCCAGGGACCATCAGCGAAGCCGACTACCTCGATGAGACCCGTGTGGCGCGCTGCGCTGCGCTCTACTGCAGCGGCGGCCGGACAGGCGTCGCGGCATTCGACCCCGCCAGCGGCGAGCTTCTTCTCACCGAGGTAGCGGGCGGCCTCGACTCCGTCCCGCTGCGCGAGGAATGCGAGCGCCTCGATGTCGCCGAGCTCCTGATCGCACAGGACGCAGACGCCGCCCCGCCAACGCTGCTTCCGACCATCCCCCGCACGGTCCTCCCGCCCGCGTTCTTCGACAGCTCGCGCGCCCGCGAGCGGATTCTTGCCGTCACCGCAACGCAGACCCTCGACGCGTTCGGCCTGCAGGAGGTCGACCGCGCCGTCTGTGCCGCTGGCGCGGTCCTCGCCTACTGCGAACGCGCGCGGCTGACGCTCACCGCGGGCTTCGTCCACGTGCGTCGGCGCAATGACAGCGCGGGCATGCGCCTCGACGCGCAGACGCGGCGCAACCTCGAGCTGGTGACCGCCCTCGGCGGTGGCGTCTCCCTGGCTGCCCTCCTCGATCGCACGCGCACGCCGATGGGCGCGCGCCTGCTCCGGGCGAGGCTGCTCGAACCGCTCACCGAACCGCTGCTGATCCTCGCCCGCCACGACGCCGTCGCCGAGCTCGCCGTTGCTCCGCGCCTGCGCGACACGCTCGGTGAGGCGCTCGCTGCAGTGCGCGACCTCGAGCGGCTGGTGGCACGCTGCGTGCAGGGCAGCGCCGGTCCCCGTGACCTCGCGGCCGTCCGCCAGGCCTGCGCCGCGCTGCCGGCCATCCAGGACATCCTCTCGAGAGCTCAGGCGGGCGAGCTGACCACGGCGGCGGCGCGCTGCGTCGCACCAGACGATCTGGCGGCGCGCTTGCGCGAGCTGCTGGTCGACGACCCTCCGGGCAGCGCTCGCGACGGGGGTTGCATCCGCGCCGAAGCCGACCCGCAGCTCGACGAGCTCGTCGGCGCCGGCGCCGGCGCGCGCACCTGGATCGCCGGCCTCGAGGACGGCGAACGGCAGCGCACCGGCATCCCCTCGCTGAAGGTGGGCTACAACCGCGTCTTCGGCTACTACATCGAGGTCCCCAACGCCCATCGGCGGGCGGTGCCTGACGAGTACGTGCGCAAGCAGACGCTGGTCGGTGCCGAGCGCTACATCACCACAGCCCTCAAGGAGCGCGAGACCGTGGTGCTCGGCGCGCGCGAGCGTGCCCTGGCTCGGGAGCTGGAGCTGCTCCAGACGCTGACCGCCGGCGTCGCCGACCACGCCGCCGTTCTGCTCGACGCCTCCGCCGCCGTCGCGATCCTCGATGTGCACCGCTCGCTGGCGTGCGTAGCGGTGGAGGAGAACTGGGTGCGCCCGTTGGTCGACACATCAGGGGTGATCGACATCGACGCGGGGCGTCATCCTCTCGTCGAGCGCGCGCTCGGACCTGGCCGTTTCGTCGCCAACGACTGCCGGCTGGACGCCGCCGAACGGATCGTGGTGCTCACCGGGCCGAACATGGCCGGCAAGTCGACGTTCCTCCGTCAGGTGGCTCTGCTCGCGCTGCTTGCCCAGGTGGGCAGCTTCGTCCCTGCGGAGAGGGCGCGCATCGGCATCTGTGACCGCATCTTCACCCGCATCGGCGCCCAAGACGACCTCAGTGCCGGCCTCTCGACCTTCATGGTGGAGATGGCCGAGACCGCCGCCATCCTGCGCCAGGCCACCAGCCGCAGCCTGGTGATCCTCGACGAGATCGGCCGGGGCACGTCGACGTACGACGGGATGTCGATTGCCCAGGCGGTCGTCGAGCACCTCCACGACGCGCCGCCCCTCAACTGCCGGACGCTGTTCGCCACCCACTTCCACGAGCTCACCGTCCTTGCCGAGCGGTTGCCCCGCGTCACCAACGCGCGCGTCGACGTCTCCGAGGACGGCGATGCCATCACCTTCCTGCACCGCATCGTCCCCGGCGGGGCCGATCGTTCATACGGGATCCACGTCGCCAGGCTGGCGGGCGTTCCCGCGGGAGTCCTGGTGCGCGCCCGCCAGCTCCTCGCCGAGCTTGAGCGTGAGCGGCCGGTGGCCGGCTCCGGCGGCGACGTCCCCGCCCAGCTCAGCCTCGGCATCGCGCCGGAGCACCCGGTTGTCGCAGAGCTGGCCCAGCTCGACATCGAGGGGCTGACCCCGATCGCAGCTCTCAACAAGCTCGCTGAGCTGCGCGAGCGCGCCACCCCGTGACCGGGGCGGGCACGGCGGGGGCGACCGCGCCCATCCGCCGGCTGGCGCAGTCTGTCGCCGACGCCATCGCTGCGGGCGAGGTGGTGGAGCGACCGGCTTCCGTGGTCAAGGAGCTGTGCGAGAACTCCGTCGACGCCGGCGCCACCAGCATCGACGTGGTCATCGACGGCGCCGGCACCGTGCGCATCTCCGTGGTCGATGACGGCACCGGCATCGGCGTCGACGAGCTGCCGCTGGCGTTGGCACGCCATGCGACGTCGAAGATCCACGTCGTCACCGACCTGGAGACGGTGACGACGCTCGGCTTCCGCGGCGAAGCGCTGGCGAGCATCGCTGCGGTCTCCGACATGACCATGTCATCACGCACCGCCACCTCGCAGGTGGGCACGCGGCTGCGCGTGCGCCATGGCGAGACGGTGGAGGAGGGGAGCTGCGGTGGACCGGTGGGCACAACGGTCGAGGTCCGCGACCTCTTCGCGGCCACGCCCGCGCGGCTGCGCTTCCTGCGTGGCGAGCGCGCCGAGACCGCCGCCGCGATCGCGGTGGTCAGCGACCTCGTCGTGGCTCGGCCCGAACTGCGGATCAGCTGCGTGGTCGACGGACGCACCCGCCTGCGCGCCACGGGTGGCGGCCTCGACGACGCGCTGCGCGCCGTCTTCGGCGCGGACGCCGGCGACCTCCTGCCCGTTGCGGTCGAGGGCGACATCAACGTGGGCGGTGCGATCAGCGAACCACGCCGGCATCGCAGCGCGCGCACCGGCCTCGTGCTGGTGGTCAACGGCCGGCGCGTGCACAACCGCGCATTGCTGGCCGCCGTCGCCGAGGCGTACCGCGGCCTGGTGCCCGCGGGACGGTACCCCTACGGTGTGGTCAGCGTCGAGCTCGACCCGCTCGAAGTCGACGTCAACGTGCATCCAACCAAACGCGAGGTGCGCTTCCGCGACGAGCGTCGCGTCTTCGCGGCGGTCCAGCGCGCGTGCTGGCACACGCTGCGGGGTGCGTCGGTGTACTCAGTCGTCGGCGTGGACGGCGCCGGTCTGCCGCTCGGCGAAGCCTCGCCGGCATGGGCCGACCCCGGCGCAGAGCCGGCTGCAGCTGCGGTTGGGCCGGCTGCGGCTGCCCCGGCCATGGAGCTTGACGGACGACCGACGCAGCTGTCGCGGACCTCGCTGCAGGCGCTGCGCCCGCTGCACGCACTTGGCCAGCAGGGCGGTCGCTGGCTGCTGGCCGCGTCCCCGGCAGGCGTGGTGGTGGTCGACCCGCATGCAGCCCACGAGAAGGTCATCTACACGAAGCTCCTCGCCGAGTGGTCGGCGGGATCTGCCATCGGTCAGCTCTTGCTCCTTCCTGCGCTAGTCGAGTGCGACGCTCGCCGTATGGAGCTGTTCGTCGCGCACGAGACGTTGGTGGCGTCCTGCGGTTTCACCGTGGAGCCGTTCGGCCCGACCACGCTGCGCTGCACCTCGGTGCCGGCGG
>QHBU01000078.1 GCA_003244045.1 Candidatus Aeolococcus gillhamiae
GGGGGATGGCGATCAGCTCGTTGGGATCCTCAGCCAGATGACACGTCCCCGGCCGCTGCGCCGACGTGGGCACCGGCGACGGCACCTGCCTGGCGAAAGACATGGCAAAGGCACCCAGGACGGCGATCACCACGCCGGCCAAACCGGCCAGGTGACTCAGCACCCGGCCAGAGCTCAGGGTCGCCCTGCTCTCCCAACCGCGCCTGCGGCGGCGTGAACTGCGCCGTTCGGTCAATCTCTCGGGAGCTCCCGCCCCTGGTTGGCCCATGTCATAGGCCGTCAACCGTAACCAGACTAGGGGTCGGCTCGGGCGGTGAGGTGATGGGTCGTCCCTCTGGGCAGGTGCCGGGTGCCGCCATCTTTTTGCCGACCGAGCTCGACGTGTACGTGTCCGCGATCGAAGGCCGACTGGGCACCCTTCTCGGCACCACCCAGGCACCCGGCGTCGCTCCGGCCGACGAGAGCGTCACAATCCAGATGGCCGCGTCCACTGGGATAAGTGGTCGCTACGTGACCGTGCCGGTGCGCTCCCTGGTGGGTTGGTCGTTCGTAGACGAGGTCAGCGCCTTCGGCCCACCTGCCTGAAAACGGATTTGGCAAGGTCATGGCGTGAACCAGGGTCAATCCCCGCTACTCTTCGTCGGGAAGAAACTGCCGCCAAAGGTGTGACACGCGAGCCATCACTTGCATATGATTCCGGTTTCCCTGGTCAGGCCGACACCTGCTGGGCAACGAGACGTCGGTCCCTCCCTCGGGCGGGGCTGCGAGAGGTGAGGTGCCGAGATGTACGGAGGCGGTAAGGCAGTCGGGCCTGCAGCGGCCGTGGGTGGCGGCACCGCGTTGGCCCGCACCGGTTTCCCGGTGCTCGGCTTCGCCCTTCTCGCCCTGGCGCTAATGCTGGTCGGCTTCATGCTTCTCCGGGCAGGGATGCGCCGAGGATCGTGATGGGGCGACGGCGGTGGGCGGGGCGTGGGACGGCAGACGTCGGTGGGTAGCTTCCACGATCTCATCATGGCGGGTGCCAACCGCGGTGCGTTCCTGCTGTGCGTGTTCTTCATCGGCTACGTCATCCTCATCGTCGTTCCATTTATGAGGCATAAGCCCGCGATGGCCGGTGACAGTCGGGCCTTCCTGTGGCATTTCATAATTCCCTGCCTCAACGAAGAGGCGGTGATCGCCGCCACCGTCGAGCGCCTGGTGCGAGACTTCCCCGGCTCCCACATCTGGTGCGTCGACGACGGCTCCACCGACGCCACGCCCGCGGTGCTGGCCCGACTGGCCAGTCGCAACTATGGGGTCCATGTCGTGACCCGCCAGTGGCCCGACGCCCGCCAGGGCAAAGGCCAAGCCCTGAACGCCGGCTGGCGGGCGCTACGCCGGTGGCGACCCCTCGACGTCGACCCGGACCACATGATCGTGGGCGTGATCGATGCCGACGGGCGGCTCGACCGCCGGTGCCTCGACGTCATCGCCGGGCCCTCCTTCTTCGGCGACCCTCAGGTAGGAGCGGTGCAGATCGCCGTGCGAGTGCTCGACATGTCGGCTCGGGCCCCTCACGGCCGGCTCAGCCGCCTGCTCGTGCGCCTGCAGGACGTCGAGTTCACCGGTGTCATCGCCGCCATGCAGAGCCTGCGGCGCCACATCGGCAGCGTCGGCATGGGCGGAAACGGCCAGTTCACCCGTTTGTCGGTGCTCGAGACCATCACTGTTGAGCACGGAACACCCTGGCACGGCGCCCTCCTGGAAGACTTCGAGCTGGGCCTCCACGTGTTGCTGGTTGGCAGCCGCACCGAGTACTGCCACGACACCTGGGTGGCGCAGGAGGGGCTCCCCTCCCTGCGCAGCCTGGTCCGTCAGCGCAGCCGCTGGGCCCAGGGCTCCATGCAGTGCTCCCGGTACTTCAGGCAGGTCCTGCGCTCTCCCCACATCAGCAACGCCGGCGCCCTGGAAATCGGGTACTTCCTCCTGCTGCCCTGGCTGCAGCTCGTGGGAGGCATCGTCTACGCCTTCTCCGCCCTGGTGCTCACGTGGTACGCCGCCACCACGCCCGGCGGCCCGGGGGCGTGGTTCGCCGCCGACGGCTGGGGATTGATCCCCCTGTTCTTGTTGTTCGGCCTGGCTCCTCTCGTCGTCTGGGGACCCGTCTACCGGGCCACCGCAGCACGGAACATGAGCCGCACTCGTGCAATGGCCCTGGGGGCCGCCAACTGGCCGTACAGCTATGTGCACCACGTGGCCACATGGTTCGCCTTCTTCCGCGTGCTGCACTCCCGAGACGACTGGTTGAAGACCGCCCGCGAGTCCGATCCCACCGTCCCCGAACCTGCACGGGCAGCGTCTCCCGCCGTGCTGGCTGCTCCGGCGTTCTTAGTCCCGGCGGCACCTGCGTCGTCAGCCCCGTCCGCCCGGCCCCGCCTCACTGGCGTGACCAAGGCCGTCACCGACGACGACTGGGAGCAGGCGATTGTCCATTACCGCCAGGTTCGCCCGCGGGCCACACCCGCTCGCTCCTCCCGTCATCACCCCGCCGGCCGAAGGCCACGGGGCGCACCGGTTGTGGCACAGGCCAATCGGGTCCTGGCCGCGCCGGGCGCTGGGCCAGGATCGTGACGCGGCGAATGGCCGGCAAGTGGCCGGCGCCGCGGAGCGCCAGGCGGCGGGGTGGCCCTGCCACCCGCCGGGAGCTGGCACCGTCGCCCAGACGAGAATGGGTGGGTCGCGGGTTGACGGTGTCGGCAATGCTCGCCGGTGCTGTCCTGCTGGTTGCCGGTCAGGGCACGTTCCGCGTCCTCGAAGCTTGGGCCACCGGAGCGATCGCCGGCGGGATGCGGCTGGCGCCGACACACCAGGCTGGAACTTCCGTCTTCTTCCCCGCCAAGAAGCTGTTCATCGACTTCAACGTCACCACCGGGTGCACCGCAGCTCTGTTGATCAGCCCCTTCTTCGTACTGGCGGCCGGGGTTGTCGCCGTTGGCCGAACCTCTCTCCGCTGGGGCGTCGCCGCACTGGCGGTCACCGCCCTGACCATCTTCATGGTCAACCAGGCACGACTACTCACCATCCTCGTCTTCATCCGGCGCTGGGGCTATCCCCGGGGGTACGACGTCAGCCACGTACTGGTCGGCACCGTCGTCTCCACGTTGGGCGTATTGGGCGGGCTGGTGCTGTTCGTCTCCTGCCTGAGACGAGGACCCCGACCCCAGGCGGCGATCAGTGCGTAGCTCGACGGGGTTTCCTACAATGACGGAGCGCGAGCTTGGTCCGGTTATCGATGCACCGATGCTGGTATCGTTCCCGGCCATGCTCCGCCTCCACCCTCTCGGCGACTCGCCAGTGGCCTACAAGCGGTCAACATCGACCACAGACGACCGAAACCCGGTCTCGGCAGGTACCATCCGGGCATCTGTCGCTTACTCGTACAAGCGGGAGGAAACATGAACAGAGTGATCCGACGGTCATTGTTCTCCGGGGCATCGATAATGATCTTGGCCGCCACCATCATCGTATCGGGGGCGACACCCGCCCTGGCCGATACGTCGAACGCCACGGCCCTCGCACTAGACGTAACCGGTCCGGTCGCCGTGAACACCGGACCCCCCTGCACGGCCAGTTCCGGGGCCACAAGCGGGGCGTGCACAGTTGGAACCTCCACCGGCAACCTGTCCTCATTGGTCGCCGCCGCGCTGCTCACTCAGTCGGCCACTTCCACCGCCTCGGGGGGCAACTCGGCCGCGTGCGCGGGCCTGACCGGCCCCGGAGGCGGGTCTATTACGATCGGGCCGAGCGGACAGTGCGTGGCACCCGTCAACCCGGCGGCAGGCGGCGTCGTCCTCCTGGGCGGAT
>QHBU01000079.1 GCA_003244045.1 Candidatus Aeolococcus gillhamiae
GGGGAAGGTCGGCGGAACCACGAACACGTGGTGAAGTTGCTTGGCGAGGATGGTGGCCGACGAGGCGTACGTCGACATGTACGTCACCTGGGCACGCTCGAGGACGGGGGCGGTGGCGATGGCGGCGTCGCTGAATCCCGTGCCAAGAAAAGCCCATTCCTTGGGGTTGTCGATGACCTGGTGGGCGATGGCCACGCTGCGATCGATGCTCTCGGTGTCGTCGAAGCTGTCGATAACAATCTTCGCCCCGCGGTACGGCCCGGCCGCGATGCCACCGGCGGCGTTGACCTGGTCGCGGGCCAGCTGGGCTCCGTCGAGGATGTGCTGACCGTCTGCGGCCGCGTCGCCGGTCATGGGACCGACAACGGCGAGGTGAATGTCCGCAGACGGGCCGGAGGTGCTCGGGGCCGCCGAGCCGCATGCGCTGAGGGCCGCGACGGCGAGGGCGAGCACGCACCGGGTGGCGGTGCGGTCGAATCGACGGGGTGCCAGCATCAGCTCTCCTATGTGGGACGCCCGGTCATGGACGCGACGAGACGGCAACGCGGCGGATGCCGTCGGGCCGGAGCAGGATCAGGGTGACAAGCGCCATGAGGCCGAACGCGTCCGCCCAGCTGGAGCCGATCATCACCTGTGCTACGGCGTCCAGCGTTCCGAGGATCACTCCGCCCGCGGCGGCGCCGCGGAGCGAGCCGCCGCCGATGATCGCCGCGGTGAAGGCGAGCAACGTGATCCGCCACCCCGCCCCAGCACCCGCGCTGCGCACATGTGCGGCCAGCAGCACCCCTCCGCAGGCCCCGACCAGCCCCGCGCAGGCGTAGACGTACGCCGCCAGACGGCGCACCGGGATGCCGGTGAGCGCGGCGCCGAGCGGATCGTCCCTGACCGCCACCAGTGCTCGGCCCCAGCGTCGATGAAACAGCAGCGAGGTGGCTGCCCCGACAACCGCGAGCAGTACGGCTGCGCCGAGAGCGGTGGTATCAAGGGCAGTGCTGCCGACGACCACCGACCCGGTTCCCAGCACGGGCGGAAAGGACCGGTCGTCAGCTCCGAAGGGAGCCAGAGTGAGGTTGCGCAGCACCAGCGCTGCGCCGACCGTGGCGATGATCGGCGCAAGGCGGTCGGCGCCTCCGCGAAGTGGTCCCACCACGAGGTGGTCGACGAGGAGCGATGCCGCCATCGCCGCGGCAAGCGCCACGGCTACCGCCAGTGGAAGGTTACGAGTTGCGGCGTACACAACTGCCGAGAACACGGTGGCAAGCCCGATGGTGTCACCGAAGGCGAGATTTGCCTCGCCGAGCATGTGATACGCAGCGGTGAAGCCGACGGCGAGCAGCGCATAGAGCCCCCCGAGAGAGAGCGCAACCGCAATCGTGCTGGCAAGTAGCTGGCTGCTCACAGGCGCCGGGCACGCCCGACCAGAGACCCCAGTCGCATCTCTCAGCGCGTCCGATTCAGGTGGGTTCTCAGGCTGGCATCGGCCTTCCTGCCGACGCGGTTGAACACGAGTTGCATCAAAGGGTCGGCGATGCGGGAGATGCCCTTGAACACCAGTCGCGCGTCGTAGGTCACCGTGGAGGCGGAACCTGCCGGGACGATCGTGATGGTGTCGACAGAGCCAAACGTGCCGTTCCACGCTTCGAGCACGACACGTCTGCCTGCGTCGAACTCCGTGATCTCGTAGCGCAGCGGCACGCTGCGGCCGGCAAACTTCGACACGATCCGGAACGCCGATCCCATGCCGAGCGCGCCAGAGTCCAGCCGCCGCGCCTCGACGACGCTGGGATCCCATTCCGAGGCGTTGTCGAAGCTGGCCATGTACTCGAATGCATCGACAGGCGAGAGCATTGAAT
This sequence comes from Candidatus Aeolococcus gillhamiae, assembly GCA_003244045.1. Lineage (GTDB taxonomy): Bacteria > Chloroflexota > Dormibacteria > Aeolococcales > Aeolococcaceae > Aeolococcus > Aeolococcus gillhamiae. Next base: position 1,854 of record QHBU01000079.1, read on the forward strand.
CGACCGAGGTCGTGTAGCGCGCCATCGTGTCACCTCTCGAACCTATACGTTAACATCCTACGGAACAAGCGCCCGGGCGGATCAGCGCCGCCTCGGCCGAATCGGGCTCTCGCCAGAGCGACAGGAAACATCCTTCATGATGCGGCTCCCACGCGGCCGCTGCAGTTGGCTTCCTTTGTCGGCATGACAAGAGAGAGGTGGGAACGCCGGAGACGAGTCGCGCTCCCTTCAGTCCGGCGCTGCCAGTCCCTAGAGTGGCGCGGTGAACGCCCCCCTGTCCGTCCTCGCATTCGTCGCAGGTGTAGCCTTAGTTGTTGCCGCAACCGAGCGATTGCTCGAAGGCTTGGTCGGGATTGCCAGCGCGCTTCGACTTGCACCGTTTGTGGTGAGCGCGGTTCTCTCCGGCCTTGAGGCTGAAAATATTGCGGTCGGATTGATCGCCGGGCACAACAATCAGGCTGAGATCGCCTTGGGCACGGCATTCGGCGGCGCGACCTTCCTTGTCTGCATAGCGCTTGGCCTCGGTGCAGTCGTGGCTCCCCTGCGGGTCACGTTGCCGAAGGGCGTTGTGTACTTGCTGGCCGGTGCGCCGATTGTGTCTGGTCTCGCTCTGCTTGGGGGTACCACCGCGCGTCTATCAGGGGTCGTGTTGCTACTCGCGTTTGCTGCCGCGATGATGTACTTGGTCAGCGCTTCGAAGAATCACACGTTTGTCGACTCCAGCGAAGTACGAGAGGCTCTGCAGGAACCGTGCAAATTGTGGGTATCAGCGATTGTGTCCATCGCTGGCATTGCCGTCATCACTGGAGGCGGAGAGCTAGTCGCGCAGGGCGCTTCCGGAGTCATCTCCGCTTTCGGTGTACCGGCTCTACTGATGGGCATGGTGATTACCCCTGCGGCGATAGAAGCAGAGGAGGTGGTCCGCCAGATCGTCCCCGCCAAACGAGGCTTTCCGGATGTCGCCGCCGGCAACGTGATCGGAACCGTGCTGTATTTCACTCTGTTCAACCTCGGATTGATCGCTCTAATCACCCCGGTCGCGGTCCCAAGGCTTACTCGACTTCTCGATTGGCCCTTCCTGGTCGGCGTCTCGCTACTGGCGGCGTTCTTTCTGCTGCGTGGACGCGTCACCAGGTTGGGCGGCTTGGTCCTGGTGGTTCTGGGAGTGACCTACGGAGCCCTTCATGTGTTCGCCCGATGAGCCCCGCCTGGGACTTCAGTGCGGACTCCAGGGGCAGGGCGCGCCCATCCCGAAGGGGCGGCGGTGCCAGCCAGAGTTGCAGCGGGTCGGTCTCGGCAAGCGGGGTCCCAGGACTTTCATCCACGCAGCGTCGGCGATGGCACGGTAGGCGGCGGGATCAAACGGCGTTTGCAGCTCGGCCACGCCCTCGAAGAAGCGCTCCATCCCTGCCGGCGTGAACATCACGAGGAGCCTCGCCGGCTCGTCGCCGACGTTCTGAAAACAGTGAGGCGTGCCGCACCGCACGCTTGATCGGGCACGCCCAGACCGGCGACGGGGCATTTCTGACCAAGGACGGCCGCACCGAGTATTCGTACGCCTTCGATCCTCGCCAGAAGGGATTCATCGCCCCCAACCAGGCGCTGCTCGAGCACGCGATCGCGGTCAACGCGCCAACGGGAACGACCGGATACGTCACCGGCCTCGACCCGCTGGCCCAGACCACCGGCTCGTCATCCGGCCCCGGGGTGCTGCTCGAGACCATCCTCGGCGGTCTCGGTGCCCTGGCCGTGCTCGTGTTCGTCTTCGCCTCGCTGCTGGCGCTCATCCCGCTGGCGATCGCGGTTGTGGCCATCCTGACGACCTTCCTCGTCCTCCTCGGCGTCACCTACGTCGCGGATATCAGCTTCATCGTGCAGTTCCTCGTCTCGCTCATCGGACTGGGTGTGGCGATCGACTACTCGCTGCTGATCGTCACCCGGTGGCGCGAGGAACGCGGTCATGGGCGCTCCAACCACGAAGCGGTCCTCGCCGCCATGGACACCGCGGGACGTGCGGTGGTGTTCAGCGGCCTGACCGTCGCGATCGGCCTGCTCGCGCTAGTGGTGATCCCCGTGCCGTTTCTGCGGTCGATCGGCTTCGGAGGCATGCTGATCCCGCTGGTCAGCGTCGCCGTGGCCATGACGCTGCTGCCGGCCATCCTGGCGAGCATCGGTCCGCGCGTCGACTGGCCGCGGATCCGCAAAGAGAGCAGGGCCAGTCCGTTCTGGACGCGCTGGGGGCGGCTCATCGTCCGCCGGCGCGTGGTTGCCGCCGTCTCGGCGGCGGTCATTCTCGTGGGGCTGGCGATCCCTTACGTGAGCCTGCAGATCGGCCAGGCGTCATCGAACTCGCTGGCCACTACGGGACCGGCGGTTGACGGACTGCACGCGCTCGACGCCGCGGGCGTCCCTCGCGGTGCGCTGACGCCGATGATCGTGCTGACCATGTCCGGTGGGCAGACGGCGGTGGTCCAACGTCTCCGCGGTGTCGGCGCACTCTTCGATGTCACCGCCACCACGGATCCCGCCGACGCGCGCAACGGGACGACGCTCCTGCTGGCGGTGCCGCAGCAGGAGACATCCAACGCCGACACCATCGACGTGGTGCGCCAGGTCCGCGCAGCGCTCTCCGGGACGCCGCCGGCGCTCGGGGTCAGCGGCGTCGGCCCGCTGCAACTTGACTACCAGGCGGGCGTGTACGGCAACCTCCCATACGTGATCCTTGTGATCGTGGTGGTCACGTTCCTGCTGCTGGCGCGCGCCTTCCGATCGCTGCTCCTGCCGCTGAAGGCAGTCCTCCTCAACCTGCTCTCCCTGGCCGCGACCTTCGGCGGATTGGTACTGTTCTGGCAGTGGGGCCACGGCTCCAGCCAGGTGTTCGGCATCGCCCCGACCGGATCGATCACCTTCTGGTTGCCAGTGATGATCTTTGCGTTCCTCTTCGGTCTGTCGATGGACTATGAGGTGTTCATCCTCAGCCGAATCCGCGAGGAGTACGACCATGCCGGTAACACCGATGCAGCGGTGATCACCGGCCTCGGCCGGACCGGGCGGCTGGTGACGTCGGCGGCACTCATCCTCTTCCTGGCCTTCATCTCGCTGGCGAGCGGCCCGCAGACGGACATCAAGGTGTTCGCAACCGGCCTCGGGTTCGGCATCCTCTTGGATGCAACCGTGGTGCGCATGCTCCTCGTCCCCGCATTGGTGTCGATGTTCGGGCGGTGGAACTGGTACATGCCCAGAGCGCTGGCCCGGGTCCTGCGTGTGCCCGCCTCGCAGAGCGGCGCCTGACCATGGAGAAGCGAAAGCTGGCTGACCTTGAGGTCTCCACGCTGGGGCTCGGGTGCATGGGGATGTCGGCGTTCTACGGCGCGGCTGACTAGGGTGAGGCGGTGGCGACGATCCAGCGCGCGCTGGAGCTTGGCATCGCCTTCCTGGACACCGCGCAGATGTACGGGCCCCTGACCAATGAGGAGCTCGTCGGTCGCGCCATCAAGGGTCACCGCGACGAGTACGTCATCGCCACCAAGTTCGCGCGCCGCGCCGATCACGCCGTCGCCGGCGACATGTCGACGCTCGGACCGGTCGATGGCTCGGCGGAGCACGTGCGCAGCTCGATCGAGGGTTCTCTGACGCGCCTCGGCACCGACCATGTCGACCTCCACTACCAGCACCGCGTGGATCCGAAGGTCGAGATCGAGGAAACCGTCGGAGCGATGAAGGCGCTGGTCGAGCAGGGCAAGGTTCTGCACATTGGGCTCAGCGAGGCCGCACCCGAGACGATCCGCCGCGCCCACGCGGTGCACCCGATCACCGCCGTGCAGACGGAGTACTCGTTGTGGACCCGCGACCCCGCGCGGAGATTCTCCCCCTCTGTCGCGACCTTGGCATCGGCTTCGTGCCGTACTCGCCGCTGGGACGCTGATTCCTCTCCGGGCGATTCACCTCGCCGGACGAGCTCGACGAGGGCGACTTCCGGCGCCACGGACCTCGATTCAGCGGCGCCAACCTGGAGGCCAACCTGCGGCTGGCCGCCAAGGTGGCGGAGATCGCCCGCGATAAGGAGATCACGCCCGCTCAGCTCGCGCTCGCGTGGGTGCTCGCGCAGGGCAGGGACCTTGTGCCCATCCCGGGCACCAAGCGCCGCGCCTACCTGGAGCAGAACGCCCGCGCGGTGGAGGTCGTGCTGACCAGCGCGGACCTCGCGAGGATCGACGCGGAGCTGCCGGACGTCGCCGGCGCGCGTTATGACGATGCAGGCATGGCGTCGGTCGACCGCTGATCAGCGCGGCGAGGTCGCATCAACGCCCGCCGCACCGATCGTGTCCGGTCTGCGTGTTGCCCCACCGAACTCGCTGATTGGAGACAGGGCTTACCGCGGTAGACACCCGTAGATGCCGGAACCGGTTCGCTACTGTCGAAGGGTGAGAGACGGCGAGTCCACCGAACAACCGCGGCGGTCCCCGCCGCTGCCGGCGCTGACGGAGCCGGACATCGTTGCCAGGCTGCGTGCCGCCGGCTGCGTCTTCGCCGAGGACGAGGCACGGATGCTGGTGGCGGCGGCACCCACCCCCGCAGACCTCGCCGCCATGGTGGAGCGCCGTACTGGCGGGTTGCCTCTCGAATACGTGATCGGCTGGGCGGAGTTCTGCGGTCTGCGCGTGGCCGTCGACGAGGGAGTGTTCGTCCCCCGACATCGAACCGAGTTCCTCGTCGACCGCGCGATGGCGCTGCTCCGGCCGGGAGCGGTGGTCCTCGACGTCTGCTGTGGCACCGGTGCCATCGGTGCCGCGCTGGTCGCAGCCATCCCGCGGATCCAACTGCACGCCACCGACATCAGCGACGCGGCCGTGCTATGCGCGCGGCGCAACCTGGCTCACCTTGGCGCCCGCGTGTACCACGGTGACCTGTACACCGCGCTGCCGGCACCGCTGTGCGGCGCCGTCGACGTGATGGTCGCGAATGTTCCCTACGTGCCCAGCGCGGATGTCGAGATGCTCCCGCGCGAGGCGCGCATCTACGAGGCGCGCGAAGCGCTGGACGGCGGCACGGACGGACTTGACGTGCTCAGGCGCCTGGCAGCGGAGGCGGTGGTGTGGCTGGCGCCGAGTGGGCACCTGCTGGTTGAGACCACCGAGCGACAGGCGCAGACGGCGGTGGCGATCTTCAGCCACGATGGCTTGATTCCCCACGTGGAGCGGTCCGACGAGCTCGAGGCGACCGTCATCGTCGGGACGAGGCCGGCGGCACCGACCAGATCAGCGGTCTAACGCCGCCGTCGACGCGCTCAGGCGCGCGCCACACTGGCGCTGCGCCGTGACAGCGAGTCGATGGCGACCGCGACGAGCAGGACCAGGCCGGTGACGATGAACTCCCATTCCACGTGCAGCCCGAGCAGGAACATGCCGTTGTAGATGCCGCCGATCACCAGGCCGCCGAGCAGGCCGTGCAACACGCGGCCTCGGCCACCGAACAGGCTGGTCCCGCCGATCACTGCCGCCGCCACCGCGTACAGCGTGAGCTGGCCGCCGTTGATGTTGTTCGATGCGCCGCCGAGGTACGAGACGTACAGGATTCCGGCAATCCCCGCGGTGACCGAGCACAGGATGAAGGCGATGGTACGGATGCGCGCCAGGCTGATGCCCGCTCGTCGGGCTGCTTCGGGATTGCCGCCGATGGCGTAGATGTAGCGGCCGAATCGTGTCCTCTCCAGGAGCAGCATCCACAACGCGAATACCCCGAGCACGACCGGGATGACCCAGGGCACGCCGGCGACCGTTCCGAAATTGGCGCGGTTGACGTTGCAGATGGCCACCACGACCACCCCGACCACTGCGATGGCCACGATCTTGATCATGGTGAGCGCGCGCGGCGGGGCCACCAGCCCGCTGCGCCGGCGACGCGCGTCTCGCAACCACAGGCTCACGCTGAGCAGGCCGACGATGATGATCATCACGATCCAGCTGATGGTCGGGTCGATCCCGCTGCCATTCATGAGGTCGTAGAGCGCCTTCTGGTTTGGCGAGTTGCCGTTCAGGCTCGGGTAGCCCGAGAAAGGCCCGAAGCTGAGGACAATGAGCACGACTCCGTTGAGGATGAGGAAGCCGGCCAGCGTGACGATGAAGGACGGAACGCGCACGCGTGTGATCACGGACCCCATTACCAAGCCCCACAAGGCAAGGGCCAGCAGTGCGGCGGCGATCGCGGCTAGCCAGTGCCAATTGGTTGTGCTCGGCTGCACCAGCTGCACCGCGATGACACCGGCGAGGGGTCCCGAGTAGCCGACGGAGAGGTCGATCTCGCCCAGCAGCAGGACGAAGCACTCCGCCATGGCCAGCACCATGAATACCGCACTCTGCTGGAAGAGGTTGACGAGGTTCTTGGGGTCGAGGAAGACGTTACTGGGGCTGATCGCCTCGAAGACGATGGCGATGAGCACCATGCCGACGAGAACGGGGAGCACTCCGCTGTCGCCGTTGCGCACGCGAGCGGCCCAGCCGCGGAGATACTCGCCAAGGGACTGGGCGACCAGCGACGGTGGAACCACCAGCTCCGCCGCGGCAGCAGCCTCGGCGGTCTCCGGCGCCGGCGGCTCCTCCCCGGCGCTCTGCAGCGCTGTCACGGGTTCGTCGACACGAGCCATTCGCTCAACTCCCCTGTGCGGCAGTGGCACCCGCTGCCGTGGTCTGGCTCGACGCTCCGGTCGTCATGTACTCGACAAGGCTCTGCCGGTTGAACTCGCTGGCGTTCGCCTCCGCGACCATGCGGCCGAGGTGCATCACAGCGATCCGGTCGGCCACCTCGAAGACATCGTTGAGGTTGTGCGAGATGAGCATCACCGCCAACCCGTTGTCGCGGAGGCGCCGCACCAGATCGAGGACCTGCCTCGTCTGGTTCACGCCGAGCGCCGCGGTGGGCTCATCGAGGATGACCAGCTTGGAGTTCCACATCACCGCCTTGGCGACGGCGACGGATTGCCGCTGGCCGCCGGACAGGGACGCAACCGGCTGGCGGATCGACCTGACCGTGGTGACGCGCAGTCCGGCCAGCGTCTTGCTGGCCGCGCGCTCCATCGAATCCTCGTCGAGCAGGCGGCGCCGGACGATCTCCCGTCCCAAGAACATGTTCTGGACGATGTCGAGGTTGTCCGCGAGAGCGAGGTCCTGGTACACGGTCTCGATGCCCAGCCGCGAGGCGTCGCGGGCGCTGCGGATGTGCACCGGCTTTCCCTCCCAGCTGATCTGCCCGTGGTCGGGCGGATGGATGCCGGAGATGCACCGGGTGAGCACGGACTTGCCGGCGCCGTTGTCGCCGCACAACGCGGTGATCTCGCCGGCGCGGAGGTCGAGGTGGACCTTGTACAGCGCCTGCACGGGACCGAAGTGCTTGTCCAGGTCGCGCACGGTGAGGAGGGCCTCGGCGCCTGCCACGGCGGTGGTGACTTCGCTCATGTCAGCCCTGCCCGGTGACCGCGGGCTGAGACAGGCGGCACCTCATCGCGATCGGCATTATGGTCCTCTCGTTGGGAAGGTGTGGGGCACCGCCGCGCCCAGCGCGGCGGTGCCTCCGGCAACGGTTTTTGCCTACGGGGTGATCCCGGCGGCGGAGCAGACGCTCGTACCCACCGCGGTGCACAGCGTCGAGGCGGACACGAACTTGTCCTTGATGACGGTCGTGGCCATGTTGGTCGCGTCGACCCACTGCGGGGTCAGCAGCGACGCGGGCTCGGCCGTGCCACTCCCGGCCTTAGCAGGCTGCGTCGTGGCGTTGACGAGGGCGGGAGGAGGAGTCTGGCCAGCGCGCAGGATGGTCGCCAGGGCGACGGCGTCCTGGGCCTCCAAGTAGACGGCCTTGTACACGGACCCGCACTGGAAGCCCTGCAGAATGTTCTCCATGCCCTGAAGGGTGGCGTCCTGACCGGTGGTGGGGATCTTCTTGGCGCTGACGCCGGCGTTCTTCAGGACGGTGATGACGGCGTTGGCAAGTCCGTCGTTGGCCTCGATGGTGGCGTTGATCTCCTTGTGCGCGGTGTACTGCTGCTGGAAGATCGTGCCGCCGGTGGCGTTGACCCAACCCGGGGTGATCTGGTCACCGACCAGCAGTGCCCCGTTGGCGCCGGTCTTGCCAGCGGGCTCAGGAGTGGTGGTGTCGCCCCAGACGACGGAGTTGTAGCCCTGGGCGAAGGAGACCGCGTTCGGGTCCGTGTCCTCGCCACCGTTGAGCGTGAAGACCTTCGGGCTGGTGACGCTCCAGGACTGCAGGCACGACTGGAATCCGGTACCGATCAGCTTGCCCACCTGGACGTTGTCGAAGCTGACGTAGTAGGTGTTGGTGCCCTGGAAGGTGGCGCGGTCGTAGCTGATTGCTTTCACGCCGTGCGACTGCGCGAGCTGCTGGATCTGCGCGCCCACGGTGCTGTCGAGCGGGTCGTACACGAGGACGCTGGCGCCCAGCGTGATGTCCGCCTGGGCGTCTGCGAGCTCGGTGGCGTCGCTGCCCTGGGCGTTGTCGATCTTGAAGTCCGAGCTGCTGTACCCGGCTGCGGTGAACGCCTGGGTCAGGTACGGGGCGTCGAAGTTGACGTACCGGGTCGACGAGGTCGTGTCAGGGAGGATGACACCGACCAATCCCTTGCCGGCCGAGTGCAGGTCCTTGAGCTGGCTCATCACGGAGAACGAGCTGTCGAAGGACTTGACGCTGAGGCCCGACGGGACCGTTGCACCACTTCCCGACGAGGACGGCGACGTCGTGTTGTTGCTGCTTCCGCACGCTGCGGCCACAGCGGCCACGCCGACCACCGCTCCCCATCGTGTCGCCCGGGTGAGCGTGCCCGAGCTTCTGCTGTTGATCCGCATGCCGAGGTCCTCCTGTAGCTAGCCGGCCAATGAGATTTGATGGGCGGATGCCCTGTCAGTGGAAACCAATTGGTCGCGGGCACCGTACGGCGCCACGCTGTCCCCTTCCTGGAGCGCGAGCGCGAGCGCGCCAAGGACGCCGGCGCGCTCGGAGAAGGCCCCGGTGGTGATCTTCGGGGCGTGGGCGGGGAGCGCCATGGTGCGCCGTGCGATCGACTCGCGAATCGCCGACAGCAGCACCTCGCCGGCGCCGGCGAGCTCTCCGCCAACGATGATCAGCTGTGGGCTGAGCAGGTTGCACAGGTTGGCCAGCGCCACGCCGATGTGCCGTCCCGCATCGGTGAGCACGCGCCGGCAGCCCACGTCCCCCTCCTCGCTGAGGCGGAGCAGGTCGGTCACGGTGAAGTCGTCCGGATAGCTCCTGCGCAGCAACTCGAGCAACGCCGGAGAGGCGGCGAACACCTCGAGGCAGCCTCGGTTGCCGCAGCGGCACAGCGGGCCGTCCTCCTCGATGGTCGTGTGTCCGATCTCGCCCGCCGAGCCGGCAACACCCCGGTATAGCTGCCCGTTGAGCACGAGGCCCGCGCCGATACCGGTCGACACCTTGACGTACGCGAAATCGCTGAACCCGCGGCCCACTCCCCAGAGGCCCTCGGCCAGCGCTCCCAGGTTGGCGTCGTTGTCGACGGTGGTTCGGACCCCGAGCGCTTCCTCGAAGGCCGCAGTCACGTTGAACCCGGCCCAGCCGGGGAGGATCGCTGAGGAGAGGGTGCGGCCAGAGTCGCGGTTGGTCGGCCCGGGCACGCCCACCGCGAGCACCTGGACGTCTGAGATGTGTGCGCCGGCGTTGGCGAGAAGCTCTCGGAACACGCGCGCCGCCTCCGACACGCTCACGGCCGCCTCGTGGCCGTACGCGAGGGTCACATAGGCCTCGCCACGCACGGTGTGGGTGAAGTCCGCGACCGCTGCACGGATGTGGCGATTGCCGAAGTCGATCCCACCGACGAGGCCGGTCGATGGCTCGAGGCTCACCTCGGCGACCTTGCGGCCGTTGCGGTGCACCTCTGAGGTGCGCGCCAGGCCTTGGCTGGTCAGCTCGCGGACGATGTTGGACACCGAGGCATGCGAGAGACCGGTGGCACGCGAGATCTCCGCCTGGGTCAGAGGACCGTTCAATCGCAGCGTGGTCAGTGCCTCATGACGGTTGGCGCGCCGAAGATCCGTCAACGAACCCCCGCTACGCCGCCCAACCATGCCGCGGACTGTGCGCATCCGCGATGGCCACTGTCAAGCTTTGACGGCATTTGTCCGCCGCTGCCCCTTCGGCCGTCAGATCTTGACGGGGCTGGTTCAGGGGGCAGCGCCAGGCGGTTCGGCCTTCGCTAAGGTTGCGGCGACATGGCCGACGAACCCGAAGAACAGGTCTCGTGGATGGCGGTTGGTGCGCATCTTCCCGTCATCGCCAGCGACGGTACGGAGGTGGGCCACGTCCTCGAGGTGGCGGCATTGCCCGAGGAGGACATCTTCCACGGGATCGTGTTCTCGCATCGCCAGCACGGTCGCACTTACATGGCCCCCGCGGCGGACGTCGCCCGCATCACCACGAAGGCCGTGTACCTGAGCGTCGACACCGCCGCGGCCGAGCAATACGAGGAGTTCCATCAGCTGCACATCTCCCGGCTGGGGCTGCGGGGCATCCTCAACTGGAAGCACATGGGGTGGAAGGACTCGGCGGAGTAGCGGGCGGACGCTCACGCAAGGAATTGCGGCTCGGACTCGTGCTGCGCCGCCGGCGGCGCATGCACCTAATCGCGAGCTAGCGCCTCGACGCGGCTGCGGATCTCGTCGCGGACGATCTGCACCGCGGACTCGTCCCGGCCCGCAGGGTCATCCAGCTCCCAATCGACATAGCGCTTGCCCGGGATGAACGGGCAGGCGTCACCGCAGCCCATGGTGACGACCACCTCGGCCCACTCGGCGTCGGTATTCGTCAGCGGGCGCGGGATGCGCTCGCTGAGGTCGATGCCGACCTCGCGCATGACCGCGACCACCTCCGGATGCAGAGTGTCAGCTGGATCCGACCCCGCCGAGCGCGCCTCTCCACCGAGGCTCTCCCAGAATGCCTGGGCCATCTGCGAACGCCCCGCGTTGTGTACGCACACGAACAGTGCGCGGGGAAGGGTAGGCTGGGTCATGAGGCTTCCTCATGGGGCATGACGACGACACGCTGGGTGTCGACAAAGGTCGGGTAGAGAAGCCGGATCGCGCCGAAGGCGACGATGGACCCGACGACTTGGAAGATCACGAACCCTGGCACGGACCCGGGTGAGATCCCTGCGAACGTGTCCGAGAACATGCGCGCGATGCTGACGGCGGGGTTGGCGAAGCTGGTCGACGCGGTGAAGAAGTACGCGCCCGTGATGTACGCGCCGACCGCGAATGGCGCCATGTGCGCGCGCCGGCTCCGCGCCAGCCCGAAGATAACCAGCAGCAGGCCAAAGGTGGCGACGGCTTCGGCGAGCCACAGACCACCCCCGCTCCGTGCCTTGTGCGAGATCTGCAACGCCGGCAGCGAGAACATCAGGTTGGCGACGACGGTGCCGGCGCATGCGCCTGCGACCTGCGCCGCGACGTAGGCGGCGAGCTCAGCCCGGCGCAGGCCGCCGAACGCTGTGTCCACGAGGCTCACCACCGGGTTGAGGTGCGCGCCGGAGACGGCCCCAACCGCGAGGATGATCGCCGCCAGGGCCGACCCGGTGGCGAGTGCATTCTCGAGCAGCTGAAGGCCGGTATCCGACGGGCTGAGCCGCTGCGCGGCGATGCCCGACCCCACCACGGCGATGAGCAGCAATGCGGTGCCGACGAACTCGGCAAGGGCTCGGCGTGTCAGCAGCACGGGGCGGTGGCACTCCTCCCATCAGTTGCGCAGGCGCCGGCCCCGCACGTGCCGTTCGCGCGCAGGGTCGTGACGTGTGATCCATCAGCTTCGCCGCGCACGGTGTACACCTCCCAAGGCGCCCCGTCCGGATCGCTCACCCACACCTTGTCCTGGAGGGCGTAGCAGCACTCGACGCCGTCCTCGACGGCTGTCTCCAGACCGGCGGCTGCAAGACGTCGGGTGGCGGCGACGACCTCCTCGGTGGAGGAGACCTCGACGCCAATGTGGTTGAGCGTCGCGCCGGCGTCGGCCGACTCGATGAGCACGAGCTTCAGCGGTGGCTCGGCGATCGCGAAGTTGGCGTACCCGGGACGGCGCTTGGCCGGTTCGGTGCTGAACAGCTTCGAGTAGAACGCGACCGCCGCATCCACGTCGGTGACGTTGATGGCCAGCTGAACGCGAGACACGGCTAGAGGCACCCGCCGACGCACGGGCACTCACAGGGACACGGGCAATCACACGGCACGGCACACCTCCTATCGATGACTGTCGATTGATTGTGTCCAGATGCTACACCGTCCCATCGACGCGTGTCAATGGGTATGATGCGCCGATGACCACCGTGAGCGAGCTGCCGATGGCGACGACCCGCGTCAAGGGCTGCTGCCAGGAGCTGAGTGAGCCCTTGCCGGCGGCGGTGGTCGATGAGGCCGCTGCGCTGCTGCGCGCCCTGTCCGACCCCACCCGGCTCCAGATGCTGGCCATGCTCGCCCAGGCGGACGAGCCCATCTGCGTGTGCGACTTCACCGCGGCCTTCGACGTCGGCCAGCCAACGGTGAGTCATCACCTCGGCAAGCTCCGCGATGCCGGGCTGGTCACCAGCGCCAAGCACGGCATCTGGGCGTTCTACGCTCTGTCGCCGAAGCTGCCCGTGATCGCGCAAGCGGTGCTCGCCGGGCTGCTGTAGCTCAGGCGGGGATGGGCACGGCGGTGCCCGCTACCCGGATCCCGCCCGAGCCCGGGTCGATCTCCACTGCGATAAGGCTGGGGCGCCCCATGTCGTCGCCCTGGTGGATGGTGATCGTCGCCGGCGGCTGAACAGCGCCGAGCTCGCGCAGGTAGGCGCCTAGGGCGGCGGCCGCGGCACCGGTCGCAGGATCCTCGACGACACCGCCGACGGGGAACGGCACGCGTGAATGGAAGATGGCGGGGCCCTCGCGCCAGACGAGCTGGATGGTGGTCCAATCCTCGGCGGTCATGAGCTGGCGCAGCCGTTCGAAGTCATAGGACAGCCTCGACAGCAACTCGCGCGAACGCACCCCGAACACGAGGTGGTGCGCGCCGGCAAAGGCGATGCGCGGTGGCAACTGCGGGTCGATGTCGTCCTCTTGCCAGCCAAGCGCCGCAAGGGCTTCGGCGACAATCGCCGCCGGCGTCTCGCTCACCGACGGCGTGACGCTGGTGAGTGTCGCGACGGTCCGCCGACTCCCATCCGCGTGCACGCGCACGGCCACCTCGCCCGCCGGTGTCTGGAAACGCAGCTCGCCACCGGCACCCTGATCGGCGAGCGCGACCGCCGAGGCGATCGTCGCATGGCCACAGAACGGAACCTCGGCGACCGGGCTGAAGTAGCGGATCGTGTAGTCACCAGGTCGCGGCAACGGCCACAGGAACGCCGTCTCGCTGTAGCCGACGTCGTGTGCGATTCGCAGCAGCGTCGCGTCGTCGAGTCCATTGGCGTCGAGCACCACCCCGGCGGGATTTCCGCCGCTGGGATCGTCGGAGAACGCCGTGTAGCGAAGAACCTCGACTCCGTTGTCCATCTCAGCCTCCCTGAAGCCGCGTCACCGCCCGGGCACGCCACGAGCGCCGCCCGGTGCGCCGTTCCACGTCGTCAGCGCCGCGCATGGCGCGCACGCTGGTGTTGACGCCCAGCCAGCGCAACGGCTCGGGCTCCCATCGTCGCGAGTGGTGCTGGACCCAGGGCAAACCGATCAGCGGCGACTCCCGGTCGAGGATCAGGTCGGCGAGCGTGCGGCCCGCAACATTCGCGGCGGTCACACCGTCGCCGACGTACCCGCCCGCCCAGGCAAGGCCCTTAGAACGGTCGATGCCCACCGACGGATTCCAGTCCCTGGCCACACCGATCGGACCTCCCCAGCGGTGCGTCACGGCAACTCCGCGGGTCTGGGGAACAAGGTCGTGCAGGGCCTCCTCGAGAGCGCGGAAGACGACGGGTTCGCGGTCGAAATCCTCGCAGATGCGCGAGCCGTAGTGGTACGGCGCTCCGCGCCCGCCAAAAGCGATGCGATCGTCGGCGGTCCGCTGCGCATAGATGAGCAGGTGGCGGCCGTCATTGACGGTCTCGCCCCGCGCCCAGCCGATCTCCGCCCACGCCTCGCTGGACAGCGGCGCCGTGCCGATCATCAGCGAGTAGAGAGGCAGGAGGGCTCGCCGCTCGCCGCGAAGGGTCGCGGTGTACGCCTCGGTGGCGCGCACCACCACCTTGGCCCGCACCGTTCCCCGAGATGTGAGAGCGCGGTGCGGTTGAACCTCGAGGACTGTGGTCTGCTCGGCGATGCGCCCGCCCAATCGCTCGACCGCTCGCGCGAGGCCGCGAACCAGCTTGGCGGGGTGGATGCGCGCGCAGTTCGGGGTGTAGGCGGCGCCACGGCACTCGGTGACCCGGATGCGCTCCGCAACGTCGCCGGCGTCGAGCCAGCACAGCGCGAGGTCCGCGTCTGCGCGCCGCTGCGAGTGAGCCACCTCGTCGCGCAGCTCCGCCTCCTGCAGCGACGTGCGGGCCAGCTTCAGCTGGCCACCGCGCAGCATGTCGGCCTCGACCCCCTCGCGATCGAGGGTTGCCGCGATGTCAGCGATGCCGTCGACCATGGCGCGGTGCATGGCGTTGGCTGCAGCCCTGCCGTGGCGGCGGGCAAGCCGAGCCCATGGCACTGGGAATAGATCACTGCACCAGCCGCCGTTGCGGCCGCTGGCGCCAAAACCGGCGATCTCGCGCTCGAGCAGCAGAACGGACAGCGTCGGGTCCTTCTGCAGCAGCGCATACGCGGTCCACAACCCGGTGAAGCCCGCACCGACGATGGCCACGTCGACATCCTGATCACCGTCGAGCTGGGCACGCGGGGTGAGGTCGTCATCAACGTAGTCGAGCCAGAGACTGAGGCCGCGGTAGTGCCGAGCGCTTGCGACCGTCACGCCCCGATGTTGGACATCACATGCTTGATCCGCGTGTAGTCCTCGAGCCCGTACAGGGACAGGTCCTTGCCGTACCCGGAGTGCTTGAAACCGCCATGCGGCATCTCCGAGACCAACGGGATGTGCGTGTTGATCCACACGCAGCCGAAGTCGAGCAGGCGGGACATCCGCATCGCCCGGCCGTGGTCGCGCGTCCAGACGCTGGACGCCAGGCCATACTCGACGCTGTTCGCCCAGCGCAGTGCCTCCTCCTCGTCGGTGAAGCGCTGCACAGTGACCACCGGGCCGAAGATCTCCTGCTGGATGAGCTCGTCGTCCTGGCGCACCCCGGCGATCACCGTGGCTTCCTGGAAGAAACCGGGTCCCTCCGCCGCTGCGCCGCCCACCGCGACGGAGGCGTGGCTGGGGATCCGATCGAGGAATCCTCGGACCCGGGCGAGCTGATCGCGGTTGTTGAGCGGGCCGTACGCTGCGTCGACGTCGTCGGGAGGACCGGTGTGAGTTGCGCGTGCCTGTTCGGTGAGCGCCGCGAGGAATTCGTCGTGAACACGCGGCCCGGCGAGCACTCGGGTGGCAGCCGTGCAGTCCTGGCCCGCGTTGAAGTACGCGGCGCCGGCGATGCCCTCAGCGGCCAGCTCGACGTCGGCGTCGTCGAAGACGATGACCGGCGCCTTGCCGCCGAGCTCGAGATGGACGCGCTTGAGGTCAAGTGCCGCCGCCTGGGCGACCTCGCGTCCCGCGCGCACGCTGCCTGTGATCGACACCATCGCTGGGATCCTGTGGGACACCATCGCGGCCCCCGTCGTACGATCGCCGCATACGACGTTGAAGACACCCGGCGGCAGCACCTCGCGGGCCAGCTCCGCCATGCGCACGGTGGTCAACGGCGTCGTGTCGGACGGCTTGAGCACGACCGTGTTGCCGGCAGCGAGGGCTGGTGCGAACTTCCAGACAGCCATGAGCATCGGGTAGTTCCATGGAGTCACCTGGCCGCACACTCCGACCGGCTCGCGACGGATCCAGCTGGTGTGGCCGGCCATGTACTCGGTCGATGCGCGACCTTCGAGACACCGCGCCGCGCCGGCCATGAAGCGCACCGTGTCGTGGAGCTGCGGAAGCTCCTCGCTCTCCGTCAGTGCAAGCGGCTTGCCCGTATTGCGGCATTCGAGCTCGACCAGCTCGCGGCCGTGGGCCTCGAGGATGTCGGCGAAGCGGAGCAGAGCGAGGCTGCGCTCCTTCGGAGTCGCGTCGCGCCAGTCGGGAAAGGCATCTGCGGCAGCGTGGTAGGCAGCGTCGACGTCCTCCGCGCTCGACAGCGGCGACTGCGCGAACACCTCGCCAGTGGCGGGATTGACGATCGGGAGCGTGCCGCCGTCCCTGGTCTCCACCGACTCGCCGTTGACCACGTTGCGCACCGTCTCGACCGTCACAGCCATGTCCGAAACCCCCGATGTGAAGTGACCGCGTCAGAACGTGCGCGGCGTGTTGATCCAGAGCACCCGGGTGACCACCTGGCCCGGGTTCCACCAGCGGTGTCTGCGTGTCGACTCGAAGCAGAGCGACATCCCGGCCGCCACGTCGAACTGCTCATGGCGGTCGAGTGTGATCGAGAGCGTGCCTTCGAGCACATAGAGGAACTCCTCGCCCTCATGTGCGTACTCGCCACCGCTGCCCTGACCCGGCTCCACGCTGAACCGCTGCGGCTCGAGCAGCTCGGCGGTGCCGGAGAGATCCTCGATCCGCACACCGGGGATGGGGATGTCCATCGGCGCCAGCTCACCACCGAGAACGCGGCACGCCGGCGCAGCCACGGCGACGAGCGCTGCCACGGTGGTCCCCAGCGCGGCGCTCAGCTTCTGCAAGGAGGCGATCGATGGCTGCACGACGCCACGCTCGATCTCCGAGACCAGGGAGGGCGAGACCCCGGCGGCTGCGGCCAGCGCGCGCAGCGACATGCCGTTGTCGTTACGCCTGTCGCGCAACCGCTTGCCGAGGCCAGTGCCCACATCGGACGATGCGAGTCGTGGTGCGCGGCGCGTCGTTCGCGCCGCCCCCACACGCAATCGGCGTGCGATCGCGTGAACAGCGAGCCCATCCACCTCGCGCAGCCGGTGCACCTCGCGGGCACGGGTCACGTCGGTCGGGTCGTATCGGCGCCACCCTGCGGCGCTTCGCGATGAGCGGACCAAGCCGCGCTGCTCCCAGGCTCGCAACGTGGAGGGGCTGACACCGACCATTCGTGCGACCTCGCTCACCGAGTAGCGCACCGCTGCTGGGGTGCTCACCACCGTCTCCCACATCCCCGTGGACCCACTTGACGAGCCTAGCATCCGCCGCTTAGGGTGTGCGCCGGCCCTTGCAGGTGTTCTGCAAGATGGTCCTTGGGCAGATCGGAGGTGGGTGGATGGCCACGGTCGCGGAGCCGATAGTTCACGAGCGGCGCGTCGAGTCGCAGCTCAAGACCAACACCCTGAATCTCTTCGACACGACGGTGATCGCCACCTCGAGCGTGGCACCCGCATACAGCCTGGCCGCGTCGGTGGCGCTGGTCTTCGCCTTTGTCGGGCTCGCGTCGCCGGCGGCGATCCTGGTGAGCTTCATCCCCGTCCTCTTCATCGCGATCGCGTACTACTACCTCAACCGGATGGATCCGAACTGCGGCGCCTCGTATTCGTGGGTGAGCCGCACGCTGAACCCGTACATCGGGTGGTTCTCGGGTTGGGTGCAGCTGGCCGCAAACGTGCTGTTCTGCGCCTCCGCGCCGATCGTGGCCGGCGCATACACCATGCAGTTGCTCAACAGCGTGTTCCCGGGCCAGATCAGCGCCGACGCCGCCGGCAACAAGTACTGGATCGCCGGCGTCGGGGCGGCGTGGCTTGCGCTGGTGACGTTCATGGTGGTCCGTGGCATCCGGATCACGGCGAATTTCCAGTGGATCCTGGTCGCCATCGAGTACCTGATCGTGCTTGGGTTCGCCTTGGCGGCGATCATCAAGGTGATCGGCGGTCAGCACGCTACCAACGCGGTCGCGTCCAGCTGGTTCAACCCCGGCTCCGTGGGTTTTGGGGCACTCGCCAGCAGCCTGGCGCTTGGTGTCTTCTTCTTCTGGGGATGGGACACTGCGGCCAACGTGAACGAGGAATCCAAGGCAGCCGACGAGAATCCCGGGCGCGCCGGGATCATCAGCATGTTCATCCTGCTTTTCATCTTCCTGATCGCGGCGATCGCGATGCAGCTGGTTATCAGCCAGGACGCCTTCGCCGATCCGAACAACTCGACGAACATCCTCTACTACTTCGCGCAGCAGCTGGCGAGCTCGCCGCTGACCTACCTCATGATCCTCGCGGTGGTGTCCTCGACGGTGGCGACCATGCAGACGACGCTGCTGCCCTCGAGCCGGCTCAGCTTCTCGATGGCGCGTGACGGAGTCTTCCCAAAAGCTTTCGCAACGGTGCACAGGAGCTGGCTCACGCCCTGGGTGGGAACGATTATCACCGCCGTCTTCGCGCTGGTGGTCATCGTGGTGACGTTGCTGTCGGACAGCGTGAGCACTGTCTTCGCCAACCTGATCCTCAACATCGGCGTCCTGGTTGCCGTGTACTACGGCGTCACCGGGATCGCGTGCACCTGGGCATTCCGCAAGGTGCTCGCCAGCGGAGCCAAGATGTTCATCTTCGCCGGGCTCCTTCCGTTCATCGGCGGCGTGGCATTGCTCGCGCTGAGCGGCTTCATTGAGTACCAGTCGTGGACGACCGACATCACCACGGCGATGCCGGTGCTGGTGACCATGGCCCTGGGAATCCCGCTCTTGATCCTGGCGGTGGTCACGAACCGCTCCGGATTCTTCCGCCAGAAGACCGTCTCCTACGTCATGGTTGACGGCAGGCTCACTGCAGCGCCGACGGCCTCCGTCAGCTAGGCGCCGTGCTCATGAAGCACCACGCCAACGCTGAGCTCCAGAAGGGGAGGGAACGTTCCGTCGCGCGCGGAATGGGGTCAACCATGACCGGGTTCGCCCACTCCGCGGCTGGCACCACCCTCATCGACTCCGATGGCAAGCGTTTCCTCGACTTCGCCAGCGGCATCAGCGTCAACAACCTCGGCCATGGCCATCCCGACGTGGTCGCAGCCATCCACCGCCAGGTGGATCTGCTGATCAACTCTGGCGGCCCGGTGATGATGCCGGACGTCTACGTCGAGCTCTGCGAGCGACTCTGCGCGCTTGCTCCGGTTCCGAAGCCGGCGCGGGCACTGTTGCTCAACAGCGGCGCGGAGGCGGTCGAGAACGCGGTGAAGGTGGTGCGGGCGGCCACCGGCCGGCCGGCGATCATCAGCTTCCAGAACAGTTTCCACGGGCGCACGCTGATGGCGATGAGCCTGACGGGGAAGGTGCATCCGTACAAGCAGAACTTCGGGCCGTACGCGACCGAGGTGTACCAGGCAGCCTACCCCTACGCGTATCACGACCAGACGGCAGACGCGAGCCTGGAGGCGCTCGCCGCGCTCTTCGCCTCGCAGGTGCCACCCGACCGGGTGGCCGGGGTGATCGTGGAACCCGTGCAGGGTGAGGGCGGCTTCGTCGTGCCCCCCGATGATTTCCTCCCCCGGCTCGCACGCCTGCTCCATGAGCTCGACATCCCGCTGATCGCTGACGAGATCCAGACTGGGTTGGGGCGCAGCGGTGAGATGTTCGCGGTGAACCACTGGGGTGTCGAGCCCGACCTCGTGCTTCTCGCCAAGTCGCTCGGGGGAGGGCTGCCGCTGGCGGCGGTTGTCGGGCGCGCCGAGCTGATGGACGCACCCGCGCCGGGCGGCCTCGGCGGCACCTTCGGAGGCAACCCGGTGGCTTGCGCGGCAGCGCTGGCGGTGCTCGAGGTCATCGAGCGCGACGGCATCTGCGCACGTGCACGACACGTCGGCGAGACTGCCATCCAGCACATGCGACTGATGCAAGAGCGCCACGACTGCATCGGTGACGTGCGCGGCATCGGCGCGATGACCGCGATGGAACTGGTTCACAACCGCTCTAGCCGTGAGCCGGCCCCGGAACTGGCCATCGCTGTTCTGCGCGAGGCGCACAGCCGCGGCCTCGCGCTGTTGCGCGCGGGGCTGTACGACAACGTCATCCGCCTGCTCATGCCCCTGACCATCAGCGACGACGAGCTGTCCAAGGGCCTCGAGATCCTCGAGCAATCAGTCGAGTCCGCCACCGCCGCTGAACCGGCGACCCTCACGAGGAGGCAACATGTCCGCTGACGCAAGCAGCCCGAGGGGCCCGTGGCCGACGTCGTCGAGCAGTCCGCCCGGGCGCAGCACCAGCAGCGCCATCGACCCCAAGCGCGTCGCCGAGCTCACCGAGCGGGAGGAGCGCGAGTTCCTGGCCAAGCGCCAGCGATCGCGTGAGCTCTGGCAGGGTGCGACCCACTCGATGCCACGCGGCGTCCCATCGTCGTTCCAGGACACCCCACCGCAGCCGGTGTTCATCGACCGGGGCCAGGGAAGTCATGTCTGGGACGTCGACGGCAACGAGTACGTCGACTTCCACAACGGCTTCGGGGTCATGGTGGTCGGCCACGCGCACCCCTCGGTGGTCGCCGCCGTCAACGACCGCATGGCGCGCGGTTCGCATTTCGCGCAGCCGGTTGCCGAGGATGCCGCGGTCGCAGAGGAGCTCACGCGGCGGTTCTCGCAACCGCAGTGGCGGTTCACCAACAGCGGCACGGAGTCAACACTCGACGCGGTGCGGCTGGCACGAGGGTTCACCGGGCGCGAGCGGCTCGTCAAGATCGAGGCCTCGTACCACGGCCACCACGACTCGCTGATGGTCAGTGTGGAGCCGGCCCCTGACCTGATGGGCCCCGTCGACCATCCCAACTCCGTCCCGTATTGCGAGGGCATCCCGCGGGCCAACGTCGACCTGGTCACCGTCGTTCCGTTCAACGATCTCGACGCCTTGGAGCGTGCCTTCAGCCACCACGACGACATCGCCGCCGTGGTCGTCGAGCCGGTGATGATGAACATCGGCATCGTCCTGCCGGATGACGGCTATCTCGCCGGGGTGCGCGACATCGCCCACCGCCACGGCGCCCTGCTCGTCTTCGACGAGGTGAAAACGGGCGTGACCATCGCCCCCGGTGGAGCGTCGGAACGATTCGGCGTCACCCCCGACATCGTCTGCCTCGCCAAGGCGATCGGTGGTGGTCTGCCATGCGGCGCCATCGGCGGACGCGAGGACGTGATGGCCACGATCACCGACGGGCGTGTCGCCCAGATGGGCACGTTCAATGGCAACCCGCTCACCACGGCGGCGTCGCGCGCCACCCTCCTCGAGGTGCTCACACCCGGCGCGTACGCGCATTTCGATGCGCTCGCCGAGGAGCTGCAGGGCGGCCTGGACGGCATCATCAGCGAACACGACCTGCCGTTCCATGCTCTCACCCTCGCCGCACGCGGCTGCGTGACGTACCGCAAGGAGAAGGTGCGCAATTACCGCGACTACCTCGACATCGACAAGTCGGTGCCGTACCTCTCCTGGCTGTACCAGAGCAACCGCGAGGTGCTGATGGCGCCCGGCGCCGAGGAGAACTGGACCCTGTCGGTGCAGCACAGCGAGGCGGACGTGCGACGCTACATCGACAACTTCGCGGAGTTCGCTCGCGACCTGACCAGCGCCTAGCCTTCGCCAGCGCCAAAGGCTGACTCACGACGGTACCGCCTGCCTATGCTCCACCCCGCCCGCCGCGGGAGCGGGTGCCGGGCGGAGGAGGAGGAGCGGCGCCGTGAACGTCTTGCGGACCAAGTCGATCGAGCAGTCGATCGAGGACACCGAGGACGCCGAGAACGGCCTGAGGCGGAGGCTCGGCCCCATCGACCTGACGGTGTTCGGCGTCGGCGTGATCATCGGCACTGGGATCTTCGTGCTCACCGGCAAGGCCGCCGGCGTCCAGGCCGGCCCCGCGGTCGCCCTCTCGTTCGTGGTCGCCGGCATCGCGTGCGGGTTGGCGGCCCTGTGCTACGCGGAGTTCGCCAGCACCGTCCCGGTGGCGGGATCCGCCTACACCTTCTCGTACGCGACGCTCGGCGAGATGGTGGCGTGGATCATCGGCTGGGATCTCATCCTCGAGCTGGCGCTGGGCGCGAGCACGGTGGCCGTGGGTTGGTCGACCTACGCGGTCGACCTTCTGAAAGCCGGCGGGATCACCATCCCGAGCGCGCTCATCGGTGATGGCCACAACGTCATCGCGGCGGCGATCGTGCTGGTGCTCACCGGGGTGATCTGCTTCGGGATCAAGGTCTCGTCACGGTCAACCTGGTCGTGGTGACCATCAAGGTGGCCATCGTCCTCTTCGTGATCGTGGCCGGGCTCTTCTACATCCACGCCGCCAACTACTCGCCGTTCATCCCACCGAGCGGGACCATCCCGTCAGGCGGCGCCACCGTCACCAAGTCGCTGTTGCAGGACCTCGGGGTGGCGCCCGGCTCCTTCGGAATCAGCGGCATCTTCACCGGCGCCGCGCTCGTCTTTTTCGCCTTCATCGGTTTCGACATCGTGGCCACCGCGGCCGAGGAGACGAAGAAGCCGCAACGCGACCTGCCAATCGGAATCATCGCCTCGCTGGCCATCTGCACCGTGCTGTACGTGGCCGTCTCGCTGGTGGTGACCGGGATGGTCAAGTTCAACCACATCAGCATCGCCGCACCGCTCGCCGCAGCCTTCCGCTCGGTCGGCCACCCGGGTTTCGCCAACATCATCTCGGCGGGCGCGCTCGCGGGCCTCACCACGGTGATGATGATCCTCATGCTGGGGCAGAGCCGGATCTTCTTCGCGATGAGTCGCGATCACCTGCTGCCCGCGGCCTTCGCAAAGGTCAACAGGCGCACCGGAGCACCAGTTCGGACCACCCTGGTGACCGGCGCCGTGGTGGCGGCGGTGGCGTTCTTCGTCCCACTCGCCGACCTCGCCGACCTCGTCAACATCGGAACGCTGTTCGCCTTCGTCCTGGTGGCGATCGCCGTCCTGATATTGCGACGCACGCGCCCCGACCTCAAGCGGGCATTCCACACTCCGGGCATGCCGGTGACGCCGGTGCTCTCCGTGTTCGCGTCGGTCTACCTAATGCTCAACCTGCCCGCCCTGACCTGGTTGCGGTTCGTCATCTGGATGGCGATAGGGCTGGTCGTGTATGCATCGTACGGGGCGAGGCACAGTCGCGTCGGTCAGCGAAGAGCCGCCAGCTGACCGCGCGCACGGCCCCCACGACGACCTGACTGTCAACGCCATCGTCGATCGGCTGCTTGCCTAGGGCAGGAAGAGCATCGAGTCACCGAACTCGTGCCAGAGATAGCCGGCGTCCACCGCGGTTGCGTAGGCGTCGGCGACCATCTTGGGCCCGGCGACCGCCTCGAGCAGCAGCAGGTGACTCGACTCCGGAAGGTGCAGACCCGTGATCAGGCCGCTCACCACCCGTGCCGGGCGGTCAGGCTCGAGAACGAGATCCGTCCAGCCCTCACCGCCCCGTATCTGGCCATCCGCCGCCACCGTCTCGAGGGCGCGCACCACCGTGGTGCCGACGGCGACGACGCGCCTGCCGGCGCGACGTGTGTCGGCGACCAGCCGGGCCGTGCTCACCGGCACGGAGTAGCGCTCCGGTGCCGGGGGTTCGTGGAACTCCGGGCTCGAGACGCCAGCGTGCAGTATCAGAGGGGCGACAGTGATCCCGGCGGCCATGAGACGAACGAGCAGCTCGGCGGTGAAGGGCCGACCGGCGCTCGGCATCTCCGCACTGCCGGGCTCATCCGCGTACACCGTCTGGTGGGCGCTCAGCGGAAGGGAGTCGGCGAGGTGGCCGTACGCGATGGGGCGTCCGTGCACGCCGAGGTACGGCACTGGCTCCGTTGTCGGAGTGACAGACACCACCCAGAGCCGCGTGGGAGCGGACGCAGAGTCCGGATGCGGGCGCTCCAACGTGAGGGCCACGCCACCGGGAAGTCGAAGCACCGAACCCGCGGCGCCGCCCCGGTCGGGCCCGCGGTTGTCAGCACGGCGGACCTCAACGATCCAGTGCGCCGGGTCGAGCCAGCCGGAAAGATGCACGCGCGCAGGCTGGCCATCCTCGCGCTCGGCGCGCAGCGCGGCGGGCACGGTCGCCGACGTGTTGACCACCACCAGGTCGCCCGCCTCGAGCACCTCAGGAAGGTCGCGGAACCGGCGATGGGACAAATCGGCACGCGTTGCCACGAGAAGGCGCACGCCGTCGCGTGCGATGCCGCGCTGTTCCGCCGGCACCGCCGCCTCGAGCCCTTCACGCGCGATGAACCGAGTGTGGGGGCGGGCCATGCCCCGAGCCGGCGCGATCATGGGGAGGTCGCCGAGTTGGCGAGCTCGCCCACCGTGTAGCGACCGCTGGGAAGCTCGCCCTCGACCAGGCGCACCAGTGACGGGACGACACTTTCGGCGGTGGGCCGATCGCTGATGTCCTCACCGGGGAATGCCTGCTGCTGGAGGTCGGTGCGCATGTCGCCGGGGTCGAACGCGTAGACGCGAAGCCCGGGATGCTCGACGCCGAGGATGGCGGTGATGTGGTCGAGCGCCGCCTTGGACGACCCGTAGCCACCCCAGCCCTCGTAGGGCTCCGTCGCCGCGTCGGACGAGACGTTGATCACCCGGCCCTGACGCTCCGCGAGGTGGGGGAGGAGAAGCTGCAACAGCGCCACGGGTGCGAAGGTGTTGACCGCGTAGACGGCCGCGAGCGCCGCGAGTGGATACTCGGCGAGCCGTGGTTGGGGGCTCGGCCCCAGCACGCTGGCGTTGTTGACGACCAGGTCGAGGCCGCCGGCAGCCGCCACGGCGGCGGCGATGCGTCCACGATGGTCGGGATCCGCGACGTCACCGGGAATTGCGCTGACAGACGCCGGTTCAGGCATCGCTGCGGCGGCGGCCGCAAGGCGGCCGGCATCACGGCCGTCGATGACTACGTGCCACCCGCGACGAACCAATTCGGTGCTCAGCGCGTGGCCGAGCCCGCGCGAGCCACCGCTGACGTAGGCGACCCGCGGAGTGGGGGTGGTCCGGCTGGAGGTTGTCATGTCGCCAGGGTAGAAGTTAAAGTAAGCCTTATGTCAAGTGGGGTGAGCGTGCGCAGTGACGACCACCTTCCCATTGGCGAGGTGGCGCGCCGGGCGGGCTTTGCCGCCTCGGCCCTGCGCTACTACGAGAAGGAGAGCCTGATCAGCGGAGCGCGCAGCGACGGGGGCCAGCGCCGCTACCCGCGCAGCGTGCTTCGCAGGCTCGCGTTCATCCGGGCCGCCCAGAATGTTGGGCTGTCGCTCGACGAGATCCGGGCCGCGCTGGCCGCGCTGCCCGAGTCGCGCGTTCCGACCAAGGCCGATTGGGCGCGTCTTTCCAGCTCCTGGCGCAGCCGGCTCGACGAGCAGATCGCTGGGCTCGTGGCGCTGCGCGACGGACTGTCTACGTGCATCGGTTGTGGGTGCCTGTCGCTCCGCCGCTGCGCACTGTCCAACCCCAGCGACGTCGCCGCTGGGGCTGGCGCAGGCGCGCGGTTCCTCCCCTCGTCTCTCCGGCGACCCTAGGGCGCTACGACATGGAGCACCCGCCGGCGTGGTTGCTCCACTCCGATTCACGATGTACGGATGATCGTTGGCGTACAGGTCGGCTCCGGCCCCGTTGGTGGCGCCGAAGATGAGCCTCGACCAGGCCGCCGTTGTACCGCAGGTTGTTCGAAGCCGCGGCTGCCGCGTTTGCTGCCTTAGCGGGTCTCGCGGCGAACCCGCCAGACGACGAGAGCGTCACAAGGTGGTCGGGGGCTCTTGCTAGGCTGCTCCGATGGCCTCGCCCGACGTCCACGTCCTCGGCCGCACCGCCGGCTCTGATGACAGCGACGAGACCGCGAGCGTCGCCACCGCCGGCAGTGTCGACACCCGGTGGAGCGTCGCCACCGCCGGGAGCGTGCGCACGCGCGCCAGTGTTGCCATGGCGGGCAGCGTAGCGACCTACGCCAGCGTCGCCACCGCTGGAAGCGCAGGGACTGCGGCCAGCGCGATGACCGCCGGCAGCGCGGCGACCGTGGCCAGCGTGGCCACCGCCGGAAGTGCGCTGACCGTCCTCAGCGCCGGCGTCGCCGGCTCGGTGCTCAGCGTTCTCTCGGTCGCGTTGCGTGGCTGCGTGGCGTGCGTCGCCTGCGTGCGCTGCACGCGGTGTATCGCCTGCTTTCGCTGCGTTGACTGCAGCGGCCTGGTCGGAGCCGTGGGCAGCACCGGCGTGCACAAGGGCTAGGCGTGCCGTCCCGGGCCGTCTGCGAAGTGCGTCAGCCGGAGGTCTGCCCGGTCTGGTGTGCCTTCTTGGCCGCTTCCCGGCGCGCCGCCTTCCCTGTGGAGGGAGCCTTGGGCTTCTTCTGCTGTTTCTTGGGCGCGCCGCGCGTCTTCTCGCTGGCCATGTGGGCTGCCTCCAGTGGGATTCGAGTGGACGTGTTCCGCCCCTGGAACGCTACATCACCTCGGGGTGCCGGGTGGCACAGCGTCAGCTACGCGAGCCGGTGTTCTCCGCGACACTCACCGCCGCCGAGGCGGCCCGCCGGCCGGTCAGCAGCACCGGCCGGGCAACGAATTGATCGTCGCGCTCGATGCGACCCGGCGCCACGTCGCCGCCGAAGTACGCCGGGAGGAAGAAGGCGTAGAGGAACGCGGCGAAGATGGTTTGTGCGCCAAGGACGCAGAGGACCAGCGCGGCGATGCCGGGCCGCACCTCCTGCAGTGGTCCGAAGCCCTCGGTGGCCCACTTGATGGCAATGGCGGCGCCGGCGAGGACGCCGATGCCGAGCACGCCGGCGCCGCCCAGCAGCGTTCGCTCGATGGTGAGACGGCGGTTGACGAAATCGGACAACCGGTCAGTGACCCCGGTCGGTAGCGGCAGACAGACGCGCACCAGCACCCCCAGCTGAATCATCTGCCAGCCGATGATGGTCAGGACGGCACCGACGAGCATGGGGTGCAGGACCAGGTTGATGGGCCCGAGGTGCACAGGGCCGAAGGTCATGGGGATGACCAACGCGAGCCCGAGCACAAAGGCGAAGATGCCGGGGATCAGGTACAGCCAGGTTGGGCTCGCCAGCAGCAGGAACTTGAGGTGGCGCCACCCGTCGGGCCACGTCTGCAGCTTGGATTCACCGACGCGTGGGTGGTACGGGATGGGCATCTCGCCGACCCGCAGCTTGGCCCGCGCGGCCTGCACGATCATCTCGGAGGCGTACTCCATCCCCGGCGTCCTCAGCCCCAGCGAGGCGTAGGCGCGCGCGTCGATCGCGCGCATCCCGCTGTGGGCGTCCGAGACGGTGATGTTGAAGAAGCGGTTGAGGAGCCGGGTCAGGATCGGGTTGCCGATGTAGCGGTGCTTCCATGGCATCGCCTTCTTGCCGATCGCACCCATGAGCCGGCTGCCGATCACCATGTCGGAGGTGCCGTACAGAACCGGGTAGGCCAGCTCAGGAATCGCCTGCATCGGGTAGGTCCCGTCCGCGTCGGCCATGACCAGGACCTGGCCGCGCGCGGCGGCCATCCCTGCGTGGTAGGCGTTGCCGTACCCGCGCACTGGCGCGCTCACGACGCGGGCACCGGCGGCCTCGGCGATCTCGGCGGAGGCGTCGGTGGAACCGTTGTCGGCGACGATCACCTCGCCATCAAGTCCGGCCTCGCGCAAGGCAGCGAACGCCTCGCGGATCACCGTCCCGACCGAGCCGGCCTCATCGAGGCACGGGAGGACGACGCTCACGAGGGGGGAGTCGGGGTCGGCGGCCCGCCGAAGCTCGAGCATCTGCCGCCCCGCCCGGTCGACGGTCGCGACAGGCGAAGGCGCACGGCGTCGCGGGACACCCACCGGCAAGAAGGACTTCACATCCCTTCTAACGACGGACCATGCAATCCCTTGCAGCGTGCGACGAGATCACCCGTGGCCGGCCACAGAACCTCTCAGCCGAGCCAGCCGTCGAGTGTGACAGCGACGCGCGCCATGACGGCTTCGGTGGGATCGCCGGGCTGGACCTCATAGTTGTCCGTGCGTGGGCCCGCCGCGTACTGCCAGATCAGGAAGCCCGCGATGCCCGCGCCGAATTGAGCCTGCAACTTCTCCTTGAGGAACGAGGCACGCTGCGCCAGCGACGCCGCCGTGACCGGCCCGCCGGTGCTCCCATCCGCGGCGATCGACGCCTGGAGGCCGACTTCGCCCGCGAAGATCGGCTTGTTGAGCGAATGGCACTGGTTGATGCGTACTGCAACGCCGTGCCACTGGTCACCTGGCAGCCCGCCGCGGCCGAAGTAGTCATGGTATTCGCAGATGTCGATGAGGCCGGAGTGGAGGTTCAGGAAGTCGGACGTGCTCGAGGTGCCGCACTGGCCTGTGGCGATGGTGCCAAGGCTCACCAGGTGGCCTCGGTCATTGACCTTGATGATCCCGGCGACGTCGTCGGCGAAGGAGCGAAGAGCGGCATTGGCGGCCGCGTCCTCACAGGCACTCCCGACGCCGTCGAGGGCCTCGGCCTCGTTGACCAGCTGCCAGAAGGCGATGGTCGGGTTGTTCCGGTAGTGGGCGGCGATCGCAGCGGCGTAGTCCCGGTACGACAGGCTGTAGCCGTAGTCGACGGCGCGATATCCCGACTGGTACCAGGCGAGCGTGCGGTACGGCGCCTGCCCGGCCGGCCACGGTTCGCACGCCGCCCACTGGTCGGCGAGGACCGGGATCACCTTCATCCCACGCGCGGCAGCGGCCGACAGGACGTGATCGAACTGGCTCCAGTTGCCGGGCCCGCCGTATGCCTGCATGAACCAGGTCCGCACCACGGTTGCCCCGGAGTTGTTGCGGATCTCGTCCAGGGCCGCGGCCACGTCAGCGCTGCTCTGCGCACCACCGCACTGGTGGCCGGGCGACGCCGAGGTCAGGCGGTAGTCGTCGTAGCCGGCAAACTGCCAGGGACTGCCGTTCAGCATCAGCGAGGTGCCGTTGCGGCTGACCAGCCCCGATCCACCGGCGGCACCGGCTGAGGGGCCAGCCGATGCGGTCGGATGCGCGCTTGCGGCGGAGGGGTTCGAACCCGCGGCGCCGCCGGCGCTCCGTTGGCCGGCGGTTCCTGACAGACCAGTGGAAGGGTTGTTCCCGGACGCCGACGTCCCTGCGGCCGACGGGAGGGAGTGGAGGAGGTCCGCGCCGAATCGAAGGGTGCCGTCAGCGTTGCCGTGCGGCGTCTCGCCTCCCGCCGCGAAGCCGGCGCAGCAGAGCACCGCCGCCAGGAGGGGCGCGCCGACCACCGATCGGTGGCTGAGCTGGCGCAGGCGGGCAAAGGGGCGGGAGATGGCTGGTCCTCGTCATCGACGGTCCGTGGGGCCAGACCGGGGGGCGATGCCGATTCACCGTATTCGGGGCAGGGACTCGCTGCGGTGACCTTCGGCTAACGCTCATGCGACGAACCGGGTGCCATGGCGCGCTCGCTGCGTGCAAGTTTTCCCGTAGGGCGGTCGTTCTTGTGGGTGAACTTCCGCGGAGCCTTCTCAGGTGGCGCGCAGCGCCCGGGGACCAGCCTGACCTCCATGGAAGGGAGGAGACTCTTCATTGAGCGCGGCATCCTCGCTTCTCGCGCGGCTTCTCGCGCGTGCCCGCGACGTCGGCGGCCGGCAGGCGGACGCCTTCCTTACCTGGGCCCGTCAGCACCGCGCGCTCTGGCCCGCGGCGGCCATCGTGCTGGTGACGGTGGTCGGGTACAGCCTGACGCTGGGCAGCATGTTCGACTACCTGCGCCTGGAGACGCCGCTGGCCTACCTGCCGCTGCTGCCCTTCTTCGCCCTCGGCATCGCGCTGTTCACCGCGCATCGCTACCGCAACGTCAGCGCGGGGATTCGGGATCGCCAGATCGACTTCCTCATCGGCATTCCGATGATTGTCTTCGCTCTGTTGCTGATCACCATCGTGCCGGCGCTGGCCTCCACCTACTACTGGAGCAACCGGCCGGACGTCCTCTCGATGGCGCTGTTCGCGGGTGGGCTGATCACCATCTTCTACGGGATCAACTGGTTCTGGCGGCTCAAGAGTGCGCTCGTCTTCCTGGTGCTGATGTGGCCGGCGCTCTACCTCAACATCATGCCGGGGCTGATGCAGTCCTTCACGGACGCCACCAACAGCGCGCTGGGCAAGGTGGTGCACCTGCTCCCGCTGGGCGTCTCGCTGACGGGATCACCGGGGATCCTCTCGGTCCACCAGGCGAGCGGCGCGCCGCTGACCGTCAGCGTGGGAACCGCGTGTTCGGGCGCGGACTCGGTTCTCGGGTTCCTGCTCATCGGCGCGGCAATTCTCACCGCCGTCGGCGGCGGCGGCATTCGCAAGTTCCTCTGGATGGTGTTCGGCCTGGCGCTCACGTTCGCGGTCAATGTCTTCCGGTTGACGTCCATCCTGGCCCTGGCGTCGGCAGGCCACCCCGATCTCGCGCTCGGCGGCTACCACGCGGTGATCGGACTGATCCTGTTCACGCTGGTGATCGCGGCGATGATGCGGCTGCTGCCGATCTTCGGACTCCACCCACGACCCGACGTTGTGCAGACAGGCAGATCGCGGCAGTTGACCGCGATCGCTCCGCGTCGCCCCACACTCCGCCGGCGCCGGGCCACCATCGGCATCATGGCGGCGCTGGCCGTCCTCGTCGGGCTCGCCAACCAGGGTTTGGCGCCCTACGCCGCCTTCCAGGACGGCACTGGCTCGCCGAGCGTGGTGCCGTTTTCGATCGGATCGGCACCGGGGGGGATGCAGGTCAGCTTCTACCAGGAATACCCGTGGGCCAAGCAGTACTTTGGCGCGAACTCGACCTTCACCCGCTACTACTTGAGCGGGATCCCGACACCGCCCAAACCGGCGACGGCGACGGCGAAGACGACAAGCCTGGTGCAGTCGAACCTCGTCTACGCGGACGTGGTCCGCACGGACGACAAGGGTTCGCTGGACGCGTACAACCTGCAGAATTGCTTCCTCTTTCACAACTACAGCATCTCCACCTCGCAGCGGATCGACATCGGCAGCGGCGTCACCGCGTTGCTGCTCAACTACCAGGCCCCCGGCAACCCGCCGCAGCGCTGGGCCAGCGTGTCATGGGCATGGCCCGTCGACTACAAGGGACAGACCTACTACGAGCGCGTCACGCTGACGTCGAGCCTGACCACCGGGGGCGCCGACGCCGACGTCTCGCCAAGCGGCGGCTTCCAGGGGATGCTGGTCAGCTTCCTGAACCTGCTCAACGGTAGTCACGACGATCCCAAGCTCGACGCGAAGTACAAGAGTGCCGACGCGCTGCTTCGCGCCGACGCGGCGGCACTCGTCAGCCACGCGGTCAAGCACCGGGTCTGACGATGACCACCCGGCCGGACGGGGCTCCGAGCCTCTGGGCACGACTGGCGGCCGGTGTCGCGTGCGCTGCCGCAGTCGGGCTGGCGCTGACGCCTCTCATCCCACACGACACTGCCGGGCAGAGCGCGCCCGGAACCTCGTCTTCGGCACCCGTTGGTTCCCCGGCTTCCAACAGCGCCACGCTCTGTCCGACGCCGTCGATCTCGACAGTGACCACCGAGACCACCCCCGGGTCGGGCGTGTACACCGCGCCACCCGCGGACCCCAAGGGTGTGTGGGTCCAGGTGACCGGCACCAACCTCGTGAGCCCGGTGTGCCAGCGGTCCGTGTACGTGGGCACCGTGCAGCAGCCGGGTGACCAGAACACGCCCGGCCCGGTGACGCCACCCAGCCCGGCTGCTTCGCCGACACCGACGACATCGCCGTCGCGGGCGTCGTCACCGACCCCATCACCCACCGCGCCTCCTCCCGACACGGAGACCCTGTACTTTTCGTCTAACGGCGACAGCGGCCCGGTCTCGGTTCACTTCGCCGACCCGAGACACAGCAGCGCCCCGGTGCTGAGCAACAACAATTTCACCTTCCTGTCCCCACCGGTGATCACGGGAATGTCGACGCAGACCCCGTCGGAGAGTGCGTACATCGCGCTCGCTGGAACCGGCTTCACGATGGGCGGCCTCAACCCCATGACCGGGGTGACGTACTACCAGGGTCCCGCGTCCTCCGAGGTCGGCTGCGACGCCGTGGCCGCCGTCTTCAGCGACGACGCGCACATGACGCTCAATGCGCCGACCACGTACTGCAACGGCGACGTCGTGGTCACCTTTGAGACGCAGCTGGACACGCGCTACCCGATCTCGAGCAGCAACATGAACATCATCGAGGCCGCGACGCCGCAGCCGATCCAGGTGCGCGGTGTGGTGTCATCCATCCTTCCGAAACAACCCAGCCCGGGTGCGACCATGTACGTCATCGGCTCCGGGTTCGGCGCCACCTCGGGAACGGCCACACTGAACGGGTCCTCTCTCCAGGTGATCTCCTGGAACGACCGCGTGGTATCGCTGGTGGTTGCTAAGGATGCGACCAGCGGCTCGGTCGTCCTCACCCGCTACGACGGCACCACGGTCCCCATTGGCGGCGTGACGTTGGTCCCACCGGCGCTTGCCTTCCCCGGCGGGTCGTCGGCGGCGGCAGCTGCTGCGGCGGCCGCGTCGGCGGCCGCCAAGAAGCCGATCATCTTCGGCCTGCCGGTGCCGCCGAGTAGGCCGCTGTCAGGTGGCGAGACCGTGACGGGCCAGCTCAACCCCGCTCCGTCGCTGTCGCCGTTCGTCAACAACATCAACTACACCACGACACCAGTCGGATTCGCGCCATTTGCAGTACTGGCCGCCATCGTTCTCATTGCCGCCTTCATCCTGGGCTTCGTTCAAGCCGGGCTCTTCGTGCTCTTTGCGCGGCGGAGCCGTCGAATCGCAGCAGCGGCACGGGCTGCGGCTGAGAACGCGCTGGTCGAGCGTCGTCGCGGACGCGAGCTGCGGCTGGGGCGGCACGTACGCAACGTCGAGGTCATCGGACGGGCGGCGCCAATCGGACACCTTCTCTTGCGCGCCGGTGCCATCGACCGCCATGCGTTGCGCGAGGCTCTCCACCAGCACCGCACCGAAGGACGTCCCCTCGGTGAGGTGTTGGTTGCACGCGGGGCGGCCAGCGAGAAGGCGGTCTGGGGCACGCTCGGCGATCAGTGGGGCATCTCACTGGGCGACCTGGAGAACCATTGGGTGGACGTCACGCTCGCGCAGCGGCTCCCGGCGGTCGACGCCATCCGATACCGCGTGCTTCTGGTGCGAGGCATCGGAGAGACCGTCGTGGTGGCCATGGCTGACCCGTTCGACACGCGGGCACGCCTTCACGTGGAGCGCGTCGTGGGGCTCCGTGTGGTCCCGATTCTTGCCACGCCCAGCGCCATCCGTCGGCGACAGGAGCAGGTGTACTCCGCAGCCCTCCTCGACGAAAGTGTCGAGTCACTCCAACGAGCACACCCCGAGGCATCGGCGCATCTCCTCCTGACGCGGCGTCAGCGAATCACTGCGGTCATGGGGGGCGTGCTGGCCATCAGTCTTGCAGTGGTGTTCGGGGGCCCGTTCTTCATCGGTGTCGCGGGATTCGTCGTTGGACTCTACGCCGTCGTCGTTGTATTCCGAGCGTATGTGATTGTTCGCGGCTCCAAGTTCCTTGGCGTCGTGGACATCACGGCCGCAGACCTCGCCGCCCTTACAGACCTGCCCATCTACACAATCCTGTGCCCCCTCTACCGGGAGGCCGGCGTCTTGCCGCAGCTTGTCGAAGCCTGCGCGGCGCTCGACTACCCCGCGTCTCTCCTCGACATCAAGCTCTTGCTCGAGGCCGATGACATTGAAACACTCAACCTAGTACTCGACTACCCGTTGCCCGGCAACTTCGACGTCATCGTGGTGCCAGCGGAGGGCCCACGGACAAAGCCAAAGGCTTGCAATTACGGCCTGCAGTTTGCTCGTGGCGAATACGTGGTGATCTTCGACGCCGAGGACATCCCGGAGCCCGACCAGCTGAAGAAGGCGATCGCGACGTTCAGGCGGTCAGGCCCAAGTGTAGGTTGCGTGCAGGCGAAGCTCAACTTTTACAACCCACGCCAGAACGCCCTCACGTCTTGGTTTGCGCTTGAGTACACGGCCTGGTTCGACTTCTTCCTCCCAGGCTTGGTCGACCTCGGCCTTCCGGTGCCATTGGGCGGGAGCAGCAACCACTTCCCCACGGCACTGTTGCGCCACCTCAATGCCTGGGATCCGAACAACGTCACCGAGGACGCGGACCTTGGGATTCGCCTGCATCGCGCCGGCTACCGCACCGTGATCATGTCGTCAACCACGCTCGAGGAGGCCAATAGCGACTTCGTCAACTGGGTGAAGCAGCGCTCGCGGTGGGGAAAGGGCTACGCCGTCAGCTGGCTGGTACAGATGCGTCACCCAGTGACCCTCTACCGCCTGGTGGGGTGGAAGAGCTTCATCTCTGTCCACCTGACTCTCGGAGGAACCTTCGGAGTTTCGGTGCTCAACCTGGCGGTCTGGCTGCTCACCCTCCTCTGGGCTCTGGCTCAGTTCAACTTCATCGCCTACCTGTTCCCCTCGGCCATCTACTACGTAGGGATGCTTGAGCTTCTGGTCGGCAACTTCTTCTTCCTGTACATGGGCGTCTGGTCTTGCCAGCACCGCAAGTCATGGGAGCTGACCCGAGTTGCGCTGTTGGCGCCGGCCTACTGGCTGATGATGTCCCTGGCCATGCTGAAGGCCGGGCTCCAACTGGTGACCAAACCCACGTACTGGGAGAAGACCGTACACGGCCTCTTCGACAACGGGTCGGTTGTGCAGGACGTTGCTCTGGTTGGCACTAGCGCCCCGACAAACACGTCGGCCCCTGTACTCGCTGACGAAGCCGCAACTTCGAGTCGAGCGAAGCAATGATATTCAACGGCGCAGTCCGAGACGTGATGTGCGGCAGGGTCCTCGCCGCTGCCGTCTCGCGCACTGCGCCACCCGGGGCCCGGACCGGCGGCGTCGTGCCGCCGGTCCCGCCATCCCACCCGGCGAGACGGTGCACGGCGTGAGCAGTCTCACAGTCGCGCTTCCCAGGGCCTTGCGGCGGGGTGACCGGTCAAGGGTCGCTGCGCGGCGCGTCCCTCGACGCTGGCCCATCGAGAGCACCTTCCTGTTCCTGGTGTCCTTCATCGTGTACATGGCTGTGGCTGACTACCTCGTCATCCACCTTCACTACACGAACGCGGACGCTTACACAAGGGTGGCGGATGCCACGTATGTGCTGTACAGCCGCGACCCGCACCTGGGTGCCATCGGGTTCATCTGGCCACCCCTGCCTGGTTTGCTCAACATCCCGATCCTGGCACTTCAGCATTGGTTTCCCTTTCTGATCAACCACGCATTCGCCGGCAGCGTGCAAGCGGCCCTGTTCGGCGCAGGCAGCGTTGTGCTCATCAACCTGGGGCTGCGGCGGGCAGGCGTGATCCTGCCAGTTCGCTGGCTCGTGCTCGCGGTGTGGATCGCTAATCCCATGACGGCGCTCTACTCGGCCCAGGGCATGAGTGAGGCTCCGTTTGTATTCTTCGTGATCGCGTCACTACTCTCGTTCATTCGTTGGACCGATTCGCGCAAGCCTGGCGAACTGGCGGCCCTCGGAGTGCTGGTCGGCCTCGGCACCCTGGTGCGCGTTGAGATGATTCCCATGGCGATTGCCGTCGGGGCTGGTGTGTTCGTTTGCTCGCTGGCCAAGAAGACGAGCTGGCGTCAGCTGGAGACCCAGATGCTGCTGTACGCCCTTCCCGCGGTCTTCCTCTTCGCGCTATGGATCGGCTCGACCTGGGTCATCGAGCGCGACCCACTGTACATCTTCCACTCGAGCTACTCGCAGCAGGCTGCAGCCACCGGCGGCTTCGGGGCTAGCGCGGTTGGCAACTTCACTCAATGGCACAACGTCGTGTCCTACATAGGCCTGCAATATCTGCAGCTGTTCCCGGCCGTTGTCGTGCTCGTAGCGGCGGTCGCTGTGCGCACGCTGGTCGCCAGAGATCGTCGTCCTGGTCTGGTTCTGCTCGGGTTGGCGCTCCCCGTGCCGCTCGTCGACATGTACCTACTTCACTCAGGGAACTTGCCTCTAATCCTGCGCTATCAGATCTACGTGATCCCTTACACAATGGTGCTCGGAATCTTCCTGCTCAAAGAATTCGGACGCGTGAGCCCGAGAGTCGTATCGGTCGCTGCTCTACTGCTCGTTGCAGTGGTCGGCATCTCTAATATGTCCTCCTTCCAGCTGATGTCTGACGTTCAACGTGCACCCGAGGAATCGGTGGCGATTCTCGCGGCGGAGAACAACGTGTCAGCGGGCGCGGTCAACAACCAGATGGACCCGTACGACTCGGCGATCGCGGTGGCTCAGTCGGTCGCCCTGGCCGACAAGGACCACGGCCTCATTGCGATGGACACGTTTCGTGGGTCCGCCGTGTATATGACCGCACCGGACCGAAGCACGTATGTGGTGACCAGTGATGAGGACTTCGAGGCTGTCGTGAATCAGCCGCAGGTGTACCACGTGGAGTACTTTCTCGTCCCCAAGCCCGAGGGCGAGAGCACGCTCGACCATATCAATCAGCTATACCCGACTCTCTGGGCGAACGGTGACAATTTCGCAACCAAGGTGGCGGAGATTGGCGGGCAGCTGCATTGGCGGCTGTACCGGATCACCGGCGTCACCGGACGAGCCTAACGTTTGAGTGCGTTCGCCGCGCAAGGCACGTCCGCGTCGGACCCGTGGCTGACGGTTGTCATCCCGACATACAACGGAGGGCGTTACCTGCGCAGCACCTTGGCCAGCATCGAGCGCGAAAGGCCGGTCGGCATCGAGATCATCGCTGTAGACGATGGTTCCTCTGACGCAACCATGGACATTCTGACCTCGAGTGCCCGAACGTTGCCCATCCGACTGGTGCGTGGTCCGGGTCGGGCAGGCTGGGTTGGGGCCACCAATATCGGCGCACGCGAGGCTCGCGGCACCTGGCTCTGCATGCTTCACCAGGATGACCTGTGGTTGCCAGGGCGGCTGCGATCACTGCAACACACGAGCAGCCACAACCCGCACGCCGGTCTCCTCGTCGGCGAGTCGGAATTCCTTGATGAGTCGGGACGAAGGATCGGGCGATGGCGGCTACCGTGGCACGGGACGCCACCACAACCGACTGAGATGGCACGGCGTCTCTATGTGCAGAACTGGCTTGCCCTCCCGTCATGTGCCGTAAAAACGAACCTGTTGAAGGCGTTGAACTACCTTGACGAAGACCTCTGGTATACCGCCGACTGGGACCTATGGCTCCGGCTGGTCCGCGACGCGCCCATAGCGATCGCTCACGGTGTGCTCTCGGGTTTCCGGATCCATGGCTCTTCCCAGACGGTCGAACGCAGCGCCGACATAGGCGCGTTCGAGAGTCAGATGCGCACTGTGCAGGAGCGCCACCGCTGGGCTGCTGATGGGCGAAGCGATGTGCTCGCAGCGGGCGAGATGTCAACGCTGACCAATGTCGCCCTCGCGTCGCTTCTTCACCGCGGACGGTTCCCCGCATCCGCGTTGGCACGCCAGGCCCTGCGGCTGCGCGGCGGAGGGTGGCGAAGGTTCGCTCGCGATTCGCGGATCGTGGATCGAGCGGGTCCCCGCATCCGCCTTGCCGTCCGATCTCGCTCCGCTGCCGCGTGGCCGATCAGCACGACCACGTGAGGGTGGGACCATTCGTCCGGCAGCGTTTGGGGCGGTTCGAAGAGCCCGCAGCCGAGGCATATCGCCGTCCCTTCATCGATCTCGACGACCTCGCCCGGACGCTGGCACGACTCGACCGTGTGTGCACGGTGCTTGAGGTGGGCGCTGGGGAGGGAGCCATGGCAACGCGAGTCGTGCGCGCCTTCCCGCAGGCGAGGTACCTTGGCATCGATATCATTCGGCGGCCGGGCCGCCTGTTCCGCGGCGACGAGGAGCGGGCCCAGTTCTGCGCAATGGACCTCGAGGATCTGCCGCCAGATCAACTCTTCGACCTTGTCCTGTTGGTGGATGTTCTCCATCACGTGGCGCCCCCGCTGCGCGAGAAGGTGCTGGCCGGCGCGCGACGCCATGTGAGGTCCGGGGGTCACCTCGCGATCAAGGAGTGGGAGAGAACTCGATCGCTCGGCCAGATGGCCTGGTTCATCGTCGACCGCTACATCGGAGGGGACCCGAACGTGCGGGCGTTCGCTCCTGGCGAACTCATGGCCACGGTGGCCAGGGTGTGCCCTGGTGACCAGGTGACAATCGAGGCCCGGGTCCCACCACGCCGGAACAACCTTCTTCTGGTGATCGCCTGTGGAGGCCCAACAGCGACGGATCCGGGGCATATCGAACGTTAAGAGATGACATGAGGACCATCTCCCGATCGCGCTCGCGTGGCCGTCGGTGGGCCGCGGCCGTCACTGCCGGCGCCGCGTTGCCGCTGATGTTGGCGTGCTGGAGCGTGAGTGCCTCCGTCACCGTGAACGACGGTGGAAACGTGGGGCCGGCCGTCCCAAGCCTGGTGCCGATCGCTTCCAACCTGGCAACACCCAGCCTGTGCCCCACCACGCCGCCACTCCCGACGCCAACCCCGGTCCCCGGTTTGGTGCCCGCCTGCCCGACGGCCGTGCCGGCAACCGCGCTCCCCACGCTGCCAACTTCGCCCGGCACCCCTCCGACGGCGCTCCCGACGGCCCCTCCCACGACGCCTCCCACGGCTCTCCCAACGGCGTCGCCAACCGGGTCACCGACTCCATCACCAACCTTGCCTCCGAATCCCGGTCCCACCCCACCTCCAGTCGCGTCTGGCCCGGGAACACCCGGCCAGGGGACGGCGGGCGGCGCCCTCGCCGGTGACGGGTCCGGGGGAGGCACAACCGGCGGCCCTGCTCCCGCCAGCGGTGGCGCCGGCAGCACTGCCGGCCCAGGCTCCGCGATCGGCGGCGGCTCTGCGGCCCCTGGAGCCGGCGCGTCTGCGACCAACTCCGGTCCTCCGTCGATGTTCGGCAGCGCTGTCGGCCTCCTATTGGCACCGTCCTCGGTCGGAGTGGAGCATCCCGCGCTACGCCATTTCGTCCTGCAGGCGGCCGTCACCGCCTCCGTGACCCCGGCTCCTTCGCACACGATCTTCGGTTTCATCCCCAACCCGCTTGCCGGCGTCAAGCTGCCCAGTGAGTTGCTCCTCTCGATCCTGGTTCCGTCACTACTGCTGACCGTGGGGCTGATGGTGGTGCGGCGAGGCGTGACCCGTCGCATGAAGCGCTGGGTGGAGGTCGTCGCTCTTCCATTCGGCGCGGCGGCTGCGCTCAGCCTCGTGATGCTCGTTCCCAACCTCGCTCCCTCCGCCACGACCGACCTCACCGCGGGTCCGGACGCGGTGAGCACCCCGGCACCGGCCGTCGCACCCGTGGTGGCCAAGGCTTCTTCGGAGGGGCCCCCCGCCTGGCAGCAGCTCCTCGGCGTCGAAAGCACCGTCACCCAACTCCAGGCGCGGCTTCAGAGCTCCAGCACGACCCTGGCGAGTCAGAACGACCCTGGCCTGCACCCGGCACGCTCGACCGGTTCCGCGGAGCAGACGGTGGCAGTCCAGCTCGACAACGCCCTCCAGGCTGAGTACTCGTTCTACCTGAGCGCCGTCCAGCATCCCGACCAGCAGAACGCTCTGCTCGCGGGCACGCAGAAAGTGTCGTCCAATATCCGCGACGTCGTCATCTACGACCTCCAGGCTGTGGAGACCCAGGTCGCGCAGGAGGCGGCGATCCAGGCCGCGCAGCAGTCGGCTCTCGCCGGCACGGGACCCGTGCCCACCACGTTGCTCGCGCCCGAGGTGGGGGCGATCACGCAGGCATTCGGCGCCAGCGACTTCGCGATGGAGCCGCCGTTCACGTTCGGTGGCGTCACGTACCCGCACTTCCATACCGGCGTGGACATCGCGGCTCCGCTGGACACGCCGGTGGCGGCTGCCGCCGACGGGGTCGTGGTCATCGCCGGCGCCAGCACTGACCTCGAGCGCAACCTGGTCGGCTACGGCAACTACGTCGTCATCGCCCACGGCGGCAAGATGGTCACGCTGTACGGACACCTCGACAAACTGCTTGTCCATGCCGGTCAGCCGGTGCACGCTGGTGACGTGATCGCTCTCGAGGGCTCGACGGGCAACTCCACCGGACCGCACCTGCACTTCGAGGTCCGCGTCGCCGGCCTGCTCGCCGACCCGATGCGCTACCTCGGGACCCAGATCAACAAGCAGTGATCGCGGACTGATGGCGGCCGACGCGCGGCGGCGCACCGCGGCCTCGCGTGCAACTCGTCTGATCGTGGCCGCGGGCGTGGGTGCGACGCTATTCGCCGCTCCAGCTGCGGCCAGTGCGGCCACACCCAGTCACGCGTCCGTCTTCGGATCCGGGCCGGTGGTGTTGGCCCGTGCCTCGGAGCCCGTGGTCATCAATGGGAGGGACATCCCGAGCTGGAGCCGGTTGGCGGCGACGGGGGTGACCGCTCCGTTCCCGTCGGGGGTCACCAACGCGGATGGCGGCGACAACGTGCGCTCGGCGCACAACGGGATCCTCACCGTTCCGCCCGATCCCCGCACCGGTGTCAATCCGGACCAGATTGCCGCCTATCGATTCGACGGCAGCTCGTGGACCGAGATCCCGGTGCAGGTCGACCAGATGTACCTGTACCACCTCGCCAACGGACACTCCTCATTCAGTGTGTACTCCGGCACCGACCAGGAGCTGGCCTACGCCTGGAACCCGACAGCGCACGCGGTGGGGGAGGAGGCGTGGAAGAAGGTGTTCGGCGGCATCAGCGGCATCACCAACGCCGCGTACACCGATCCCAACCCGTGCACCGCGCGCTACCAGCTGCCCGGCGCTGCCGGCCAGATCGAGCTGGCCCGCGCCATCGCCAACGGCGTGGTCTCCCCACCGAAGTCGCCCGGCATTCCGCCTGACGACTACACCCAGGCCATGCAGGATCCGGTCAACGCGGCCGTCGGGACGCCGCAGCTGAACGACGACGACCAGATCGCGATGATGGCCGGCGATGCCGGCGTGCAGGCGCCGGGTGGAACGTCGCAGCCGACCGGCACGGTGGCCAACAACGGCCAGGAGGTCAGCATCCTCGACCCGACGTCGAGCTCGGATGGCAGTGCCCAGCGCAGCTACATCTACCTGTTCCTTCAGCCTGGCGGCTCGCACTTCACCTCGTCGAACGGCTACGTGCAGATGACCCGCGGCGCCAACGCCGACCAGTGGATCGATCGCTACTCGTTCTCACCCGCGAGCACGGAGAAGCTCGGCGTCAGCAACACCAGCTATGGGGCGAACCTCTCGGGCCAGGTCTGCGTGACCGCCGCTGACAACGACGCCAACCCGAAGATCACCACGGCCAACGGGCAACCGCGCGCTTCCATCGATCGACAACCCAGCGACGCCATGACCCTGACCACGCCGACCTACACCGTGGATGCAAGTGGGCGGTGGATGGTTCGCAAGCTGCGGGTGGTGAACCCGGGAACCAGCACGTACGGACCGAACCTGATCTCGCGGTGGAAGGGGCGCGCTTTCCAGTCGAGCCCAAACTCCTCTGTCTCGTTGGTCGGATTCGAGGACGAGCAGGTCAACTGGGAACTCAACTCCGCCTTGCTCGGGTGGCGGGTCGGACCGGTGCGTGCCATCCGCGAGGTGTGGGGTGCGGACTCGGGCACGAACGTCACCAAGGTCGAGATCTACTACCGCGACTCGTACACGTTCCAGTACCACGTCCGCGTCCATCCGATCCCCACGGATGGCCTGTACACGTCGTGGGATTTCAACTACGGGCAGGTGTCGACGTACTACAACCAGCTGCACGCGGCCGGTGTGCCGATCGACGGGACCAACACGCACAGTGTCGGCGAGGTCGATTCACTCCCAGTGACCCACCAGCCGGCGTTCGTCAACAGCTGTGACCCGACGTTCGACCTCTGCTCCGCGCTCAACAACCCCGAGGAGATTGCCGGGGCCCACGGCAGCCTCGTCTACGTGGCCGCGCCGCTGTCGAGCCAGAACAACTACCTGCCCGACCAGGCTCTGCTCCCGCAGTTCTCCACGCTGGTCAACCCCGAGGTCGTTCCCTATTACCGCGACGATGCCTGCTTCGACGATGGCACAGGTGATGGGCCCGTCCCACGACCGTACCCAGGCAACGCCTCGACCGACGCCAACGTGCAGAACGGGTACGTCGCCTACTGGAAGGCCCACGGCGCGCCGTCGTCGATCCAGTACAGCGATTTGAAGTGCCAGCCGCCGACGGCGACATCGCCGGCCTACCAGCAGCCGAGTGCCATCACCTACCAGACGCTGCCCTTCCAGGGGGCGATCGGCGAGATGGGGCTGCACTTCTTCTTCACCGCCGACAGCGACAACGCGTTCGGCCCGGTGCCCATCGACGAGATCGACGCCGAGCAGCAGGTGTATCCGGTGCCCTCGTCGGCGCCCGCCAACCTCATCTCGGCAACCGACTCGGCTGCGGGACATGACTACGGGCTCAACGTGGTGGCCCCCCTGCAAACGGTGGTGACGCCCTTCGGAGCCCTCCCCGCCGCCGCGCCCGAGGTGCCGGTTGCGGCCCTGCTGCCGGTGATCGCCGGCTTGATCGCCGTGCCCGTGCTCCGCCGCCGCTGGCGGCGTCGAGGAGCCTGACGCCGGGAGGACTGCCAGTTGGTGGGAGCTGGTTCAGTCCTTGGAGCGACGACGGCGGCTTCGGGTCACGGCCGATACCACGGTGCCGGAGACGATCAGCACGGCGGCGGTGAGCCAGGGGATGTCCGCGCCGGTGAACGGTGTCGTCTGACTGATTCCGCTCACGTTCTGTCCGGCCGGGTCGGTACCACCACCTGAACATGAGCTGGTGGCGGCGGACGCGACCACGGTGCTGAGCAGCGCGCCGGCGAGCACAGCGATCGTCAGCGTCGACACAACCGTGGCGGACAGTCCGCCGCGGCGGCGCCAGTAGGCGAGAAAGCCCAACGCGCCCAGAGCCGCGACGACAAGCAACACCGGCCCAGCCGGCGACTCGGGCACGATCGTTCCCGGACAGTCGTTTGCGGTGGCCGCGAGGGAGCGCAGCGGGTGGGCCACCAAAGCGATGACGACCGCGCCCGCGGCGATGCCGATGCGAGCTCTCATCGGGGCGCGTAGCTGGGACCTGCCGACGGTGCGAGGGCAGGGCGCGCCGAATCAGAGGTGATCGACATCACCGACTGTTGACCGCCCTTCCCAAAAGCTACCT
This sequence comes from Candidatus Aeolococcus gillhamiae, assembly GCA_003244045.1. Lineage (GTDB taxonomy): Bacteria > Chloroflexota > Dormibacteria > Aeolococcales > Aeolococcaceae > Aeolococcus > Aeolococcus gillhamiae. The sequence goes on from QHBU01000079.1 coordinate 45,085, forward strand.
CGGACTACCACAAGTGCCACTGCTGTTAAGAACGTGCCTGGCGCCCCAATCCTACGGTGCCCGACGCCCTGTGATGGGCGAAATCCCCTCCCCAGCCGCTGGTTAGTCCGAGGGATGGGCCTCGCCGGCGGCCGCCGCGGAGCGAATGGCGCGGATCACCGCCTCTGGTGGCGCGTCCTTGGTGAGGTAGCTGACCGCGCCCGCCGCCAGGGCCTGGGTGATCTTCTCCCGCTCCGAATACGAGGTGAGCATCACCACGCGGGCGTGGGAGTCCATCTCGACGAGCTTCTCCGTGGCCTCGATGCCGTCCATCCCGGGCATGGAGATGTCCATGAGCACGATGTCCGGCTTGACCGCGTAGGCCAGGGCGACGGCGGCGGCGCCATCCTCCGCGGACCCGACCACCTCAATGCCTTCCACGCCGTTGAGGATGTCGGCAAGTCCCTTGCGCATCAGAGGATGGTCGTCGGCGATGAGAACGCGGATCATCGGTCCGCGGGCTTGTAGCATGGCAGGGTCAGCATAAGTGAGGTCCCGTGGCCCGGCTCGCTGGTCAGCGACAGGCGGCCGCTCGAGGCCTCCACGGCGTTGTTGAGGAGATGGAGGCCGACGTGCCCCTCCTCACGGCGCCGGGAGCGATCCGCCGCGGAGAACCCGCGCCCGTTGTCGTCGACCTGGAGGGTCACGGTGCCGTCGACGTAGCGCAGCTTGGCGATCACCTTTGTGGCCTGGCTGTGATTGACCACGTTGCGGATCGCCTCCTGGGCAACGCGGAACACCAATGAGGTCTTGTCAGCCGGCAGGTGGGTCGCCGTGCTGGCCTCCAGCTCCACCTCGATCCCGCGAGCTGGGAGGGGCTCGAGCAGCTTGCGCAGGGCACCGTCCACGCCGGTTTCGCCCAGGTCCGGGGGCGCGATCTCGATCATCAGGGTGCGCAGGTCGGTGACCGACGAACGGAGCGTATCGGCGGCCTCGAGGAGCTGCGGATCTGCCGTCTTGCCGGAACCGCGCGCGGCCAGTGAGAAGGCGAGGCCGGCCAGCGTCTGCACCACGCCGTCGTGGAGGTCGCTGGCGATGCGTTTGCGTTCAGCATCGCTGGCTTCGATGGCCCGCTGGAGCAATGCTTCGCGTTCTTTTGCGTGCTCGGTTCGTTCCTGCTGTTGCGCTCTGATTCGGTGCGCTAGCATCACTAGAAAGCCTTGGAGAAGGACGATCGGAAGGAGGGTGGTTGTGAACCCGACTGTTCCTGCGACCCCGTACAGCAGCACCGCACCGTAGGCAGCCCAGCCGTAGCCGAGGTTGTAGAGGAGCACCGACGACATCGTGCCCCTGAAAACGGCCCAGCCCTTGATCTTCCCGCGGGAGGCGAGGCCGATGACCACCGAGAGGAGTCCGTTGTTGATCGTGCACTCAACGACAGCGGCGACCGTCGCGGAACACGCGCCCCACAACACGCCTTGGTGCAAACGCACCAGTGTCGAAAACACGATCCATGCGCTCAGGTCGGTGAGGAAATAGTTTGACGCGTTGAACGTCGCGCGAAACCAGCCAGGTTTCATCCTGATGACGTTTGCTGCCGCTTGCGTCAGAGAGGCGGCGAGCGCGCCGAGCGGGCCGAATGTGAAGGTTAGGGCAAGGTGAACGAACACGCTCGCAGTCCACGCTCCGTCGACTCCTTCGGCCACACGAACGCTGCAGTAGGCGGTCGCGAAGACGACGGCGGCTCCAATAGCCAGCGTCGAGGCATCGCTGACTGGCCTGAGCGTGATCGGTAGCAGGACGAGCGATATTGCCAGTAGAGAGGCGACGAACCCGTAGAGCGGCAGGGTGTAGTCGACAGGAGCCGGCCGGTTCTCCTGGGGCAGAAGACCGTGCAGTCGGCGGACGACGGTCAGAACCCCTACGTCTCCCATGGGGCCATCGTCATGTTGCCGGGCCCCAAAATGACGGTCTGCGACACGATCGCCACACGGGTGTACGGTCGCTGCGCCAAGGCCGGATCTCCGCTTAGGAATGGCGGGGTCTGCAAAGAGTCGTAAAAATTTCCGCGCCAAACGGGCAGAGCAAACCAATCGCGCCCATCTGACGAGCGCTTTGGCGCACAGTCGCCCCAGGTGCTGAGCGAGGGCTCAGCTGACGGAGGGAAACAGATGGCGACCTGGGATACCCAGTGCCAGCACTGGAGCTGGATCTAGTTCCGACCACTGTGGTCGTCGTTCAAGGTAGCCCGTTCTTGTAACGGACCCTTGGACAAAGGTGTGACGCACCGGTCACGGTGACCGTCACACAGGAGGACGCTCCTCTGCCAACCTAGCCGGCGTGGCGATGGAAGTAGAGCCGGGCGCTCCGATTGAGGGGGTTTGGTCGCCGGCCCGCAGCGGGCCGGCGACATCGCCGCCTGGTCGCAACACGCCTGCACTCAGCGGACCGGTCGCGCGGTATTTCGTCGCCGTCTTTCTGTCTGCCTACGGCGACTGGCTCACGACGGTTGCCCTGGTCGTGGTGCTCTTTCAGCTCACGCACAGCCCCGCCGGCCCAGCGGGCTACATCCTGGTCCGCGTCGCCCCACGAGCGCTGGGCCCGTGGCTGGGTGGAAGCCTTGCGGACCGCCTCTCGCCACGCCGCATCATGATCGTGACGGCAGCTGTACAGGCGATCTTCACCGCCCTCTTGATCACGTCGAATCGGGCAGGCAGCCTGTGGGCGATCTATACCGCGGTGGGGATTGCGCAGTTCGCGGGTGCGCTTTCGCGCCCCAGCCAGGGGTCGATGCTCCCGCGACTGGTCAGCGATGTCGCCCTACCGCGCGCCAACGCGGTGTACTGGCTGTTCTTCAGCACCAGCATTTTTGCAGGACCTGCGATCGGTGCCGTGCTCCTGACCCGCGCCGGCCCCAATCTACTCTTCGCCATCGACGCGGCCACCTTTGCTCTCAGCGCCGGACTCGTTGCCACGCTGCCTCGCGGGGCGGCAGGGCAGTCGCTAGGTGAGGTCACCGGTTCATCACCGCCTGGGACGCTGGCCGGATTACGCCTTGCCCTGCGCGATCCGGTCATCCGGGGGGTCGCTGCGGCCAACTTTGCTAGTGGGCTCGCCGTGACGGTTACGCAAGCCCTTCTCGTGGTGACTGCGCACGAGCGGTACGGGGGCGACGCCGCTGTTGGGTACCTGTACACGGCGGTCGGAGTTGGTGCGACGCTCGGCGGGATCATTGCGCTCCGCGCGATCCCGGCTAGACATTGGGTCAAGGCAGCGATATTCCTCGTAGTGGTCGTTGAACTTGTTTCGCTGGCGGGTTTCAGTGCGGTATCGGGTCTGGCGGCCGCGTTCGCGTTGTTGGCGATCAGCTCGCTGGCCGGTAGCTCCTTCGACATATGGGGCGGGACGGAGGTACAACGGTTAGCCCCGTCCGGGTTTATGGGACGTTTCAACTCGGTGATTTGGCTGTCGCAGTATTCAGGCATGCTCGTCGGTGCGTTGTGGGCGCTTGGCACGTCTTCGCTGATGCACTGGGATCGTGCTATTGAGATCGCCTGCGCCGCCATGCTTGTCGTCGCCAGCGGTGCGCTGCTGATCGGCGGAAGCGCACCCAGTATCCCAGCACAAGAAGAACCCTGAGGGGGCTGTCACCTCCTCCAGCATACAAGTGCCTCGACGCGCCTATTTCTCGGGTGTTAGCGCGTAGGTCAGCAGGCCGCCGATGATGGCGAGGTTCTTGTCGAAATGGATGAGCTGGCTGGCCCGCGCGGCGGGCTCGGCCTGGTTCCAGAACTGATGACCGACGTACGTCGTCGGCACCAGTGTTGCCGCCAGCTCGAGAGCTGCGAGTCTGGGCTTGATCCCGAGCGCAAGGGCAGCACCGCCCGCCACCATCAGGCCGCCGTTGAGTCGCACCATCAGGTCCGGTCGCGGCAGAGGAAGCGTCTTGGCGACCAAGTCAGGACGGCGACCCGGTTCGGTGGCGGTCTTCACACCCATCGCTAGAAAGATCCACGCGAACATCGTGCGGGCAAGGAAGCGCAGCAGGCCCATGGGAGTACCACCTGACGTCGGTCCGACGCCGTCCATCGTAGCCAGCCCCGCGATTCGTCGTCGATCGAGCCCCATGCCGACACGCCAGAATGCACAGCCCTGTCAGATCTCGTGGAGGACCCCTTCGATGGCCGATTCCGTCTATCGCATCACCGAGCTCGTCGGCGTCAGCACCGAATCGTGGGAGGACGCAGCCCGCCGCGCCGTCGAGACAGCCTCGGGCACGCTGCGCGACCTGCGCGTCGCCGAGGTGGTGAAGCTGGACATCACCGTCGAGGACGGCAAGGTGGCGCGCTTTCGCACGCGTCTTGCGCTTTCCTTCAAATACGAGCCCGGCAGCACCGGAAGCTAAGCGGCGCGGGGAAGACCCGTATCAGCCAGCGCGTGGGCCATGGTGTCGAGGCCGAACGCCTCGACCGGCCCGCGCGCTCCGGCCGCCGCTGCCGCGCCGTCACGGAGCTGCATCGCACCCCACACGAGCAGCCGCGCGGTGAGCGTGTAGGCGTCGACGCCCTCGAGCCGCGCCGTGGCCAGCTCCTTGCCCCTGGCGTCGCGGGCAACGGCAACGACCCGCGAGGTCATCCGGCCGCGCGCGGCAGCGTCGGGTCCGCCCGTCGAGCCGCGCGCGAACCGATGCGTGGCGCGGTCGATCAGCGTGCTCGCGCCCGGCAACCGTTCCAGCTCGGTCTGCGCCGCGCCAAGCACCTTCACGCCTTTGGTCAGCGGCCCGAACCATCCGACGTAGGTGCCGATGGTGCGCAGGCGTGGGTAGCTGCGGGGAAGTCCGAGGTGCTCGGAGCCACCAAACGACAGGGCGTCGGCGCGGTGATCGCCCAGGTCGAAGCTGGCGATGTGCGCCCCGCCGCGCTCGGTGCGAAGAGCACCGTCCCGCCAGGCGAAGCTCGGCGCGCGGGTCACCCCCAACAGGGAGGCGAGCGTGCCGCCGCTGGGGCGTCCCCGGGTCACGAAGTAGCCGACGTCGACCTGAACGGCCTTGGCGCCGGCGTCCTCCAGAGCAAGCGCGGCGGCGACGTTGCCGGGCACGCAGTCGTAGCCGAAGGCGGTGAGCAGAACCACTCCCTTGCGCTCGGCACGCGGACCGAAGTCCTCGAACACGCGGCGCACGAACTGTGGCTCGCCAGTGGAGTCGATGTACCCGGCGCCGCGCTCGATCGCCGCGTTGACCGCGGGGTCGCCCCACCGCGCGAAGGGGCCGACCGTGCTCACCAGCACGTCGCCCGGGCCGACCAGCGCGGCGACGCTGGCGGGCTCACCGACGTCCGCGGTGGCGATATCGAACGTCCCGCGCAAACGTGACGCCAGCTGCTCCAACCGCCCGCGATCGCGGCCCGCCAGCACCGCCGGGATGCCCGCAGCGGCGAGCTCCTCGGCGGCCAGGGTCCCCGTATAGCCCGTGGCTCCGAACACCACAATCCGCCCCGCCATGCCGGCAGTCTAGGGAGACGTCCTCGCAAAACGCGCGCAATCGGTACGAGCGACGCAAAATCGCCGGAGCGACAGTTCGCCACGGAGAGCCTCCGATGTCCCAGAGCGTCCGTCACGGCAGCTTCCACAGCCGGGGTCAGCGGCTCGCCTACACGATGCACGGCTCCGGCGACCGCCCGGTGATCCTGCTGCCCGGGCTCCTCCTCCCGGCCCGGATGAACACGCCGCTGGCGGAGCACCTCGCCGAGCGCGGCCACCGGGTGATCCTGCTCGACCCGCTCGGCCAGGGCGACTCCGCCCGGCCTCGGGACATGTGGCGCTATTCGATGACCCAGTTCGCCCGCGACGTGGTTGCGCTCCTCGACCATCTCAAGCTCGAGCAGGCCGTGGTCGGAGGCACCTCGCTGGGCGCCAACATCACTCTCGAGGTCGCCTCAATCGCTCCCAAGCGGCTGCGCGCGATGGTCCTGGAGATGCCGGTGCTCGACAATGCCCTGGTCGGCAGCGCCGTCGCCTTCTCGCCGCTGCTCGTTGCGGTGACGATCGGCGAACCGGTGATGCGCTTGGTGTCGCGGCTGGCCCGGCTGATCCCGTCGTCGGTGGTGCCGTTCAACCTCGGCATCGTCCTCGACACGCTGCGCCAGGACCCGGGACCGAGCGGCGCGCTTCTCCAGGGTCTGTTCTTCGGCCGCACCGCGCCCCACCGCGAGGAGCGGCGCACCTTCACCGCGCCGGCGCTGGTCATAGGTCATCACCGCGACCCAGTCCATCCCTTCTCCGACGCCGGCATGCTGGCGAAGGAGCTACCCAACGGCCGCCTCGTGGAGGCCAGCTCGATCCTCGAGATGCGCCTTCGGCCCGAGCGCCTCTACGGCGAGATCGACACCTTCCTCGAGCAAGTCTGGGGGCCACGCATGCGCGTGGTGCGCCAGAGTCGCGGCGCCCCCCGCGCCCCCGCCACACGCCGTGCCGCCGCGCGCCGCAGGTCGTCGGCTCGGAGCTCGGGGAGTCGCCGCGCCCGCTCCTGACTGACCGCGACCGGCGCGGATGCGCCGGTATCCTTCGCCGATCGTGTCCAGCCCCCTTGCCGTCGAGAGCGTGCCGCCGCGCGGAGAGCGTCCCCGCGTGCTCAGCGGCATCCAGCCGACGTTCCAGCTCCACCTCGGCAACTACCTCGGCGCCCTCCGCCATTGGGCGCGCGAGCAGGACAGCTTCGAGAATTACTTCTGCATCGTCGACCTGCATGCGCTGACCGTTGTGCCCGACCCGGACGTGGTGCGCAACAGCGTGCTCGAGCTCGCCGCGCTCTACATCGCGTGCGGTCTCGAGCCCGATCGCAGCGTCATCTTCGT
>QHBU01000080.1 GCA_003244045.1 Candidatus Aeolococcus gillhamiae
GGCGACACCCAGTGGATGACGGCGGGCTCGGGGCTGTTGCACATAGAACGCCCGCCGGAGCGCCTCGTCGCGACAGGTGGCCTGTTCCATGGGATCCAGCTCTGGGCCAACCTGCCGGCCCGGGACAAGTGGGTGGCTCCCGGATATCAGGCAATACCGGCCGCCCGGGTCGCCCTGCTCCGCTCAGCCGACGGAGGCGCGCTCGTGCGCCTGATCGCAGGCGAACTCGGCACCCACGGGGGCCCGGGGCGACCCATACGCCGATGACCATGCTGCACGCCTCGATCGAACCTGGCGCCAGGCTCGAGCTGCCGTGGGACTCCCGGTCCAACTCCCTCGTGTACGCACTGGCCGGGCGTGGGACAGTAGGGGCCGATGCGCGCCTGTTGACCCACGGCCAGCTGGCGGTGCTCGGGCCGGGGGCCAACGTGGTGCTCCGCGGCGTCGAGGGACCCGACAGCCGCCACCCAAGACTCGAGGTGCTTGTCCTTGGGGGCCGTCCCATCGGGGAGCCCGTCGCCGCCCACGGACCATTCGTGATGAACACCCGAGCCGAGCTGCTCCAGGCCTTCGAGGACTTCGAGCGCGGCCGCATGGGAGTCGTGCCGCCTCACGCCCGCTGAGCCTGGCCTCCCCGGTGGCCTAGCCGTCGAGGTCGAAGCCGAGCCGCTGTAACACTGCTCGCCACTGAGCCTCAGCGGCTCCCGGCGAGGGAGGACGGAGCACCTGACGCCGGCGAGGGTCTGCCAACAGCGCCGTGACGGCGCGTGCGACCGAGTCTGGCGTGGGCTGACACACGGTGCTCCCGCCCAACTCGAGCTCGTATTGCAGGTTCTCGCGGCCGTGTCCTGGGACCACGTCGAGGAGCACAAGCGGGCGGCCGATCATGCGGGCCTCCCGACAGGTGTCTCCCGAGCTGGTCACAACCACGTCGGCCGCCGACATCAACTCGGGCACCCGGTCGGTGTAGCCGAAGGGGATCACCTTTCGCTGCTCTCGGGACATCGCTTCGAGCTTGGCTTCGGTCTTGGTGTTGCTGCCCGCCACCGCCAGCACCCAGTGGCCTGCCTGTGCGACCGCCGCGGCGATCTTGTCGAGAGGGCCTATGCCCCAGCCCCCCGACATCAAGAGCGCGCAGGTGGCGCCAGGAGGGATCCCGAGCGCCCGGCGCGCCTCATCGCGCGGCGCCGGCTCGTTGAATCCGGGGCGGACCGGCGCCACCACCACCTCGACGACGGCTTCGGGCCAGTAACGCCGGACGCTCTCGGCGGCGGCCGCCGAGATCACCAGGTACATGTCGGTCGGAGGCCGGACCCACAAGTGATGGACCATTGCGTCGGTGATGACAGCTACGGTCTTGAACGCGCCTCCCGCCGCTTCGATCTGGGCCGCCGCGACTGCTCCAGTCGGGAACACGGGCACGACCAGCTCGGGACCGAACCGGCTGATCTCCTCCTCCAGCCGCTGGCGCAGGCGGCCCACCGCGGTCCGGTCCGCGATGCGCGCGAGCATCCCACCGTCGCGAAGCTGGGAGAAGTGGAAGGCGTCGTACAGCGACGGATGGGCGAGCATCCGCCGAAACACGCGATCTCCGGCAGCGCCGGCGCCTTGGCCCATCAGGGTCATCGAGTCGACTATCGCTGTCTCGACCCCGGGCGGAAGCGCCGCTGCACAAGCCTCGGCCACGACGTCGTGGCCTTTGCCAAGAGACCCCGAGACGAACAACACCCTGGTGAGGCGCTGCGGAGTCACGAGGCGAGTGAATCCCGGCCAGACTCCGCTGCCACGACTCGACAGAAGCTCTCGACCACGTAGTCGGCCTCCTCAGCGGTCATGTCCGAGTGCACCGGCAGGCACACGTGACGCGCACAGACCTCCTCTGCCACCGGCAGTGGGGCCGCCCGCACGTCGGGC
>QHBU01000081.1 GCA_003244045.1 Candidatus Aeolococcus gillhamiae
CTGCGCGCCAGCGAGTCGAGGTACCCCTGGCTGCGCACGCACCACAGCACGCGCCCCAGCGACACCGACTCGGCGGCGCGGGGCACCATCGTCGCCTCCACGGAGCGCACGAAGTCGGCGATCAGCGCGGCGGTGCGTGCGGGCTGGCGCTCGCAGGCCCTGTGGAGGGTGGCCAGCGGCAGGGTGACGTCGAGGCCGGGTCCGTGCACGCGCAGCGAGTACCGCGCCGGGTCGATGTCGACGGTGGTGCCGCCGTACCGCGCGGCGACCTGGAGACGCATGCGCTCCGCGAACGCGGCCCGGTCCCCGGGGGAGTCGGCCATCAGCCGCCTAGGCGGCGCGCCGCCGCTTGCTGGCGACGTAGTCGACCAGGACGTAGTCGCCGAGGCGGTCGGGGCTGATGAAGAAGGCGCGCCCGCGGTTGAGCCGGGTCATCTCGTCGACGAATTGCACCAGCTGGTGGTTGGACTCGAGCATGAAGGTGTTGATCACGATGTGCTCGCGGGTGCAGCGCTGCACCTCGATGAGCGTCTTCTCGAACGTCTCCGGCAGTGGTGGGTAGAAGAACACCGGGCGGCCGTTGTCGATGTGGGCGGTGGGCTCGCCGTCGCTGACGATGATGATCTGCTTGTTGGCCGCCGAGTCGCGGGCGAGCATGCGCCGCGCCAGCATCAGGCCGTGCTGCATGTTGGTGCCATACACGTACTCGTTGACGCTGAGGTGAGGCAGGTCGGAGGAGCTGATCTCACGAGCGATGTCGCTGAAGCCGATGATGTGCAGGGAGTCGCGCGGGTACTGGCTGCGGATCAGTGAGTCGAGCGCCAGCGCCACCTTTTTGGCGGCGTAGAAGTAGCCGCGCAGCGGCATGCTGCGGCTCATGTCGAGCATGAGAACCGTCGACGAGCGCGTTAGCGCGTCGCTGCGGTGCACCTCGAAGTCGTCCGGGGTGAGCCGGGGCACGCCGGCGCGGGCCGGCGCCTCGGATGCCTGGCGCTGGATCGCGTTCATCACGGTGCGCTCGACGTCGAGGTCGAAGGGATCGCCGAACTCGTACGGCTTGCTGTCGTCGGCACGCTCGCCACGCTGGCCGCGCCGCGGGAGCGCGTGCTCTCCGAAGCGATCCTTGCGCAGCTGCGCGAAGAGGTCGCCGAGCGCCTTCTGGCCGATGCGCCGCATACCCCGCGCGGTGAGCCGCAGGCCGTCGGCGTCGCGCTGTACCAGGCCACGCGCCTCGAGCTCGCGGGCCATCTGGGAGAGCTGGTCGAGGCTGCGCGCGGCGTCGTCACCGAGCATGTCGCGCAGCTGGCTGCGCGCATCCGGGGGGATCTGACCGCCGCGGTACACCTCGCGCAGACTGCGCTCGAGCTCCTCCATCGACTGGAGGCGGCCCATCAGGTTCATCGCCTCGTCCAGCGGCAGCTGCTCGCCGCCGAAGAACGAGTAGCGCGAGCCCAGGCCACCACGCGGTGAGAGCATCTCCAGCCCAGCCCCGAGCTCGGCGAGCTCGGCCTGCAGCTCGGGGTCACCGAACGTGGCGTCCATGAGGTCACCGAGCTGGCTGCGCATCTCCGGGGAGAGCGAGCGCATCAGCGAGTCCATGCGGGCCATCTGCTTGGTGATCTCGTCGAGGAAGTCGTCGACCTTGGGTGGCGCGTTGGGAAAGAGCCGGCCCCACTTCTCCAGGAAGCTCTCGTAGCTGCGCTGCCGCTGGGCGTCGGGAACCCCCTCGAGCTTCTCGCGCACCAATCGGTTGAGGTCCTTGGCCATGGCGCGCAGCGTGGCGACGTCCTCGCTGGACATCGACTGCATCTGCTCGGTCATCTCTTTGAAGTACGTGTCGACGACGCCCTTCTTGATCTCCTCGAGGAGGCGCTGGAAGGCCTGCTCCGCGCGCTCGTCCATGAACTCGTAGCCCTGGAGCTCGCGGATGGCGCCACCGGGGTCGCGCGGCAGGTTGTCGAGCTGCTCGCGTCGCTTGGCGGCGACCCGGTCGAGGATGCGTCGTGCCGATTCGTCCTCGACGGTGCTGACGCGCTCGTCGATTCCCTGGCGCTCCATGCGCACCACGTTGTCCAGCTTCTCGGTGATGTCATCGAAAACACCGTTGAGGCTGTACTTCTCCAGCTGCTTGCGACGCTGCCGGGCCAGACGCTCGGTCATCTCCTCCAGCCCCATGAGCCGGCGTCCCGACTTGTCGCGCCAGCCCTGGCTGAGCATCCGACGCAGCGCTGTCTCGAAATCCCAGCCGTGGAACACGTCCTCGCTGAGCCGGTTGAAGATCTCCTCGACGTCAGGCCCCAGTGGGTCCTGAGTGCCGTCCCAGGCGCTGAAGCGATGCGTGCTCACCCGCCGTACACGGCGGTGCCGTCCATCTCCGTCTTGTTGAGCCGCTTACCACGGTGGAGGCCTTCCAGCACGAACTCCAGCACGGCGACCCGCGACGGCGCGCTCGTCGGCTCGCCAAGCTTGGTGGTGGCGGCGTCGATGCCGGGAAGCTCGCCCAGAGCCGCGGCGTATGCCGTCGCGGGCAGCGCATCGCCGGCCTCCACGGTGAAGCCGCCGTGCTCGAAGCGCTGCACCAGCTCCGCGAACTCGCCGACGTTGAAGTGGCGGCGGAAGACGTTGTGGCAGGCGGTGACCAGCATCTTGTCGAGGACTGCGCTGTCATCGCCGTCGTCGAGGGTCTCCATCTCGAGCTTGCCGGCGCTCGACGCGATGAGCGCGGGCAGGTCGCTGATGCGCGCCACCGCCTCCTTCTCACCGGTGCGCAGCGCGCGCCGCAGCGCGTTGCTGGCCAGGTTCTCCTGGTTGGCGATGGACATGCGTACCGACACACCACTGCGCTGGTTGATCTGCGGATGGCGACGGGCGAGCTGCGTGTACTCGGCGACGATCTCCTTCATGTAGTGGGGCACGTGCACCGGAACCGGCATGTCGTCGAAGGTGGTCGCCTCCTGGTCGATGATGGCGATCTCGTGCTCGACGCTGCGCGGGTAGTGGGTGCGGATCTGGGCGCCGAAGCGATCCTTGAGCGGGGTGATGATCCGGCCGCGGTTGGTGTAGTCCTCGGGGTTGGCTGTGGCCACCACGAAGACATCGAGCGGCAGGCGCAGCCGGTAGCCGCGGATCTGCACGTCGCGCTCCTCGATGATGTTGAGAAGGCCCACCTGGATGCGCTCGGCGAGGTCGGGCAGCTCGTTGATCGCGAAGATGCCGCGATGGGTGCGCGGGATCAGCCCGTAGTGGATGGTCAGCTCGTCGCTGAGGTAGCGGCCCTCGGCGACGCGAATCGGATCCACCTCGCCGATGAGGTCGGCGATCGAGGTGTCCGGGGTGGCCAGCTTCTCGCTGTAGCGCATGTCCGGGCTGAGCCAGGCGACCTCGACCTCGTCGCCGTGCTCTACCACAAGATCACGGCAGCGCCGGCACAGCGGGTCGTAGGGGTCGTCGTTGATCTCGCAGCCGGCGATCGCCGGGATGGCCTCGTCGAGCAGCGCGCACAGCCCGCGCAGCAGCCGCGACTTCGCCTGGCCGCGCTCACCGAGGAGGATGAGGTCCTGGCCTGCGAGCAGCGCGTTCTCGAGCTGCGGGATGACGGAGTCCTGGTAGCCGAGGATGCCATCGAAGAGGGCGTCGCCGGCGGCGAGGCGTCGGATCAGGTTGCGGCGGAGCTCGGCACGGACCGGGATCACGCGGTACTCCGTGCGGCGCAACTCGCCGATCGTGGACGGCCGGGAATCGGGCATGCCGTTCACCTTACACCGGCCCCGCCCGGCGACCCAGTCTAGGAGCCGGTCGCCTGCAGCTGGCGGCGGTGGGCCCCATCTCGTGCGGCCGCCACCAAACGCTCCGCGAGACGCGGGTCCTGGCCGAAATGGAGGTGGACAAGGGAGGCCAGCATGGTCGGCGTGCTCCAGCCCTCGCAGCCCAGCGGCTCGCCCTCGACGTCGTGGACTGAGTAGGCGTTGGCACCGGCCTGGATCCCGGCGAGGAGGCGCGCGAAGTGGAACTCATGGCCGCGCAGCGTGGTGCCCGCCTCCCCGAGGATGTTGTCGCCGGCGAGACGCAGCTCGCGATAGCCGGTGTGCAACACACCGGCCTCGAGCGCGACGTCGAAGGGGACCAGCGACGCCATGTTGTGGACGTTGCCGTCGCTGGTGTGCAGCGTGCGCGCGCAGTACATCAGGCCACCGCACTCCGCGTAGATGGGCACGCGGTGCGCGTGAGCGCGGCGCAGGGAGTCGATGAAGGCGTGGTTCGCCGCCAGCCGTGGGACGAACATCTCGGACACGCCGCCACCCATGTAGACGGCGTCGAGGTCTCGCGGCAATACCCGGTCCTCGAGCGGCGAGAACGTGATCACCTGCGCGCCCGCGTCTTCGAGCAGCTCGAGGTTCTCCGCGTAGTAGAAGCAGAAGGCGTCGTCGAACGCGACGCCGATCCGAGGGCTGACGTCACTGACGCTGCGCGCGTGGGGAAAGCTGGACGCGTGAACCGGGCGCGCCCGTGCCATGAGGCGCTCGATCAGCGCCATGTCGCAGCGTCGTTCCACCGCGCCGGTGAGCTCATCGAGCGCGGGGTCGACATGCGGGTTCTGCGTGAGCGGCAGCAGCCCGGTGCGCACCTCGGGGATCTGCACGTTGGGCAGGCGCGGAAGCGCGCCGAGGACCGGCAGGCGGGCCCAGTTCCAGACTGCGTCCTCGACGACGCGCCGGCGATAGTCGCTGGGCACGTTGTTGAGGACGACCCCGATGACGTCGAGCTCCGGGTCGAGCTGCCTGGCGCCCAGCGCAACTGCCGCTGCTGTCTCGGCGAGGTTGGCGACGTCGATGACCAGCACCACCGGTGAGCCGATCAGACTGGCCAGCTCGGCGGTGCTGCCCGGGAAGCGCACCGCCCCGAGCTGCGTCGTGTCGGAGCCCCCGTGGCCGTCGAAGATGCCCATGGTGCCCTCGACGACGGCGCAGTCGGCCTCGGCAATCCCGTGGGCGAACGAGTGCACAACACCGTCACGACCGAGCATCCACGAGTCGAGGTTGCGACAGGGGCGCCGGCTGGCATGCGCCAGGTAGGCGCAGTCGACGAAGTCGGGTCCAACCTTGAACGTCTGGACGCTGCGGCCGCGACGCCGGAATGCGCCCACAAGTCCCAGCGCGACGGTGGTCTTGCCCGCGCCCGAGCCGGTTCCGGCGACCACCACGCTGGGGATCGACGTCCGATCCGCCACTGCGCTCTCCCTGCGCGACCCGGCCTGGTGACGCGGCGACGACGTGAGCTGGGACAGCGTCCCGGCGTTTCCGCCGGACGGTCGTTGGCGGCGACGCTAGCACCTGCTTGCCAGGCGTGTAAAGGAGGGAGCAGGACTTGCCGGCGGCCACCTCGCGCCGTCACCCGTTGGGGTGAAATCGCCGACAAAGGCTGGTCATCCGGGTCAGCGATGTCTATCGTATGCCCGCAAAGGCTCGCCGGCTGCTCGGCCGCGCACGAGCCCCACAAGGGAGGCGGGTGATGAGCTCGACAGGATCCTGGAGGGGGAGGCGCGCTGCGTCCCTCCTTGGAGTGGCGGCGACCCTGCTCGCCGCGTCGTGCGGCAGCAGCCCCGGCAACAGCGGACCGGCCGTCACCAAGACGACCGCGACGTTCGCGGAACCCCCGGGTGCGACCCCGAGCTACATCTTTCCGTTGATGTCCTTGAAGTACTTTAGTGTGGTCAACGCTTCGCAGTTCCAATACCTCCTGTACCGCCCGCTCTACTGGTTCGGCGAGAACGGCCAGGTGCACCTCAACGACCGTCTCAGCCTCGCCAACGCGCCGGAGTACTCGGCCGACGGGACTTCGGTGACGATCACTCTCAAGCACTACGTCTGGTCTGACGGCCAGCCGGTGACCACCCGCGACATCGAGTTCTGGCAGAACCTGGTCACGGCGAATAAGGCGAACTGGGCGGCGTACTCGCCGGGCGAGTACCCCGACAACGTCACCAGTGTGACTGTCAACAGCCCGACGTCGATCACGTTCCACCTCAGCCAGAAGTACGGACAGTACTTCTTCACGTACAACGAGCTCAGCCAGATCTCACCTCTCCCCCAGCACGTGTGGGACAAGCAGGCGGCGAGCGGCGCGGTCGGGGACTATGACAGGACGCCGGCCGGCGCGACCGCAGTCTACAAGTACCTCGACGGCGAAGCCAGCAATCTTGGAACGTACGAAACCAACCCGCTGTGGCAGGTTGTGGACGGTCCGTGGAAGCTGAAGTCCCTCAACGCTGCCGGGCTGCTCAAACTGGTGCCTAACGCCTCGTATTCCGGACCAACCAAGGCGAAGCTCACCGAGTTCGACGAGGTCCCATTCACCAAGGACACTGCTGAGTTCAATCAGTTGAGGAGCGGCACCACCGGGGCGAACGCCATCGACTATGGATACCTGCCGCAGCAGGACGCCCCTCAGAAGGACGCCATCGCCGCGCTCGGCTACAGCTTCTCGTTGTGGGCGAACTGGGGCATCACCTACTTCCCCGAGAACTTCACCAACCCCGTGAGCGGCCCGATCTTCAAGCAGCTCTACTTCCGGCAAGCGATGCAGGACCTGATCGACCAACAGACATACATCAAACGTGCGTACAACGGCTACGCCTACCCGACGTACGGGCCCGTTCCCGTCAAACCGTCATCGGCCTACGTCACCCAGCTCGAGTCGAACAACCCGTTCCCGTTCAGTCCGAGTGCAGCCGTCTCTCTGCTCCAGTCGCATGGATGGACAGTCAATCCGGGCGGCATCAGCGTGTGCAGCTCGCCAGGGGGCGCCGACAACCAGTGTGGTCCCGGTGTGGCGGCGGGAGCCAAGGCTTCCTTCCACCTCGAGTACGCTAGTGGTACGGCCCCGATTGACAACGAGATGGCCCAGTTCAAGACCGATTTCGCCAAGGCCGGGATCCAGATCATCCTCTCCACGAACACCTTCAACAGCGTGATCGGGACGGCGATTCCTTGCGCAGCCGGTCAGGATTGCAAGTGGGACATGGAGTTCTGGGGCGGCGGATGGGTGTACGCACCTGATTACTACCCGACAGGTGACCTCCTCTGGGCGACAGGGGCGGGCTCCAACGCCAACGGTTACAGCGACCCCCAGATGGACCAGCTCATCAACAACAGCGAGGTGAGCAATGACGTCCAAGCGCTCAAGGCATACGAGGACTACGCCGCCAAGCAACTGCCGGTCATCTGGATGCCGACCGCCTACTACGCGCTGAACGAGATCAACAGCCACCTGCAGGGCGTGGGCCCGCTGGATCCACTTCTGCAGATCTACCCCGAGGAGTGGTCCTGGTCCTGAACGTTCTTCGGGCAGTGAACGTTCCAACGACACGCAGACACAGGGGTGCCGGGCTTGCCCTGGCATCCCTGGCGTGTGCCGCCCCGCGTAACAGGTAAGAGCGGAACAGATGGTCGGGTACATCATCCGGCGACTGATCCAGGCCCTCTTTGTCACCCTCCTGGTGACGATGGGAATCTTCCTGTTGTTGCACGTGTTGCCGGGCGGCGCGGCCCGTGCCATCCTCGGCCCGCGGGCGAACGCCGCGCAGATAGCTCAGTTCAACCATGACAACGGGCTGGACCAGGCGCTTCCGCTCCAGTACTGGGCCTACCTGACCCACGTGATCCGTGGAGACTTCGGTTTCTCCTACAAGCTGAACCAAAGTGTCGGCTCGATCCTCGCTCAGGACATCCCCAAGACGATGCTGCTGGTGGGCCTGAGCTACGCGGTGGCCATCGTGGTGGCGGTGCCGCTTGGCATCTATCAAGCGGTGCGTCGCAACAAGGTTGATGACTACGCCCTGACCGGCGCGACCTTCATCTTCTACTCGATGCCCGTGTTCTGGCTGGGCATCCTCCTCATCGGACTGTTCTCCTTCACCCTGCATCTTCTCCCGGCGGAAGGGCCGCAAGGGGAGAATGTCGGCGACCTCCTCGGCCAGTTGTCCTCCATCGTCCTGCCGGTGGCCACCCTGTCGCTGATTACCATCGCGTCCTTCAGTCGCTACATGCGCTCGTCCACTCTCGAGAACATGGTGCAGGACTACGTGCGCACCGCCCGCGCCAAGGGAGCGTCGAACAACCGCGTTCTCTACGTCCATGTCCTGCGCAATGCCCTGATCCCGATCATCACGCTCATCGGGCTTTCGGTCGGGTTCATTTTCAGCGGTGCCCTGATCACCGAGGCGCTCTTCAACTATCCCGGCCTGGGACTGCGCTTTTGGAATGCCGCGCTGACCAACGACTTCCCCGTGATCCTCGGGATCATCGTCGTCGCGGCGTTCGGCACGGTGCTCGGCAACCTCGCGGCCGACATCATGTACGCGGTCGCGGATCCGCGCGTGAGGCTCTGACGAGATGAGCGTCGGCCCCCTCGCCGCAGACGCGCGCGATGCCTCGATCCAGGCCGCGCCCGTCGACGCGCCCGCGGAGATCCAGGACTTGGTTCCCGCCTTCGAAACCCGCGGCGTCTGGCGGCTCGCCGTGGACGTCTTCCTCGAGCACCGCCTCGCCGTTCTCGGCCTGGGCATCATCGTCTTCATGGTGTTGTTCTGTTTCGTCGGCCCCCTTGTGTACAGCACGGACCAGACCACTACCAACCTGAACAACCAGTTCATCACGCCGGGCACCGCCCATCATCTGGGTACCGACCAGCTTGGCTTCGACCTCATCGGCAGGCTCATGATCGGCGGCCAGACGTCCATCGAGGTTGGTCTCGCCGCCGCGTTCATTGCGACAACATTCGGCGTTCTGTACGGGGCGATCTCTGGATACGTCGGAGGCTTCGTCGACACGGTCATGATGCGCATCGTCGATGCCTTCCTGGCAGTACCAGGCTTGTTCCTTCTGCTGTTTCTCGCGGTGGCGCTGGCGCCGGTGAACATGTTCGTGCTCATCCTGGTGGTTGCCGTGGTTGCATGGCTGATACCGGCACGCCTGGTGAGGGCGGAGACGCTGAGCCTGCGCAGCCGAGAATACGTTCAGGCCGTGACCATGATGGGTGGCGGTGGCACGCGCACAGTCCTGCGGCACATCATTCCCAACACCGTTGGAACCATCATCGTCAATGCCACCTTCCAGGTGGCCGACGCGATCCTGCTGGTGGCCTCGCTCAGTTTCCTTGGACTGGGGATCCCCCCACCGGCGACGAACTGGGGGGCGATGCTGTCAGACGGTGTCACCTACTACGCCGACGGCTATTGGTGGCTGATCTATCCCGCCGGCATCGCGATCGTGCTGACCGTGATCGCTTTCAACTTCGTCGGCGATGGCCTGCGTGACGCGCTGGAGGTGCGCCTGCAGAAACGGTGAGTTGCTAGGCGGCCTCACCCACCGGCGGCAGGAGTGGAAAGTGGCAGGCGGCCTGGTGCTGCGGACCGAATGGACGCAGCGGTGGCTCCACCTCAGCGCACAGGGTCTGCGCGCGCGGGCAGCGAGTGCGGAAGCGACATCCCGACGGAGGATCGATCGCCGACGGGATCTCGCCCTTGGGAGTGTCGACTCGCTTGCTGCGCTCCACCTGCGGATCCGGGATGGGAATGGCGCTGACCAAGCCGCTGGTGTAGGGGTGCGCCGGCCGCGCATAGATATCGTCCCCACTGCCGATCTCCACGAGCTTGCCCAGGTACATCACCCCGATGCGGTCGGCCATGTACTTCACCACCGAGAGGTCGTGGGAGATGATCACGTACGTGAGGCCGTACTTCTCCTGGAGCCGGTTCATCAGGTTGAGGATCTGAGAGCGGATGGAGACGTCGAGAGCCGACACGGGCTCGTCCGCGACGACCAACTTGGGCTGCATTGCCAGGGCACGCGCCAGGCCGATGCGCTGGCGCTGACCGCCGGAGAACTCGTGGGGATAGCGATCCATGGCCGCGTGGGCGAGCCCAACGTCGGCGAGCAGCTCGGAGACGCGGTCGCGCTGCTCCGCTCGAGTACCCAGTTTCTGGATGGCGAGAGGCTCGCGGAGGATGGTCGAGACCCGCATGCGCGGGTCCAGCGACGCGTAGGGATCCTGAAACATCATCTGCATGTGGCGCCTGCGACGGCGCAGCAGGCGCCACGGCATAGCGGCGATGTCCTCGCCGTCGATGTTGATCGAGCCGGAGGTCGGCTCCTCGAGGGCGACGATCATTCGCCCCGTGGTGGTCTTGCCGCAGCCCGATTCCCCCACCAGGCCGAATGTCTCGCCGGGACTGACGCTGAATGAGACGTCCGACACGGCGTGCACGCTGCCGACGCGGCGCCGCAGGACAGCACCGACCGTGACTGGGAACTCCTTGACCAGGTGGCGAACCTCGAGGTAGGGCCGGATCCCGGTTGGGCTCTCTGGCACCGGTGCGTCGGCCACAGCGCCGCCGGTCACGCGGTCCGCACCGGCGCCGGGGCGGGCTCTGCAGTGTCGACCTCAGCAGGATGGTGACAGGCATAGCGATGACCCGGCTCGTGTTCGACCAACGGAGGCTCCTGCGTGTGACATATCTCGGTGTCGAAGCGACAGCGCGCCGCAAAGCGACACCCCGCCGGCGGGTTGGTGAGGTCGGGGGGCAGGCCCGGAATGCTGTACAGCTCGCTCGAGGTCTCCTGGTCGAGTCGAGGGATGGCGTCGACTAGGGCCTCTGTGTAGCGATGGCGCATCTGTGCGAACAGGGTCCTCGTCTCCGCCTCTTCGACAATCTTGCCCGCGTACATGACCGCAACGCGGTCAGCGCGGCCGGCGATCACGCCCATGTCATGGGTGATGAGCAGCACCGCCATCTGAAGCCGGCGCCGCAGGTCATCGAGGAGGTCCAGGATCTGGGCCTGGATCGTGACATCCAGAGCGGTGGTGGGCTCGTCAGCAATGAGCAGGCTGGGCGCGCACACCAAAGCCATCGCGATCATGCAGCGCTGCCGCAGACCGCCGGACAGCTGGTGCGGGTAGTCGCCGAAACGCTCCTGCGGTCGGGGCATGCCCACGAGTCCGAGGACCTCGATGGCGCGCCCTCTTGCCTGCTCAGCAGTGACGTGCTCGTGGATGCGCAGCGCCTCTGCAATCTGGTTGCCGACGGTCATGGTCGGGTTGAAAGAGGTCATCGGGTCCTGGAAGATGACCGCGACGTCGTTGCCGCGCAGCTCGCGCATCTCCCGCTCCGCCAGGGGGACGAGGTTGCGACCGTTCAAGGTCACGCTGCCACCAACGATCTGGCCGCCGGGCGGCAGCAATTTCATGATGGACATGCCGGTGATGCTCTTCCCGCAGCCGGATTCGCCGACCAATCCCAGCGTCTCGCCGGGTGCGATGTGCAAGGAGATGCCGTCGACCGCGTGGACGGTGGAGCGAGTGAGTCGGATGTTGGTGGTGAGGCCGTCGATGTCGAGGACGTTCGGCATGGTGATGTCTCCCAGCGTAAACCTGGACTCGCACACAGTGCAACGCCGCCGGGACGGGGTCCGGAAGGGGTCTAGGAGGCCGGGGCGGCCGGGCCCGCGGCCGCGACCCGCTGCACTCGCGTGCCCGCGAGCTCGACCACCGGCTCGAGGCGCGCCGGGCGGATGTCACGCAGCCGGGCGCGGACCCGCACCATCCCCTGCCACTCGTCGCGCTCGAGCGCGACGCAGACGTCGACGCGGCGGCCTCGGGGCAGGTGGTCGGCGAGGAGCGGCTTGAAGAACGCGATCGCCTCGATGATGCCGTTGCCGTCGCTGAGCGCCACGCGCAGGTGCTGAGAGTCGGCGCCAAAGGTGCTCGTCGACAGCACCGCGCAGTCGCGCATCGCCAGCACCGGCGCGGCGTTGCCCTGGCCGCACGGTTCGAGCAGATCGAGGAGGTCGCACGTGCCCGGGACGCACTCGGCGGTAGTGATGCTGCCGTCGATGGCCACAACCCGCTCGCGGGGCAGGTCGCCGAGCTGCTGGGCCACCGCCGCGCGGACCGCGTCGGCGAACTCGTCGAAGCGGGCCGCCTCGAGGCTGAAGCCGGCGGCGACCTTGTGACCGCCGTAGCGCAGCAGCGTTGCGGCGGCGCCGTCGAGCGCTTCGACGATGTGGACCGCGGCGATCGATCGCGCCGATCCCTTGGCCTCCGTAGGATCGAGGCAGACGATAAAGCTGGGCCGCGCGTACTTCTCGGTGAGGCGCCCGGCGACCAGCCCGACAATCCCCATCGGCCAGTCCGGGCTGCCCAGCACGATCGCCGGGTCATCCTCGGGCAGCGCGGCGACCATCCCCTCCGCCTCCGCCATGGCCACTGCGACCGCCCCCTGCCGCTCGCGGTTCTGCGCGTCGAGCCGCGCCGCCAGGTCGACGGCCACATCCTCGTCGTCGCAGAGGCAGAGGTCGAGCGCCAGCTTGGCGTCCTCCATCCGCCCGGCGGCGTTGATGCGCGGACCGATGCCGAAGCCGATGTCGGTGGCGCGCAGGTCGCCGGATATGCCGGCCGCCTGGCAGAGCGCGCGAATGCCGGTGTGGTCGCGCAGCCGTGGCAGGCCGCGCTGCACGATGAGCCTGTTCTCGCCACGCAGCGGCATCATGTCGGCGACGGTGCCGAGGGCGGCCAGCCCGAGGCCGTCGTCGGTGCTGCCGGGTAACACCAGGCCGGCATCCTCGAGCGCGGCGAGGAGCTTCCACGCGACCCCGGCGCCGGCGAGGCCGTCGAACGGGTACTCGCACCCCGGTTGCTTGGGATTGATGAGCGCGTCGGCAGGCGCGAGCGCCGGCGGAGCGCCGTCGGGTGCGAGCGGCAGATGGTGGTCGGTGACCACCAGGCGCATCCCCTGCGGCCGCGCCGCCGCGACGTCGACGCTGCTGGTGCCGCAGTCGACGGTGATGACGCAGCGCACGTCCTGCGTGTACAGCTCGGCGAGCGCGGCACCGTGCAGCCCGTAGCCCTCGCTCATGCGGTTGGGGATGTACGGCACGGTGTCGACGCCGGCGCGGCGCAGCGCGCGGCTCAGCATCGCGCAGGCGGTGACGCCGTCGGCGTCGTAGTCGCCGTACACCGCGATGCGCTCGCCGGCGCGGATCGACGAGCCGAGCACCTCCACCGCCGCCCCCATGCCGCGCAGGCCGAGCGGGTCATGGAAGATGGCGGCGCTGTCCAGGAAGATCGCGGCGCTGCCGTCGTCGTGTCCGCGCGCGGCGAGGATGCGACCGAGGAGCGGCGGATGGCCGGGCAGCGGCGCGGAGTCGGAGACCTGCCATGTACGCGGGGCGGGCTTCATCGGCGTTCCTCGACAGGACGGGTGGGATGGACTGAGGTTGACCGTGGCCGGCGACAGCTCCCTGTCGCCGGACCACAGCCTATCCCCTCCCGGGCGGCCTCCGCCCTCTGTCAGACGCTCGACGGCACTCCCGACGTGACGACGGCGACGCTACGGCCGCGAAGTCCCAGAACAGCCCCGATCAAGCCCAGCAGCGCACCCGCTGCCGTCACGTAGACCCCCGCCCCCACGGAGACCGTGACTCCAGAGCTGGAGCCGTCGATGGGATTCGCCGCGGCGAAAAACACAAGAGCTGCCCACAGCGCGGCCATGACGGCGACCGCGACGGCGAGCAGGTGACCCCAGCGCTGACCCGCCGCGACAGCGAAGGCGGCGACGACGAGCAGGATGCCGAGGGCCACGGTGGTGCCGACGTCATAGCCGGCGTAGTCGAGGCCGCGGCGCGAGGCCAGCGTCAGGTCTCCGACGATCGCCGTGGACCATTGCAGCGGCAATCCGATGAGGACGACGATCCCACCGGCGAGGAGCAGCACGGAGGCGGCGGGTCGCTTCATGTGCGGTGAGGTGCTCCTTGCGGACGGATGGATCTGGACTGAATGCAGCAAACGCGCCAGCTGCGCCGCCTAATATCGCTGCCCGCGGGACCGCTGTCGACTGTTGCGCACGAAAGAAGTGTCAAGGCCCGTTAAGGAACGTCAGATCACCCGGCCATCAATTGACGAAGCACGTGCAGAAGGATGCCGCCGGCCCGGAAATACTCGACATCGGTGGCGCTGTCGAGGCGGCAGATCGTCTCGAAGGTGGTGTCGCCGCCCTCCCCGCCGGCGGTCACCTCAATGATCACGCCGGGACCGGCCTCGGCCACTCCCCTGATGGTGTAGCGCTCGGTGCCCTGCAGCTCCAGGGACTCAACGGAGTCACCGTCGCGGAACTGCAGCGGGAGCACGCCCATGCCCACGAGGTTGCTGCGGTGGATGCGCTCGAACGACTGGGCGATGACCGCGCGGACGCCCTGCAGCATCGGTCCCTTGGCGGCCCAGTCACGCGACGATCCCGAGCCGTACTCGCGACCGGCGAGGATGATCAGCGGGACACCCTCGGATGCGTAGCGCATTGCGGCGTCGTATATGGACATCAGCTCGCCGCTGTCGAGGTGGGTGGTCCAGCCGCCCTCCCTGCCACCGGCAAGGGCGTTGCGCAGGCGGATGTTCGCGAAGGTGCCGCGTATCATCACCTCGTGGTTGCCGCGCCGCGCGCCGTAGGTGTTGAAGTCGCGCAACTCCAAGCCGTGCTCGCGCAGGTACTGCGCGGCCGGGGAACTCGGCGCGATGCTGCCCGCCGGCGAGATGTGATCGGTGGTGATCGAGTCGCCGAGCACGGCGAGCACGCGGGCGTTCTCGATGGCCTCGGGCGGCGTGGGTTGCTCTCCGGCGGTGGCGAAGAACGGCGGTTCGCGCACGTACGTCGAGTCGTCCTCCCACACGAACATCGCGCCGGTCGGAGCCGGCAGCTTCTGCCAGTGCTCGTCGCCGTCGAAGATGCGCGCGTACTCGTCGTGGAACATCGACTGCTGCAGACCGCGGGTGGTGGCGTCGGCGATCTCCTCGGCGGTGGGCCAGATGTCGCTGAGGAAGACGTCGGCGCCGTCCTTGCCGCGCCCGAGCGGCTCGCTCGTGAGATCGATGTCAAGGGTCCCGGCGAGCGCGTACGCCACCACCAGCGGGGGCGACGCGAGGTACGCCGCCTTCACCTGCGGGTGGATTCGGCCCTCGAAGTTGCGGTTGCCGCTGAGCACCGCCGCCACCGCGAGGTCCTCGGACTCGATGCGCGCCGACACCTCCTCGGGCAGCGGGCCGCTGTTGCCGATGC